>CAZUQT010000006.1:0-44121 GCA_964622585.1 uncultured Elusimicrobiaceae bacterium | reverse complement strand
CTGTAAAGGAAACTGAAGAGAAAGATCGTAAGCCCCGCTGCCAGCCAGCCGCCGGCGATTATCGATGTATCTAGTACCATATGCACCTCTTTGAGAAAGCCATCAGAAATATTTAACGAACAGCAGAATGATGTTCGAAGTCAGGATAAGGATCAGCACCAGCAGATGCGCCAGGTTGAGCGCGTCTATGCCCGAAGTCCCTTTGCCGGGCTGCTTGATCAGCGACTCGTACTCCGCCGCGCCCTTCATGCCGCCTATCAGGCCTTTGAGCTGGTTGGTCTGCAGGTAGGGGCCGTAGCCGGGCTGGCTGATAGCGGTGACGCCGCCGGCCACCGGCACGCTGTACTTGTCGCCCACATAGGCCACCCAGTAATCCAGGATGGCGGTGCCCGTGACGCATACCACCAGAGACATATCCTTGTAGGTCTTCACGCCCTTCAGGACGGGCATGCCGGCGATATCGGTGCCGTTGCGGTCCTTGGAGTAGATCCCGTACAGGTCCGACGACATCTGCGTCATGACGGCGAGGATGTTGGGCTGGTAGGGAAGGATGACGTAATCGGTACCGTCCTTCTTATTATATTCCTTGCCCACTTTGGCGAAGAGCTCCTCGATAAGGCCGGTGGAGCCGGCTATATAGGTGACCACGCCCACGCGCAGGTTCCTGCTGAAAGCGTGCCTGACCAGCGCCATCGCCATCGGGTGCAGCTCCGGCCGGGTGGAGGGGTCGTAATCCAGCGAGAGGAGCAGGAAAGAGCCGGCGGGCAGCTTTTCGAGACTTTCGTAAACCCTCGTGGTGGCCTTGGAGATGCTCTTGTTCGGGAGGCCGATGGGCTTCACGATGGGGACGACGAGCGTGACCGCCAGCAGCAGGAAGATCCAGCGCCTGTCTATCTTGAAAAATTTCTGTAGCGTTTCCTTCATAAGCCTAGTCCTTCCCCATGTACTGTTTCTCGATGCCGAAAATTATCTTCAGCGAGGTCACGATGGCGCCGATGGAGATGCCGATCATGATGCCGCGCTTGCCGGCAACGGCGGGCACCTGCATGATCCATTCTATGACGGCCGATACGCTCTGGCCCGTCCAGCCCAGCGCCGAGTCCCAGATGATCTGGCCGAGCGGGACTTTGCCGAGGATCAGGATGAAGGCCGCCACGAACAGGACGAAAGCCTGGGGGGATTTTATCCTGAACGACCTGTAGGCGGTGGACACGATGTAGAAGGCCAGCACGGCGAACATGGTCCCGCTCAGGGCGGTGTAGATGTACTTATAGGACCAGCCCAGGGGGGTCAGCACGCCTTCCACCATCTGCTTGCCGCCGCTGGTATAGGCGGGGATGATGATAGCGAAGAAGCCTATGAACACGAAGATGCTGTAGCCCCAGCCGTCGCCCTTCCTGGCGATCTTGTTGTAGTGGGAGAAGAACAGGCTGATAAGGCCCAGCAGGAAAGCGAAGGCGACCACGATATTCTCCCACTTGTTCATGGTCTCGATGTAGTCCACCGAGACCTTGTGGGGGACGTAATAGGAGATCAGGGTAAGCACCCCGGTGATGAACACTATGGCTAAAGGTATTTGTTTTTTTATCAGTTTCATAAGATCAGAAGTTCTGGAACAGGTTCAGGACGGCCCCGACGAAAGAGCTCCAGCCGAATTTGGCCCCGAGGGCGACGCAGATCATGCCGAAGAAAACGGAGATCATGACGAAAAGCTTGCCGAAATCCTGCACCTTGAGGGCGCTGACCAGCATCGGCTCCCTGGAGAGGTAGGCCCCGGCGGCGTAGAGCTCCTCGCCGATAAGCGTGTAGTCGCAGGCGGTGAAGAAGAAGGGCAGCTGGTGCTCCACGTCGGTGCCGGCGATCTGGATGGCGCCGGAAGTGGCGCCGACTTCGGCCAGGAGCAGGGACTCGGCCATGAAGTAGCCCATGTAGAAACAGGCGGCCGGCTTCTCGCGGGAGATCATGCCGTCCACCGAGGCGGCGTAGGAGAACTGGTCGGCGCTCACGAACTGGTTGATGTCCTCGCGGTAGGAGTCCGGCCGGCCGGCCTCCATGTAGGACTGCTTGACCACTTCTTTGCAGACCGTCATGACGACGGGGTCGTAATGGGGGACCTTGATCTGGCTGTCGTACTGGGCGACCTTCTTGGAAACCTCGCCCAGGATGAATGCCGACGCGATGGTCGAGATGGAGCTCATGGAGCCGATGCCGGGCACGTAGAAAATTGGCTTGCCCATCTCGGTTGCGCGGCCGATGGCCTCGTCGATGGCGTCGAGGCCGGCTATACGGCGGATGAAAAGGCCTTTGCGCTTGGCGTGGGAGACGGCCCAGAAGAAGATCACGATGATCGTGATGAGCAGGACGAGGTTATTCATGCGGTCCAGGCGGAACCAGTTGCCCACCGGCGTCACCGACACCGGCAGGGACTCCGCGACGACCTGCTTGTTCTTTTCGGCCGCGACCTTGAACTGGAAAGCGGCGTTGGGCAGGCTGTCGCCGTAAGTATTGTTCAGTTCTACCTTCACCGCGTGTTCCAGCGCGGAGCCGTCCCAGGCCCAGAAAGGCAGCTCGACGTCCTTGCCGGTCTTGGCGGAGGAAACGAACCTGTCGGCTTCCAGCCAGCCGCCGGCCTGGAGCGAAGAGACATAGACCACGTAAAAAGTATCCGCGGTGTCGGCGGGGTTCACGGCCCACTTGAGGATGGCGGCGTTGCCGGCGTCATAAGGCATATCGACCGCCGTGAGGCCGGTGATGACCGCCGGTGCTGGCGGCGCTGCTTTTTTTGCGGGGGGAACCGGTTTGGCGGCAAAAAGTCCGCCGACGAGGAAAAGGGATAGGAAGAGGGTGAGGAGAGCTTTATGTTTTATCATAACTTGTAATAATATACACTTTATCGGTTTTTCAGGCAAGCATCATTTTTTATCGAGATTCTTCATGATAATTTCTTTCATCACATTGAAGGCCGGGGGGGCGCCGGCGGGGAGTTTATCTGCGAGCTCGTAGACCGAAACGCGGTTGAAGACCTGGCCGTTCTGCGCCTCGTCGAAAGAAAAAACCTCCCTGACATGCCGGTCCCAGAAGGAGTAGAAAACGCCGCGCGCGCGCTCGTCCCAGTAGAACATCCGGTAACTCGTGCCCAGCCTGATAGCCTCGGTCGTGTTAAGAAGTATATGGGTAATCCCGTCGGCTTTAAGCCGCACGTAGAGGTCCTCGCCGTCCCTGGCCGCCGCGGCGTATTCTACCGCGGCCGTATTGTCATAGACCGAACTGACGATAAAATCCTTCTTGAGGTAATAGCTGCGCTCGTCGCCGATCAGCAGGACCTTCGAGCCGGGCGCAGTTTTTTCGTTTATATATTTCACCGCGGAATAGCTGCTGTAAGGGTAGGTGGGCTGGGTATGGCTCAGGTAGTCCCCGGCGGTAACGGCCCCGGTCAGGGGCCGCCAGCGGCCCTGGGAATAGAAGATAACGCCGGCCCAATAAAGCCCGGTGAAACAGACGGCCAGCGCCGCGGCTTTGAGCGCGCCTTTCAGCGCCCTGTGGCCCGGTGAAAAAAGATAAGCCGCCATTATGAGCCCGGCCGCGGGGTAGGCCGGCATAAGGAAGCGCGCCATGGTGGAAGAAACCGAGAAGCCTCCCCAGACGGCGAGGAAAAAGATCCAGAGCCCCGAAAGCGCGGCGCCGGCGGGCCCGGAAAGGAGGAAGGCCCCCGGCAGCATAAGGATAAAGAGCGGGCTGAAATATTCCGAGTTCGGGACCTGCCCCATAGTGATCTTCCAGGGATTCATCAGCCAGTACAGCGGCTTCAATGCCCCGATCTGGCCGGCGTGGCCGATAAAGTCCTTCAGCTTCTGCGGGTCCGAATGCGGGTCCGCGCCGAAGAGATTGAGCGCGAACGGGAAAACAGGGTTGCCCTGGTAAAGGTAATTCTTGACCAGCCAGGGCCCGACGAAGAAAGAGGCGATCAGCGTAAAGAGCGCGAGGTTTTTAACTACGGTCAGCGGTTTGGCCCGGGCCGGCCAGGCGTAAACCAGCATAACGCCCACGGCGGTAAAGAAGCCCGTATACTTGACGCCCATGGCCAGGCCGCAGAAGCAGGCCGCCAGCCAGAGCCAGCGCGGTTCTTCCTCGCTGCGATTCAGGACCGCGTAGAGCGCAAGCGTGGAAAAGAACATCAGCAGGGCTTCCGTCCCCGCGGACCAGGAGGCGAGCATGGCATGGCCGACGGTATAAAATATGGCCGCGCCCCAGAGCCCGGCGCGGAGGGAGAAATAGCGCGCGCCGAGGGCCAGCACGGCCCCGGCCGTAAGGAGTCCCGCCCCGTAATTTATGAACTTGGCCAGGGTCTCGCCCTTAAGCAGCAGCGCCGCGGCGTAAAGCATCCCGTGCGTAAAAGGCAGGTCGGAATAAAAATTATAGGGCATCGGGGCTATCCCGTGTTTTATCACGAAATAATTGGGGACCGCGAGATGATAGACCAGTGCGTCGTAGAAGATCTCGGGGCTGAGCGCACCCGCCAGGTTAAGCAGCATGGCCAGCAGCAGCACCGCCAGGGCGGCGAAATCGGCGGGGCCGAACGCGGCTGGGCCGCCGGCGGCGACGCGAAGAGGCTCCTTGCGCAGAAAATATATCCCGGCGGCGCACGCCAGGACAATGAAAGCGGCCACGGGCCAGAAGTTAAGGAGCTTGAAAGCGGCCAGGATGAAAACGTAAACGGCAAGCAGGCCGAAACCGGCGCCGCAGGAGAAAACCGTTTCCTCGAGCGCGCCGGCAAAGCCGAAGCCGGCCGCTTTAAGGGCCGGGCGCCCGGCCGAGAAGCAGGCGAACAGGAAAACCGCGGCGTACAGGACGTTCAGGAGGTGCCCCGGCAGGACGCTGAAAAGGCCGGCGGTATACTGCTCCGGGGCCAGGATCACCGAAAGGGACTCGAGGTTAAGAGGGAACTTTGAATAGTAGCTTTTAAGGACAAAAATGCCCCAGGCCGCGAAGACCGGCCAGACGAGCCACGCCGGGAACCGGTCTTTCAGCTCCGGAGCCGGCGCCGGTTTGAGAGAAGTTTTTTTGTGTTTTTTAGCCATAGCAGGCGAGCGGGCAAAGATAAAGGCAAAGGTGCAGGTATAGATCGCTATACCTCCGCCTCTGCCTTTACCTTAAATTACTTCTCCAGCACTTCGATGTTCGCGCGAGGGACGACGATGACTTCCCCGCTGTCCAGGGTCACTTCCAGCACCCGGGCGTGGCTCTCGCTGCCGATCACCGTAAGCTCGGGCGGCAGGGATTTAACCGTGCCTATCACGCCGAAATGCGGCTCGCGGATTATGCGTATCGGGTCGCCGGGTTCTATCCAGCCGCGGCCCTGGTCCTTCTTGGACTCGGTCACGTTCTTGGGAAAGCCCGGCACTATGATCTCGGGGCGCATCACCCCGGCGCGTATCTGCGTCGCGCCGGACACGGAGGCGCTCTCGCCGTTGCGGGAGGCGAGCAGCTTGAAAGTATATTCCGCCATCGGGATCATCCCGAACCCCTCGGTAACTATCACGGTGATCCCGAGCTGCTCGTGGCCGGTCACCGCGACCCCGATGTCGTAGCCCAGCAGCTGGCGCAGGTCGCGGTCGTGTATCCCGCCCACCACTATGGCGTTAACGCCCAGTTCGATGGCGCGCTTTATGGTGGAGAGGCTGGCGTGCTTCCCGCCGATGACTATCTTGCCCCTGTGGTTCTCCTTGATATCTTCGGTCGTCAGGTCCTCGTCGGGGCTCGCGACGGCCATGCAGATCTCGCCGTTGGTCTCGCCGCCCACGCCGAAAATGCCCTGGATGAAGGTGCCCTCGGTCTCGATAACAACGCCGAAATTGGGAGTGACCTCGACCACTTTGCCTTTCACATAAGCTTTTATCGGAAGCACTTTCGGCGGCTCGCGCAGCAGAACCTGTCCGGTGATAAGGGAGACGGCCTCCACGGTACCGTCCACGGGGGACTCGACGGCGGTCTTGAACCATTTCAGGAAGGGCTTGTTCTCGGCTATGATCTCGCCTTTCTTCACGGTGTCGCCTTCGCCCTTGGTCATGAAATTCTTGATCTCATCGGGGCCGACGGCCAGGCGGTTGGCCACGTTGACGGAGAAGACCTTCCCGGGCAGTTCGGTCTGCGCGACAACGTCCAGGGAGTCCACCTGCCGGCCCATTTCTGCAAGCACCTTTCCGGGAATAGGCAGAAGCCTCTTCTTCTTCAGCAGCGTGCAGGGCATTACTTTAAGTCCGGGTGTATAAGCGTGCGCCATAAACTGTCTCCTTAAAACTCAAAATGAAAACTATAGTCAGGGATCCGGGATCGAAAATCGGGGATCGCAGAGTTCTTGATCCTCGATTCTCGATCGTTGTTAGACCGGGTACATCCCCATCGCTTTGTACCACTTGTTCAGGTCGTCGCGGCGCTTTGCCGGCTCCTTGGAAAGGTTGAAAGGCCTGCCGCGCCCGTCCAGCACCAGCCCGACCACGCCGCCTTCGATGTCCGCCTCTACGCGGCTGCCTGAACCGGAGCCCATGTCGAAACCTTTAACCGGCTTGGCCACCAGCCTGGCCTTGGGGGCGGCGAAGGGTACGTGGATGATATCGCCGAAGCGAAGCTCGCCGGCCTGCCTGCTGCCGTCGGAGCCGGTCACTTCCCACTCCATTATGAGCTGGCCTTCCTTGCCCAGGCCCTTCGGCGCGAGGCAGGTGCCCAGCCTCACCAGGCAGTCGTTGTAGAACACGTCCAGCGCGGCTTTCTCGCTTATCTGCGCCAGCACGCCCAGGTGCGGCATCATGAAGATCGAGTCCACGGCCATGCGGGTGATGCCCTCGGGCTGGTAGGCGTCTATCATCATGAGCATCGACTGGGTGCGGCGGGGGGAATGCGCGAGGATGCCGCCCGAGCCTATCACGTAATCCAGCCGCATCACGTTGATGAGGCTGGCCCCGGAGGCGGTCTGGTCGAAAGCGTCGGAGATGGAGCGCTCCTGCTGGACGCCTTTCAGCCCCACGGCCAGCGCCTTATGCTGGTCGAAAGCCAGGCGGAGAGCCTCGCGCGCGACCGCGTGCTCGATCTGCAGGTCCTCGACCGTCTGGGGGATGGTAGTAGGCCTTATCATCTTGTTCTTAAGGCGGTTCCTGAGGTCCTGCTCGTCCATGTCGAAGGGGAGCCAGCGCAGGATATTGGCCAGGCCGGCCTCCGCCATCACGTTGGAGATGGAGTAGCTCATCCCCAGGTTCGCGCTGACGGTGCGGTTGAAAACTTCGGAGAAGACGGAGAACACGTCGGTAGTGGCGCCGCCGATATCGACGGCCAGTACGTTGAATTTATTTGCTTTGGCGAACTTTTCCGTCATGGTGCCTACCGCGGCCGGCGTGGGCATTATCGGGGCGCCCACCATCTTCATCAGGCGCGGGTAGCCCGGGGCCTGCTGCATCACGTGCTCGAGGAAGATGTCGTGGATCTTGTGGCGGGCCGGCATCAGGTTCTCTTTTTCCAGCGTGGGGCGGAGGTTCTCGGTGATGATCAGCGCCGTGCGGTCGCCAAGGATCTCTTTGATCTGCGCGTGGGCCTTGTTGTTGCCGGCGTAGATCACCGGCAGCTTGTAGGAGGCGCCGAGGCGGGGCTTGGGGTCGGCGGCCTTCAGGAACTGCGCGAGCTCCACCACGTGGGTGATGGTTCCGCCGTCGGTCCCGCCGGAGAGCAGCATCATGTCCGGGCGGAGCTGCCGGATGCGCTCTATCTTCTCGTGGTCGGCGCGGCCGTCGTTGGAGGCCAGCACGTCCATAACGATGGCGCCGGCGCCCAGAGCGCAGCGCTGCGCGGATTCGCCGGTCATGGCCTTGACGGCCCCGGCCACCATCATCTGCAGGCCGCCGCCGGCCGAGGAGGTGGAGACGTAAATATCGGCGCCCGTAAGCCCGCTGTTAGGCGTTATGATCCTTTCGCCGTCCAGTATTTTCCGGCCGGAAAGTTCCTCGACCTCGGTGATCGAGTTCAGCACGCCCTTGGTGACGTCCTCGAACGGGGCCTCCACCGTGGTGGGGGCTTCTCCGCGGAAAGTCTGGCGGTAGGTATCGCCTTTCTTCTCTATGAGGATGGCTTTCGTGGTGGTGCTGCCGCAGTCGGTGGCTATAATGATTTCAAGGTCTTTTTTTGACATTGGGGGCTTCCTTTTCTTCCGTCTCGGCGTTCAGCCGGTTCGCTAAATATTTCATGGCCTTGCTGTTCTCCAGCAGTGCCCTGTACTTTTCCACGTCTTCTTTTTTAAACAGCATCGTAAGCGCGGGCTCGATGAAGGTCATGCCCTGCGCGCCCAGGTTGTGCAGGGGAGCGGTGCTTTCCACCGTGAAGGCGGCTATTTCGCCCAGCCCGCGCCGCGAGACCTTTTCGACGAGGACGTCCAGCAGCTTCTTTTCTTCAGGAGTAGGCTCCGGGGGCTCCGGTATTTTAAAAGCGTTTTTCCAGATTCCCATGTAAGATTATTTTACTATAAAAATATATGTTTATAACCTTTCTACCTCTAAAACAGCAGGCCCATTATGTTGTAAACTCATATATTATGAGGGTATCCATCCTATGAACTACAACAGCCAGAACAGATCCGCGAATAATTTCAGCCCGAAGGTCCTCCTGATCCTCGGACTCATACTTACCATCGCGATAATATTCGGAATAAAGCTCCTGGTCGTAGAGGACGCCGGCGACTCCCTGCCTCGATCTTCCGCGCAGGACTCCATTTTCAAGGATGAAAGGTCCGGCAGCGTCCTCCCCGGCAGCATTCCCGCCGCGAGGTCCGAAGCGACCAGCGGGGATTCCCTGGCGATCTTCGAAAAGGCGAACGAAGGCTATTCCAGCGACGGCGCCGCCTCCACGGCCGCGGCGCGCCAGGCGCCGGAAACAGGAAAAACTCCTCCGGCTCCGGCCCCGGTGAAAAAGAAAGCCGCCGCCGCTTCAAAAAAACTCCGGCAGGGCACGGTAATACCCCGCCTGCAGGGAGGCAAGTCCTTCGGCTCGGGAGGCCAGGAGAAGCAGGGGCTGCCGAAGGGCGCCGATATGTCTGAAATTCTGAAGCAGGCCGGGCAAAAGCGGGAAACCGGCAACTAGCGACGGAGGAAGCGAAAGGCGGGCGCAGGCCCGCCTTTTTTATTTGGCGGGCGGCGGGGGGAAGGAAATCTTTATTTTGGAGCCCGGCTTTACCCGGTGCGCGCGGGCGGTCCCGGCGGGAAGCTCCAGGACGCAGACTGCGGGCGCCGAAACCCGCGCGACCTCGTCTTCCGACTGGCCCGCGGTCGAGCGCGGCACCCGGTGGAAGACTTTTACCACCTTAAGGCCGGCGTCCAGGAAAACCATATCCAGGTCTATAAAAGTGTTCTTCATCCAGAAAGACCTGAGCTCCAGCCCGGCGAACACAAAAAGCATCCCGCGGTCCCGCCGCAGCTCCTCGCGGAACATCAGCCCCTTCGCCTGCGTTTCCGGGGTCAGCGCGAGCTCGACCTTCACGCTGAAGCCGTCCGGCAGGACGAGCTCGGCCGAGGAGGCGCCGCTCGGCACCGACAGCGCGGAGGCGCGGCCGCAGAGCAGCAGGGAAACTATGAGCAGCAGGCTAGTTTTTTTCATCTGTGGAGTGCGCGGGGGCGGTAGAGAGCCGGACGCCGGCGGCTGCCGGTGCGGCCGGGCCCGACAGGAAAAGCGGCATCCTGAGGTCGGCCGCGGCCTTAAGGCGGCCGGCCGCTTCGAAAATAACCATGGCGTCGGCCTGGTGTTTTTTCGCCAGGCCCCTGAAGCCGCCGGCTTTTGGGAGTTCCGCGGCGAGTTTTTTAAAGGGGACCGAAGTTTTTTCGGAAAGCAGGAGGACGGCCGCAAGTTCCTGCCTGTAAATACCGGCGCGCAGGTAGCCGAAGACCTCCTTCTCCGGGTCCGTGGACTCGAAAACCGAATACAGCGTGGTGGTGCTGACCTCGGAGCTGAGCGCCCAGGCGAAGGCATCCTCTCCGTCGGTATCTATTTTGCCGGAGTCGGCCTTCATGAACGCGTCCGGCCCCACCTCCGCGCCCAGGAACAACTGGGCCCGGGCGGGGCGGGCGGCAAAAGCCAGCAAGAGACAGGCTATCAATGAACGCATAAGGGAAAGTGAAACAGCGGCCAGCGCGAAGAATCCGGCGGATAAAAAGTTCAAGGCGGGCTTCGCCTGCAAACCGCCGTGCGTTCCTGCCTCCTACAGCGAAGTAGTGACCAGCGTCTCGGTGGAGAGCACGCCCGGGATCGAACGTATTTCCTGCACCACTATATTGGAAAGCGCCGGCAGGTCGTCAGTCTCCATATCGAGCACCAGGTCCCAGCGCCCGAAGACGGCCGACATATGAACGACGCTCTTGAGGGCCTTCAGCTTGCCGAGGGTCTGTTTTTCTTTGCCAGGCAGTAATTTCACAAGTACAAGTCCGGTTACCATATTTTTCCTTTGCGCGGGATTCAGCTGTTCCGCGCGGCTACAGTTAATTATACAACCGGGCACCGACATATTCAAGCCTGTACGGGATCCGCCCGCCCGCTTAGCGCCGGAATCCCGGTTCAAAGGCGGCCCGGGCGGGCGCTAGTGCGGGAGTGAGGATAAATTATTTATAATGAATCTATGAGAGCGCTTATACAGCGGGTAAAACGCGGCGGGGTAAAAACCGCCGGCGCGCATGAAACTATAGGCCGGGGCCTCGTGGTGCTGCTTGCGGTGGGGGAAGGGGACGCGGAGGCGGACGCGGAGCTTCTGGCCGAAAAGACGGCCAACCTGCGGGTCTTCTCCAACTCCTCCGGCAAATTCGACCACTCGCTGCTGGACGTTAAAGGGGAAGCGCTGGTGGTCTCCCAGTTCACTCTTTACGGCGACGCCTCGAAAGGCCGCCGCCCGGATTTCACCGCGGCCGCGAGGCCCCCGGAAGCCCGCGGGCTGTACGAATATTTTATAAAAGCGCTGCGGGGGAAGGGCGTGGCGGTCAAGACCGGCGTCTTCGCCGCGGACATGGAAGTGGAAATAATCAACGACGGTCCGGTGACCCTATGGCTGGACAGCAAAGCAAATCGGGAACCGGGAGTCGGGAATCGAAAATCGGGGACCGGGGAAAACAGCTAGGATGAAAAAATACTTTTTATTAGCGGCGGCAGCCGCGGCCATGTTCAGCTCGGGCTGCAGCCCCGCGATATTCAAGAAAGGGGCTTTTGCCGCCGACGACTGGGAAACCTGGACGGGCTGGAACGACGAATACGGCTCCCATGAGGTTAAAGGCGACGGCCTTTACTACCATCTTACCGCCCGGCAGGACGACAGCCGCGACGATCCGTCGGACGGCTACGCGCCGGGCCTCATACTTTCGCGCGAACTTTCCGGAACGAAGTGGCAGGCGGACCTGGAAGCAGATTTTAAAATGCCGCCCGGCCAGATGAAGCGCTTCTCGTACGGCATCTGGGTGGGCGGGGACGCGGCGCGGCCGTCCATCGGGAACGCCTCCGCGGCGCTGAAGGTCCTGGTGCAGCGCCAGAACGGCCCCAGGCCCGCGGACGACAGCCTCACGCTCTTCTGCCTGCCCGGCGGAAAGCCCTTCCCGCTCCCGAAGAAGCTCAAAGTGCTCCGCTTCGAACGGGACGGGAACTATTTCACGGTTTCCTACGCCATGAACAGGAAGACGTTCATCCCCGTCCTCCGCCTGGACGCGTCTTCTGCCATGGACGCGCCGTCCCAGAAATTCTTCCTGGGCGGCTTCGCCGGCGGCGACCCGCAGGGCGCCTACGCACGTTTTAAAAGCCTTAAGATCAACGGCGAGGAAACCTTAAGATGACCGGCAGGACCGCGCCACTGCTCGAGGTCCGGGACCTTTCCGTCTCCGTCTCCCGCGACGGCGCGCCCACCAGGATCCTGCGCGGCGTAAGCTACCGGATCTACCCCGGGGAAACGCTGGCTATCGTCGGGGAATCCGGCTCCGGCAAGACCATAGGCGCGCTTTCCGTGGTGCGCCTGCTGCCGCCCGGCGCTAAGATCGACTCCGGCAGCGTGCTGTATAAGGGAAAGGACCTGGCCGCGATCCCGGAAGAAGAGCTGCGCGGAGTGCGCGGCGCGGGGATCTCGATGGTTTTCCAGGAGCCGATGACCTCGCTCAATCCCGTGCTCACCATCGGCCTTCAGCTGGCGGAGCCGCTTATGGAGCACAAAGGCCTTTCTTACGCCGAGGCGCTGCCGGCCTGCGAAAAACTGCTGGAGAAAGTCGGCATAACCGACGCCGGGAGCCGCCTCGCCCAGTACCCGCATAATTTTTCCGGCGGAATGCGCCAGCGCGTCATGATAGCCATGGCCCTGGCCTGCGGCCCCGACCTGGTGATCGCCGACGAGCCCACCACGGCCCTCGACGTCACCGTGCAGGCCCAGATACTCGACCTGGTGGACGCGCTGAAAAAAGAAAGCGGCCTGGCGCTGGCCCTCATCACCCATAACCTCGGCATAGTGGCCCAGCGCGCCGACTATGTACTGGTCTTTTACGCCGGGCGTGTAGTGGAGCGCGGACCGGCGGAACATTTCTTTAAAAGCCCCTCCCATCCCTACAGCCGCGCGCTGCTTAATTCGCTGCCGAAAATGAGCGACAAGCCGGGGGAGCCGCTCAAGACGATAGAGGGCCTGCCCCCTAGTTTCGACGAGGACCTCCCCGGCTGCCCTTTCGCGCCGAGGTGCCCGGAAGCCTTCGACAAGTGCCGTTCGGCGGAGCCGCCGGAATTCAAAACCGGGGAAAGGCGCGGTTCCAAATGCTGGCGCAGCGAGCCCGGCTTTAAACCATAATATGTCCGTCATACTTAATATCGACAATGTAACCAAGCGCTACCGCAAAGAGGGCGGCCTCTTCAGCTCCGGGGGGCGGCTCTTCACCGCGGTGGACGGCGTTTCCCTGGCGCTGGAAAAGAACACGACGCTGGGGATAGTCGGGGAATCAGGCTCCGGCAAGACCACCCTGGCGAAGCTCATCCTCGGCATTGAAAAGCCGGATTCCGGGCGGGTCACCCTGGACGGCAAAGAGCTCTCCTCTCTTTCCGGCGCGGCGCTGCGCCGGGCGAGGCGCGGCGCGCAGATGGTTTTCCAGGACCCGTATTCCAGCCTGAACCCGCGCATGAAGGTGATCGATATCGTCCTCGAGCCGCTGAGAGCGGCGGGGGAAAAGGTCGCGGACGGAGAAAAGACCGCGGCGGCCCTCCTTGAAAGAGTGGGGCTAAAGCCCGACGCGCTGCTGCGCTACCCGCACGAGTTCTCCGGCGGGCAGAGACAGCGGGTCGCCATAGCCCGCGCCCTCGCCACCGGCCCCGGCATCATCCTGGCCGACGAGCCCATCTCCAGCCTGGACATCTCCATCCAGGCCCAGATCATGAACCTGCTCAACCGGCTCAAAAAAGAGCTGGGCATCTCCTATATTTTCATTTCCCACGACCTGGCCGCCGTCCGCTACCTCTGCGATTTTGTAGCCGTGATGTACAGGGGCTGCGTGGTCGAATACGCGCCCGCGGCCGAACTTTTCCGCGATACCCGGCATCCCTACACCAGGCTTCTCCTCTCGGCGGTGCCGGACCCCGACCCCTCCAGGAAAACGGTCCTGGAGGAGAGGAGGAACGGGAGCGCCGGACCGGAGCCGCAGGCCTGCGTCTTCTCGGACCGCTGCCCGCGCGCGGCCGAGGTCTGCCTTAAAAGGCGGCCGGACTATGAAGAGACCTCTCCCGGCCACTTTGTGCGCTGCGCCCGCGCGGATGACGGGGCCAACTGATATAATATTGAAACTAAAGATCTAAGGAAAAAAATGAGACCACATTGGAAGAAAAAAGAAACCCGCGGCGCTTCAGGCGGACATGAGGCTATAGTCGAGGGCGTAATACAGCACAAAGGCACTTTCGCCTTCCTGCTCTCGGAGAAGCCGGGCGTCGAAGACGTTTTCATCCGCGGCCGCGGCCTGGACCTGGCCATGGACGGGGACCGCGTGCAGGCGCGCGTGCGGCCTGAAAAGACCGGCCGCCTGGCCGGCGAGATAATCGCCGTGATAAAGCGCGCCCGCACCTCCATGGTGGGCATCCTCAAGCGCGTAAAGAACGACTGGGTCCTGTTCCCCGAGAAAGGCAACGCTCCCCCGGCCCTCGTGATCGGCTTCGCCCCTAAAATAGTCCCGATAGAAGGCGCTTTCGCGGTGCTGCAGGTCACCCGCTGGCCGTCGCCGGACTCCGGCGCCGCCGGAATGGTGAACGAAATACTGGGAGACCCCGGCGATATGCGCGCCCGCATAGACGCCATACTCCGTACCCGCGGCATCAACGAAACTTTTCCTCCGGAAGTACTCTCCCAGGCCGAAAGCTTCGGCGCGCGGCTGGAGCCGGCGCAGTGGCAGGACAGGGAGAATCTGATCGACCTGCCCATCTGCACCATAGACGGCGCGGACGCCAAGGATTTCGACGACGCCGTCTCCCTTGAGGACCTGGGTGGAGGAATGCTGCGTCTCGGCGTTCACATCGCCGACGTGGCCCATTACGTAAAGCCCGGAACCGCGCTCGACGCGGAGGCTTACGCGCGCGCCACCAGCGTTTACCTGCCTGACCGCGTTGTGCCCATGCTGCCGCCCGCGCTTTCGGACAATCTTTGCAGCCTGGTCCCGCGGCAGGAGCGGCTTACCATGTCCGCTTTCATGGACATAAACTCCTCCGGCAAAGTAGTCAAGCGGCGCCTCGCGCAAACGGTCATCCGCTCCTGGCGGCGCTTCACTTACGACGAGATCCAGACCATGCTCGAAGGCGGCAAGGTTCCGGACGTGCACAAGTCCATAGGTGAAGCCGTCGCAAGGATGGGCGCCCTTACCGACGTGCTCTACAAGCGGCGCGTCGCCCGCGGCGCGCTGGATTTCAACCTGCCTGAGTACAAAATAAACGCCGACCCCCACGGCAGGCCGCTGGGCGTCAGCCTCAGGCCGCGGCTCAAGAGCCACCGCCTGATAGAGGAATTCATGCTGCTGGCGAACGAAGCCGTGGCGACCGAGCTTTACGGCGCGAAAAGGCCCTTCCTGCACCGCCGCCACGACAACCCCGACCCGCTCAAGCTTAAGAACCTTTCTATCGCGCTGGGCGAACTGGGGCTTACCGCCGGCCATATAGAAGGGTCCAATGCGGCGAAAGGCCTGCAGGACGTGCTCCGCCAGGCCGAGGGACATCCCCTGACCACCCTGATAAATTCCCTGATGGTGCGCA
Organism: uncultured Elusimicrobiaceae bacterium; assembly: GCA_964622585.1. Lineage (GTDB taxonomy): Bacteria > Elusimicrobiota > Elusimicrobia > Elusimicrobiales > UBA9959 > UBA9959. The sequence continues at coordinate 28,863 of CAZUQT010000006.1, read as the reverse complement.
GCATGCGCCAGGCGGTTTACTCGCCCGAGTCGGAAGGGCATTTCGGCATAGCGACGCGCTTTTATTCGCACTTCACTTCGCCCATCCGCCGCTACCCCGACCTGATGACCCACCGCGCCGTCAAAGCGCTCCTCGCGGGCACGAAGGAGAACCACACGGCGCTTCCTCTCGACAAGGCCGGCGTGCACTGCTCCGAGCGGGAGCGGGCGGCCGCCGACGCCGAGCATAAGTCGGTGGACATCATGCGCGCGGAGATGATGAAGGAATTGGTAGGCTCCATAATGGACGGGGCCGTCACCACGATCATAGACAGCGGGGCTTTCATAATGCTCGGCGACACCGGGGCGGAGGGACTGCTGCGAGTGAACGGCCTGAAACCCGGCATGAAGATAAAAGTGATGATAGCCGGAGTGGATACGGCAGAGGGGAAAATTGATCTGTCGCTGGAAGGCGGGCGCCCGCCCCAGGCGGCGCAGGGTCAGCAGCCGCAGGGAGGGAACAGGCCCCGTACTTCCGGCAGCGGCGGCAAGGGCAGGCAGCGGCCGCCGCTGAATTTCGCCCGCGTCGCGCGGAACAAGGGCCGCGGAGGCGGAAGGGGCAGGGGGCGCGGAAGGGCAGGGGGAAGGTAGCGCGCCGGGAACAGCATGTCAAACTACAGGTTCTACCGTATCAGCCCCGCCGGAGAGCGGCTGCCCGAACCTTCGGTCACCGAAGCCGCGCGCAGCGCGCCGGGCGGCGGCTACGCCTGGCTGGACTTCAGGAACCCTTCGCCAGAAGACCTGAAACCCCTCGTTGAACTGCTGGGAGTGCACGCTCTGTCCGTCAAGGATTGCCTTGACGAGGACCAGGTCCCGAAGATAGACAACTTCGAGAAAAGCACCTTCGTGCTGATCAACTCCTACTCGTACAAGGACGGCGTCCTCATTACCGGGGAGATAGACTTTATCCTCGGCGCGAATTTCCTGGTCTCCGTAGGAGGCCGCGGCAAAGCCGAGCACTGGAACGACAGCGACATCGAAGCCGTTTTCAAACTGGAGCCCCGGACCCTGGGGCAGGGCCCCGATTTCCTGCTGCACGCCCTGATGAACCAGGTGATAGACGGCAAGCACAAAGCGATCTGCGCGCTGGAAGCCGAAGTGGACGAGACCGAGGAGAGCATCGTCACGGACCTCTCCGGCTTCCGCATGTCGCGCCTGGTCCACCTGAGGAAGAACATCCTCCTCATGAGGAAAAGCCTTTTCTACGAAAGGGAGATCCTGATAAAGCTCTGCCGCCGCGACTCGTCCTTCGTGGGTGAGAAAGCCGTCTACCACTTCAGGGACAGCTGCGACCACATCACCAAATATTACGAGGAGGCGGAGATCTACCGGGAAGTTATCCTGAGCCTCACCGAGATGTACCTCTCGATGGTGAACAACCGCATGAGCCTGATCGCCAACCGCACCAACACCACCGTCAGGCGCCTGACTTTTATAACCACTATTTTCATGCCGCTGACGCTGCTGGCCGGCATAGGCGGGATGTCGGAGTGGAGCATGATGACCGGCCCGGCCAACTGGAAGACCTCCTACCCGGCGTTCCTGCTGGGCATGGCCGTCATAGGCGCCTTGACCTACGCCGTACTTCGCCGCATGGACGCGAAACTTAAATCGAAGAACGAATAAAGCGCGGGAGCGATAAAAAACCGGGGGCAAATGCCTCCGGTTTTTTATCGCTCCTGAGGCGCGGCCTCTATTTAAGCAGCAGTGCCTTTATTTTTTCTATGTCGTTGCGGTAGGCCTCGGACTTGAGGAGCTCTTCGTGGTAGATATCGGCGAAGGCCTTGCCTGCCGTTATGTCGGCCGGGTAATGCACGCCGCCGATAACGCGGTCCCTGGCTATCTCGTCCGCTTTCGCGAAGAACTCGGAGCGGCGGTCCGGAACGATGTCGGCCAGCACGCTGGCGAACAGCCTCGAATAAAGAGCGTGCCCGCTGGGATAGGAAAAGCTCTCGGGTTTTTTAATACAGGGCTTGGCTTCGGGATAAGCCATAAAGGGGCGGGGGCGCCGGTAGCGCTCTTTCATGTTCCTGTCGGCTTTCCCCAGGTCCGAGGCCAGCCGGTCGAAAAAGTCCTTCACCGCGGCGGGCAGGGGCTCGGGGAAGGGACTTTTTCCGGCCCAGAAGGAATCGTAGGTCTCTTCCGAGGTGCGCCGGGACTTCGCGCAATCGGCCTCGGTGCGCTTGTTCTGCCAGGAGAGCACGGCGGCTATATCCGCCTCCTGCTGCATGGAGCCCGCCACAGGCGGCGGATTGAACAGCATGGCCTTAAAGGGCTCGGCGTTGACGTAATAGGCCTGCTCTACTGGCGGTTGCCCGGTGGCCGCCGGTTGCTTGTGGGCGCAGGCCCCCAGCGCCAACGCCGCTAAAACCAGTACCAGTTGTTTTTTCAGGAAGCTCATACTTAAATTGTACAAAATCTCAGATTGCGCTCCTCCTACAGTCCACCACGGGATGCCGGCAATGCAGGTCCGGAACCGGCTGAAGTCACCCCGTCTCCACGGCGCTAAACCGCTAAGTCAATTTACTCAAAAGTGGGGAAAAATTGTATCCTTTCCCAAGAGTTTAGAATATCAACACAATAGCTGAAGCAAAAAGCAAACGTCTGAAATTTACATTCTATAGTCAAATGCGAATACTATTTTTTTCGATATTTCTTTTTTTGCCAAGTTTTTCCAATGCTGATTCAAGCGGAGAAGAATTCTTACCTACGCAAGACCAAAACATTAGCAGTTCCATAGAAGCTACTCCTGCAGCCCAGGCAGAACCGGGCCGCAAGCCTGAACAAGAACTGCTCGCGGTCAGAGCAAACGACAAGTGGGGATTCGCCAACTCTTCCGGAACACTTGTCGTAGCGGCAATTTATGATATGGTCTTTCCGTTTCAAGATGGGCTGGCAAAAGTGCTTAAAAATAAGAAATGGGGTTTCATCGGAGCTGATGGCAGAATGGAAGTTAAAAACGAATTCGATGATGCGAAATATTTTTCAGAAGGCCTTGCTCCTGTCAAGAAAGGCTTAAAGTGGGGCTATGTGGACAGATCCGGCAATATGATTATACGGCCGGAGTTTGAAGACGCCTTTAATTTTTCCAGCGGAACAGCTTTAGTCCTTTTTACGACAGAGTCACCGAAAGGTCTTGCACTATCCTCTATAGTAGCAAGCATGTGGATAGACCGGAACGGAAGAATGGTATACAAGAGCAACGGAGTAAACTATAGCGGAGTAGAAGTTATTGTATCTTCTATAGGCAAGTACGGGCTTTCATCCTTCTGGAAAATACTTCTTGAACCTCGTTATGAAGACATAAAACTTCCCGGATCCGTCGCCCTTTTCCTTTTCAAGGAGAACGGGAAGTATGGATACTTGGACACAACGGGAAAGGTTTCCATTCAGCCATCCTTCGAAGACGCGGAAACATTCAGTCATTCACTTGCCAAAATCAAAACTGCCGGAAAATACGGTCTAATCAACTCCTCTGGAATTTTCACGGTCGCCGCTGTATATGATTCTTTATCCTGGGTTTCAAGCAATAAGTTATCCGCCTCACGCGGAGAAGAAACCGGAGATTTGGACCTCTCCACAGGTAAATTTACCGCTAAACCAGTTCTTACAGAAGCTCAGATAAAAAGCGACCCTACACATGACCACGCACAGATTGAAGAATATCTTAGCGTTTCCTCCGGTGAAATAAACGTTGTCATGCAGAGTTTTGCAGACACACATATCTGTGACGATTTAGTAAAAGAGGGGACCTATAAAGACTATCGTCCACTTGTATACGCGTGCGGAATTGATCTCTTAGAAGAAAAAGGCCTAAAAGAGAATTGCTTTATCTGCTATCTCGCTTTGGCAGAATATTACGCGAGAAAGGAAGGTGAGCCATTTGATGAGGATAAATCGGCAAGAAACGCAGATAAAGCCATCCTCATCAATCCCTCTGACCCCAGACCATACAAATTACGCGCTGCTATGCTGCTTAAATATGAGGACGAAGGCTATTTCGAAGATTTTAAACAGGCGATTAACGATTACCTGAAACTAGTCGAACTGGAACCAAATAACATCTCACACAAAATTGACGCTTGCCGTGCTGGCGCCAAATCCACAAGACTTCTCGGCCTAGAAACAGCTGCAGCTATCCGAAAATTGTGCGATGAGGCAGTAAAAGCGGACCCCCAAAATTCGGCAAACCTTATTGCCCGTGCCGCGATACTCTCCGCTGCCGGAGACAACACAGCATCAATATCCGATCTTGACGCGGTATTAAAGATCGATAAAAATAATCCCAAGATTTTGCTTGCAAAAGCGCGTGAGTATGAAGCGTTGAAGGATTGGCGCCGTGCGGCTTTTTATTACAGTAGAGCAATGGAGAGCAACGCTGGCAACATTGATCCTGAAATTTTGTGGGGCCGCGGCAGATGCTACCTACATCTAGCCTCTTGTGAAAAAGCTAAATCCGACCTTGAAGCCGCCGGGAAAAAGCTATCTGGGGTTGATAGTCTGCATTACATGGCTTCTTATTATTGGACCTGTGAAAAAAACCTTTTAAAAACTTTAGAGTATATAGAGTACCTGCTCGAATGGGGACAGTGCGAGGGAAGTTGTTACCGTCCGGAAGATTACAAGGACTTCCTTTCTGGGCTCGATGAGAATCCGGAATACAAAACCCTTCTGGAGAAATACAAAGACAAATCCTAAACCGGGATCAAGTACATATTCTTTGCCGCCGGGAACTACCCGGCGGCCTTTATTTAACTGGGATGCGTCGTGTATTAAGAAATTAAGCCAGAGAACCCTGAGCAGCACAAGCTAAATCGGAGGGGATGGCCGGGTTTTTACCCCGTGCACCCTTTGGGGAAGGGGGGGCCCCGCCATAATTTCCGAAAGGCGGGGGGAAACCGCGCAACGGTTTCCATCTTCCAGGGTGCGCGGGGCAAAAGCCCGGCCGGCCCCGACTTCGCATCTCGCGGATAGAATAAGGTTCCGCATTCCGCTCTCTGCGGAATATTCATTGTAAACGCGCTTTAAAATTTAAATAATAGACATATGACACCGGCAATAAACGAAAAGCGGATGGTGCAGCTGTTCTGCGACCTCGCGAAGATAACCTCCCTCTCCGGCAAAGAGGGCGCCATCGCGCGCCGCCTCTCCATACTCCTGAAATTCATGGGCGCCGAAGTGGACATCGACGACGCCGGGCGCAAGATAGGGGGGGAAACCGGCAATCTCATAGCCCGCTTCCCCGGCACCGCCCCCGGCGAACCCTTCCTGCTCTCCGCCCACATGGACACCGTCGGCCCCGCCGACAATGTCCGCCCGCACGTCACCAGGGACCGCATCACCTCGGACGGGACCACCATACTCGGCGCCGACTGCAAGGCCGGCATAGCCATAATCCTTGAAGTCATAAAAACTCTCGACGAGAACAAGATCCCTCACCCGCCGATAGAAGCCGTCTTCACCATCAGCGAAGAGATGGCCCTGATGGGCGCCAAGTACCTGAATTACTCCAGGCTCCGCTCCCGCTACGGCCTCATCTTCGACAATGAGCAGGGCCTGGAGAACGTGATCACCAGCGCCCCCGCCGCCGACAGCATGGAGATAAAAGTCTACGGCGCCGCCGCCCATTCCGGCGTAGCCCCCGAAAAAGGGATCTCCGCCATAAAAGTGGTTTCGAGCGCCATAGCCGGCATGAAACTGGGCCGCATAGACTCCCAGACCACCGCCAATATCGGCTTCATCTCGGGCGGCAACGCCATCAACATCGTGCCTCCGCTGGTGGAGCTCTCCGGAGAAGCCCGCAGCCACGACCCCGCCAAGCTCAGGAAGCAGACCAAGCACATGGAGGACTGCCTGAAAAAAGCCGTCAAGAAAATAAGGATCATGGCCGACGGAAAAGTCATAACCCCGCGCTACGAATTTCTTATAGAGAACAAATTCCCCAACCTGCGCATAGACAAAACAAACCCCGTCCTCCACCTGATAGCCGCGGCCATGCGCGAAGAAGGCCTCAAGATGAAACCCTCCGCCTCCGGCGGCGGCACCGACGGGAACATCCTTTACGGCCACGGCATAAAAGCCCCGATCCTGTCCACCGGCATGCGCGACGTCCACACCACTCACGAATACCTGGACCTCAAAGACTTCTTCGGCTGCGCCCGCCTCACGCTTAAAGTGATAGCCGGCTGGACCAAAGCCGGGGATACCAGGAATTAAAGACGGCCGGGAACCAGCGAAGCTTTAGCGGAAGAGCGGACCGGCCTTCGCGGCGCGCCGGGCAGGAAATCACTAAAATCTATGGCACATATATTCGACCCTGAAGATAGAGCGAAACTGGACAGCCCGGAACGCAGGGCGGAGATGCCCCCCGAAGAAACCCTCGTCAAAGCCGGGATAAAGCCGGGAGATGTTTTTCTCGACATCGGCTGCGGCACAGGCTATTTCTCGCTGCCCGCGGCCCGGATGGTCGGCCCAAAGGGACTCGTCTACGCCGTCGACGCTTCTGGCGTGATGCTGGCCGAGATCAGGTCCAGGGTGGCTTCGCTCGGCATTTTCAACATCCACACGCTGCAGACGCCCCAGGGGAAACTGAAGCTGCCGGAGGCCGACGCCACGATGGCCTTCATCTCCGATACCCTGCATGAAGTGGAGGACAAAAAAGCTTTCCTGGCCTCCGTCGGGACCGGCCTTAAGCCCGGCGCGCGGCTGGCCATTATTGAATGGGTAAAGAAAGAGACGCCTAAAGGCCCGCCGCTGAAAGAGAGGCTGTCCGAGGACGAAATGCAGGTGCTCCTGAAAAAAGCCGGCTTTACCGAGCCGGTATGCATGGAGCTGGGCTCCTCCCATAACCTTTTCACCTGCAAAAAAGCCCTGGGTTGACGGGATAAGCCGCCAAATTATGAAACGCTCACACCGCATACTCTGCGTGGACGACGAAGATTTCAACCTGGACCTGCTGGAGGCGCTGCTGCGCCCGCACGGCTATGAAACCCTGACCGCCCTTAACGGCCGCGAGGCCCTGGCGGTGCTGGCCGAAAAACCGGTGGACCTGGTGCTGCTGGACATCAATATGCCCGTCATGAACGGGCACGAGCTCTGCAAAAAGATAAAATCGGACCCGCAGCTCTCCCATATCCCGGTGATCATGATCACCTCGCTGGACTCGAAAGAGAACAAGATGAAAGGCATGGAAGCCGGGGCGGAGGAGTTCCTCTCCAAGCCTTTCGACCAGGCCGAGATGCTGCTGCGGGTCGGGAATATCCTGCGCTCCGCCGAATACGAGGACGCCTTCGAATACCTTATCCTGGCGCTGGCCCGCGCCGCCGAAGCCAACGACATCGACACCGGCAACCACATCATGCGGGTGGGGGAATACGCCGGCCTGATGGCGCGCGAGCTGAACCAAAGCGAGAAATTCACCGAGCTGATCCGGAGCCAGGCCACGCTGCACGACGTAGGTAAAGTGCATATCCCCAGCCATATCCTCAAGAAAGCCGGCCGCCTTACGCCCGAAGAAATGGAGGAGATGAAGAAGCACACTACCTTCGGGGCGATGATAATAGGCGACCATCCCCACCTGGAATTCGGCAGGCGCATAGCGCTCTGCCACCATGAGCGCTGGGACGGCACCGGCTACCCGAAGGGCCTCAAGGGGACGGAGATCCCTTTAGAGGCGCGGATCACGGCCATCTGCGACTGCTACGACGCGCTGCGCAACTCGCGCGTCTACAAGCCGAATTACGACCACGACGGGGCGGTGGGCATAATAACGAAGGGCGACGACCGGATGAAGCCGCAGCACTTCGACCCGGAAGTCATGGCGGCCTTTATCAAGCTGACGCCGCGTTTCGACGAGCTTTACCAGAAGATGCGGGACGGCGAAAAGGCGGAAGGCTGATGCGGAAGTTCCTCCTTAAAAGGGCCCTTATGCTCCCGCTGGTAGCGCTGGGCGTCACGTTCCTGCTCTTCTCGCTCACCGGCCTGCTCCCGCCGGAGATGCGCGCTTCGATCTACCTGCAGGACCAGCGCGAGCTAACCCCGGAGCTGATGCAGGAACTTATAAAGGAGCACAAGCTGGACGCGCCGCTGGTGGTGCGCTACGGTTCCTGGCTGGGCAACCTGCTGAAAGGCGACCTGGGCTATTCCGAGACGGCCCGGATGAAAGTCACCGACGCTATCAAGACCTACCTCAGCGCGACCCTGGAACTGACGATCTTCGCCATCATCCCTATCTTCTTCATCGGAACCCGGCTGGGCACGATCTCCGCCGTTAAAAAGGACAAGTGGCCGGACCAGCTGACCCGGCTGCTGGCCATCACCGGCTATTCGCTGCCCACCTTCGTTTTCGGCCTGCTGGCGCTGATGTTCTTTTACGGCTGGCTGGGCGTGCTGGGCCCGGGCAGGTATTCCTTCGAGACCGACATGCTGATCCATTCGGAGGCTTTCAAAAGTTATACCGGCCTCCTGACGGTGGACTCGCTCCTGAATTTCAAACCGGCCGTTTTCTGGGACGCGGTGAAGCATCTGGTCCTGCCGGCCTCGGTGCTCTGCTTCGGCAGCGTGGCCATGCTGATCCGCATAACGCGCACCTCGATGCTCGAGGAACTTAACAAGGACTACGTGCGCACGGCGCGCGCCAAGGGCCTTAAGGAAAACTACGTCATCGCCAACCACGTGCGCCGCAACGCTATGATCCCGGTGATAACTCTCGTCAGCCTGCAGTTCGTCCGCCTGCTTGGCGGCGTGGTGATAACGGAAACCGTTTTCGATTTTCCCGGCATCGGCCGCTGGGGCGTGAAGGCGGCGCAGCAGCTGGACCTGGCCGGCGTAATGGGCTTCTCGCTGATGAGCGCGCTGCTCTTCGTCCTGGCGAACACGATCTCCGACGTGCTCTACGCGGTGATGGACCCGAGGATACGGTACGGCGAGTAAGAAATATCTATGTTCGACGCGAGAACGATAAAGCGGTTCAAGAAAAGCAAAGCCTCCATCTTCGGGCTGGGGCTGATCACCGCTTTCCTGCTGCTGGCCCTGCTCGCGCCTTTTATAGCGAAGCCGCAGGGCTCGGACCCCTACCAGATGCCGCAGTCGGGCTACTCCTCGGAGCCGCAGAAACCTTCGGCCGGGAAAATTTTCGGGACCACGGAATCGCAGTACGACCTGTTCTACGGCGTGGTCTGGGGCGCGCGCACGGCTTTCAAGATCGGCGCGGCAGTCATCTTCGTCGCCCTTGCCGCCGGGCTTATTATCGGCGGGCTGGCCGGCTACTACGGCGGCTGGGCGGACGAGGGGGCGATGCGCCTTACCGATATAATCCTGGCCTTCCCGGGGATAGTGCTGGCGGTGGTCATCGTGGCAATGCTGGGGCCGGGGATAGAAAAGGTCATCTTCGCTATCGCCGCGGTCTCCTGGCCGGCCTACGCCCGCCTTTTCCGCGGCGATATCCTCACGGTTAAAAAGCAGGATTACGTCACGGCCTCCCGCCTGATGGGGGCTGGGGACTTCTGGATCTTCACGCGGCACATACTTCCCAACTCCATCTACCCGGTGGTGGTAGTGGCCAGCCTGGACATAGGCAGCGTGGTCCTCACCGCCGCCGCCCTGAGCTTCCTCGGGCTCGGCGCCCCGGCGGGCTACGCCGACTGGGGCCAGCTGGTGGCCATGTCGCGCAACTGGATCCTCGGCGCCGCCGGCAGCCCCTTCGCCTACTGGCATACCCTGCTGATCCCCGGCGGGGCCATCTTCTTTTTCGTGCTGGCCTGGAACCTGCTCGGCGACGCCTTCCGCGACGTGCTGGACCCCAGGCAGCAGTAAAGATAGCCGCGCTTTTTTCACGAATTCAGGTACGGACCGAACTATGACCGGAGAAAATCTTGAAGCAATCATCCTGACAATGGACGAGGCGCTGTTCACCGCCTGCAGGTTCAGGTTCGCCGAGAGCCGGGTCTCCGTCACGCTCGCCATGGACTCGGACGGTTTTAAAAGCGCGCTCAGGGAGAAACCGGTAGACGCGGTGATACTGGACTCAGCCTGGTCGCGCGCGATCCTGGGCCTGAGCGCCGAGGAAGCCGTAGTCAAGCTGGCCCCTTTGCTTACGCCGAGGATAATCATGGTCCTGGCCGAGCAGGACATCCTTCCCGAGCAGGTAGTGAAGCTCCTCAAGCTGGGCGCCCACGACGTAGTCTCAAGGCCGATCAAACCGCGGCTCCTGGCCGAACAGCTTAAAGCGCTGGTGCGGGTGTTCGAACCGAAGAAGAAGCCGGATAAAAAGCTGTTAGCCTCTCCTTCAGGGGTCCTCGTCATGGACTATCCGCGCAGGAAGTGTTATATCAATTCTGAAAACAGGAGCGGGGCTCCCGCCGGTAAAGAGATCAGGCTGACTAAAATAGAGTTCCAGGTGCTGCATGTGCTGCTTCAAAAAAAAGGAGCGGTGGCGACCTATGAAGAGTTCAGGGCGCATTTATGGCCCACCGCCTCCTCTTCAAAAGAGATAATCCATACCCTCCACCAGCTGACCACGAATATCCGTAAAAAGATCGCCGCCGGCCCGGTAAAGATAGAGAACCTCAGGGCGGAAGGCTTCAGGCTGGCCTAAAACAGACAATGAGCATTAAATACAAACTGATGCTGGCCATAGACAGCCTGGTGCTGCTGACCGTAGTGATGTTCGGCGGCATTATGTACACCTCGGAGAGATCCATGCTGCAGCGCCAGATAAGCTCGGAAAGGGAACACGTGACCCAGTCCCTTGCGAACGTGGCCGCTGAAAGCATCCTGGGCCATGACAATGAAATGCTGGTCAGCTATACCGCGGGCCTGACGCGCATAATAGCCGAGCTGGACCTCGCTTATGTGACCGACGGCAGGAACAAGATCCTGGCGCATACGGACAGGACCCTGGTACCCCGCCCGCTGCCGCTCTCCTACACGGGCCAGCGGATCCGCAGCGACGAGGATAAACTGACGGTAAAATCCAGCCTGCCCGTCGAAGACGGGATAGAGGTTTCTTTTACAAAAAAAACGGTGATCGTGAACGGCAGCCCTTACACGGTAGCGGTCGGCTACTGCGATTTAAAAACGCATAACCGGATACACTCGAGCCTCGATTCGGTGCTCGACCATATACTCAAAGCCGGCCTGCTGGTCATCTGCGCGGCCACGCTGCTTGCGCTCTGGCTCGCCGGCCGCCTGACCCGCCCGATAAACAAACTTGTAAAAGCTTTCGCCGTCACCGGCGGGGGAAGCCTGAACCACAAGCTGGAAGACACCGGCCGCAGCGACGAACTGGGGACGCTAAACAGGGGCTTCAACGGGATGATGGACAAGCTGAAGGAGCTTGACCAGCTCAAAAAAGATTTCGTCTCCTCGGTCACGCACGAGCTGAAATCCCCGATAGGCGCCATAGAGTCCTACCTGGACCTGATGTCCTACGAAATTTCCCGGAGCGCCGGCGACCCCGGCTCCTGGCCCGCGAAGCTTCCCCGCTTCCTTGAGAATATCACCTTCATCAAGCAGAATACGAACAGGCTCCTGCGGTTCATCGCCGACCTGCTGGACGCGGCCCGCATTGAAAAAGGCAAATTCGAGATCTCTAAAAGCCGGGCGAGTATGGAGACGGTGATCCAGGACGCGGCAAAGCTCTTCCTCGAGCGGGCAAAAACTTCCGGTATAGAGCTGAGTTTCGCCGCGCCCGCCGAGAAACTTCCGGAGATCAGCATGGACGCGGAGCGGATCTCCCAGGTCCTTATCAACCTTGTTTCCAACGCCCTGAAATTCACCCCTAAGGGGGGGAAGGTCACGATAACAGCCGCGCTCGTCCCCATGCACGGCGACCCGGCCGCGCCCAACGTCTGGAACCGCGCTCTGCGCGTCTCGGTGGAGGATACCGGCATAGGCATTCCCCGGGCGGACCTCGAGAAAGTTTTCGAAAAGTTTTACCAGGTGCCCGGGGGCAGGAATAATGTGACCGGGCCGAAGGGAACCGGGCTCGGCCTGTATATCGTAAAAAGCATCGTCGAGGCCCACGGCGGGAAAACATTCGCCGAAAGCTCCGGGGCCGGCAGCAGGTTCGGCTTCGAACTGCCGGTTTAACCAGAGGGATCCGCTATGAAAAAAGTTCTCATTCTTGAAGACGAGCAGGATTACGTGAACGTTTTAACCCAGCTGCTCGAGCCGGAAGGTTTCAAGATAGTGGCGGCAGGCACCGTCAAAGAAGCCCTGAACCTTATCGAGATGATAACGCCCGACCTCCTTATAGTGGACTGGAACCTCCCCGACGGGACCGGCCTTGAATTCATCAAGGAAGTGCGGGCCCAAAAAAAATTCAGGAAGGTCCGCATCGTCATGAACAGCATAAGGGACGCGGAAAGCGACCAGCTCGCCGCCTACATGGAGCACGTCGACTTCTATTTCACTAAACCTATAAAGCCGGAAATATTCCTGGGCAAGATCAAAAAAATTTTAGACGCTTGAACAGCGCCCCCGCCTCCCGCGGGCCTCGCTATTTATGCCAATCATATCGTTGATTATTCATTGATTGTTCATTGATTGACTTACCTTGATTTTAGTGGTATTCTTAAAATACTGCTGTTTTCATTGGTATTAATAAGAAGATAGAGCCAACAGTCGGGTTTTCGGAACGAGCGGGTATGAAATACAAGTGGTCCGCCTTAGTTCTTTCACTACTCTTGTGTCTGGCCGATAAAGCCGGCGCGCTGACAGTTTATACCGAAAATACCGAAGCGCAGTTCACGGCGGGCTCGCACAATTCCACCTATATCACCGGCACCGGCAGCAATGTCACGCTTAGCCTGGACTATTACGGCCACGCCGCCGGCCTTTCAGCCCCGGGTTCCGACGAATGGTTCAACGCCGGCTGGAAATACAGGCAGCCGCTTTCCCTCAATTCGACAAATCCGTCCGCGCTGACGAATTACCCGGTAGCGTTCACGCTTAACACGCAGGACGCGATAGCCGCCGGCAGGATGAACGCCGACGGCTCGGATATACGCTTCACTACCGCGGCCGTCTCCGGCAGCGCGGCTTCTCTCTCCTATTATATCGAGTCGGGCATCAATACCAACGCCACGAAGATCTGGGTCAAACTCCCGTCCGTCCCGACCGGAGCCGGAACCATCTATTTATACTCCGGCAGCACCTCGGCCGCAGCCGTCTCCAGCATAACCGACACTTTCACTATGGGGAACAACTTCAACGCCGGGAACGGCACGGTCCCCAGCACCGCCGCCTGGTCCAACATCGAGTCGGCGCCCCCGCAGACTGGCTCGGTGAGGGATATACAGTTCAACCGGCTGCGCCTGCTCTTCGGCAGCCCGCTCAACACCCGCTACTTCGGCCTGCGCAGCGCCAGCCAGTATTCCTTCTCGTCCGGCAGGCACTACCGCGCCGACATCAACGCCCGCGCCAGCGGCAGCGACTCCTGGTCCAGCGTCACCCTGTGCCAGACCATCTACACCTACTCTTACGACCAGGACGACTGGCTCCGCTTTTCAATAAAGCATTCCGTCGGCGGGGCTACCTACGCCCTCCAGCGCAGCGACTACGGCGCGAAGACCACGCTGGCTTCCGGCTCCGTTACCGAGGGCTTCCACGGGGTGGACATCCTGGTGAACGCCTCCTCTTTCACCGTCCTCCTGGACGGGGCGCAGATCTACGCCGCGCCCAATAACCTCGCTTTCAACAGCCCCTACCTTTATCTCGAGGCGACCAGCGCCTCCTCTTCGCTGGAGGAATTCCTCTTCGACAATATCTTCGTCCAGTCCTACTCCAAGCCGGAACCCGCCTATGTTTCTCCCGGCGCCGAGCAGGGCCGCCGCTACGATTCCGGCAGCTTTACCTCCCAGGTAAAGGACAGCTCGGCCACAGGCACGAATTATAAAGCCGCGGACTGGGCCGCCGTAATGCCCTCGAGCTCTACGGCGACCCTCGAAGTACGCGCGCATAACACGAACGTTTCACTGAGCACTTTTACCGCCGTGGCCAAAGGGGGGGACCCCTCGATAACCGGCCGCTACGTGCAGTACCGGCTTAACCTCGCTACGCTGGACCCGCGCTATACCGCCGCGGTCAGCAGCCTGACGCTCACCTACGGTTCCCCGCCGCTGGCGCCCGGCGGCGCGGTCGGCGCCACGCTTTCGGACAGCTCCATAAAATGGAACTGGACGGACACGTCTTCGGGCCAGTTCCAGGAGGACGGCTTCCAGGTGCTGGACGCGACCGGGGCCCTGAAAGGGTCCCTTGCCGCGGGCGCTACCTATTGGGTAGAAACCTCGCTGAACCCGAATACGCTGTATACGCGGCAGATGATCGGCTACAACTCCGCCGGCAACGGCGCCTCCACTTCTACCTCGAAGTACACTTTCGCCTCCGCGCCGAACGTGGGCTGCGACAAATCCACCGGGACCTGGCTCTCCGGCACGCTTACCTGCACCAATCTGGCCGGCTTCGGCAATAACGGCGTCGCCTATTACCGCTACGCCTGGACGCAGACGCCGGACAGGGCGGCCTGGACCGGCACTGAAACCCAATGGACCTCCGGCCAGCTGCTCAATACCGCGGCCTCCTCCGGCTTCTATTATCTTCATGTAAAGTCCTATAACGGGGAGAACGTGCCGCTGTCGGGCTACCAGACCTACGGCCCGTACTGGTACGACAAGAACGCGCCTTCTGTCGCCGGCTTCAGCCCTTCCTCCAGCCCTTGGACCAACTCCGGCCTTTCCTCCCTGGTCTCCCTTTCCGACACCGGCGGCTCAAAACTTTACCGGGTAAGGTACCGCTGGACGACTTCCAGCGACAAGCCCGGCTCCGGCTGGCAGGCCTGGGACTACACTATTTCCGGCAGCGACACGGGCACTCCAGGCTTCACCATAGGCAGCGCCGGGCAATGGTACCTGCACGTGGAAGCGGAGGACACGGCCGGGAACACCGGCTACGCCTATACGGGTATCTATAAGGTAGACCTGACCAATCCCACCGGGAGCGTAATAATAAACGGCGGCGACGCCTACACGCCCCGCACCGCGGTAACTCTTTCCCTGACCTACGCCGACTCAGAATCAGGCGTAAAGAACCTGGCGTATAAAAACCTGGGCGGCGCCTGGTCCCCCGCCGAACTGCCGCAGGCCACCACCGCCTGGGTCCTCTCGGCAGGCGACGGCAGCAAGCAGGTCTACGTGCAGGTGACCGACAACTCCGGCCGCACCTACCAGAACGCCGACACGATAACGCTGGACTCCCGCACCTCCCTCCTGGGAGCGCCGATAAACGGCACGGCCAGCGGCGTGATGGGGGAACCGGCGGAAACCTTCGCCGCGCGGGCGAACCTGAGCTGGACGCCTACGGGAGAAAGCCTGTCCGGCAAGACCCTTTCCTTTTATTTCAACGGCTCCACCCGCACCGCCCTGACGGACTCCCTTGGCGCGGCCACGACTGATTTTTATGTGCCGGCTTCCTCCGGGACCTACGTTTACTCGGTCTCTTTCTCTACGGACGGCGTATACTCCGCCAGCTCCTCCACGGGCACGCTCGCGGCGGCCCAGCGCGGCGCCTCCCTGATAACCGAGGACGTCAACGCGAACTCCGGCGTGGATTTTATAGCCAAAGCCACCCTTAAGGACTTCGCAACCGAGACGCTGATAACCGGCTCCACCGTCACCTTCTTTTTTGAAGGGTCCTCCCTGACGGCCGTTACCAACGGTATCGGCGTAGCCACGGTCACTTTTACCGCGCCGGTGCCGGTTAACTTTTACCCCTACTCCGCCTCCTACTCCGGCGGACCCGTCTACGCCGCGAAAAGCGCCGGCAGCCTGGTCGGCGTCGGGCTGCGCATAACCAGCCTGGTCGTGCCCGGCCTGACGGTCCTGGCCCAGGACGTGTTCACCGCCCAGGCCACGCTGCTGGACGGGATCGTCCCGGTAGCGGGCTCCACGATAAGTTTCGTCTTTCAGGGTTCGACGCAGACCGCCGTCACCGACGCTTCGGGCATAGCGGTCTCGACTTTCGCCGCGCCGTCTTCCTCCGGAACTTACGCCTGCGCGGCCTCCTTCCCCGGGGACGGGACCTACGCGGCCAGCTCCGGCGGCGCGAATATGCTGGTGAACCGCAGGCCGCTGACCCTGGCGGGCGATATTTTGCAGGGCTATGTGAACGCCACTTTCCAGGCCCGCGCGGTTCTCTCCGACGGTACTAACGCCCAGAAAGTGGCGGGCAAAACCATCGTTTTCGTTTTCGAGAGCTCCTCGGCCACCGCCCTGACCGATTCCAGCGGCGTCTCCACCGCCGTGTTTAGTTCCGGCTCCCTGCCCCGCGCCTCCACCTGCTACTATTATTTCCCCGGGGACGCCGGCTATACTTTCGCGGACTCCACCGGCGCGGTTTCCATAGAGCGGCGCCCCGTAGCGCTGGCGGCCTCCGACGCGGCCGCCCTCCTGAGCTCCAGCTTCACGGCCATAGCCGAGCTGAAGGACACGGCTTTTACCCCGGCCGCCGTCGCGGGAAAAACCATAACCTTCAGCTTCCTGGGCTCCACCCGGACGGCCGTCACAAACTCCCTGGGCATAGCCTCCGTCACTTATCAGACCGGGCTCTCCACCGGCTCCTACGAATTTTACGCCGCTTTCGACCAGGACGGCGCCTACCTCGCGGACAATGATACCGGCACCGTTACCATGGACAAGCGCCCGACCATAGTTTCGGCCTATCCTAAGTTCATGTTCGCTTTCGACTCGATGCAGGCGGTGGCCGACCTGAAAGACGGCATTACCGGCGAATACATAAGCAGCCAGACGCTAACTTTCAACTATAACGGCGTGCTCCAGTCCACCGTTACCGGCGCCTCCGGCGGGATCGCCGGCAGGGCCTACTCGGTGTACCCCGGCACCGGCGCGGCCGGAACTTACAGCTATTACGCGGAATTCGCCGGGAACTCGCTCTATCTTGCGAAAGGCAGCACAGCCTCCATAACCGTGTCGCAGCGCCCGGTAAACCTCTCCGCCTTCCCGCAGACGGCCATCTGGGGCTCCTCTTTCACCGCCGCCGCGGAATTCCGCGACGGCATCACCAACGCGCCGGTGAACGGGAAGACGCTGAAGCTGGTCTTCCAGTCATCCACCGTCTACGCGCAGACCGCCGGGGGGGGAGCGGCGTCGACCGGCTTCAACTCGCCCGCCAGCACCGGCTCTTTCAACTGGTCGGCGGAATTCGCCGGCGATCAGGCCTACTCTTTCGCGAGTTCCACAGGAACGGTAGCGGTGAACAGGCGTGCGCCCACGCTTACCGCGCTGGCGTCCACCAAATATGTCTGGGATTCGGTCTTCTTCAGCGCCACTTTCTTCGACGACGGGGCGCCGGTGGCCTCCAAGCAGCTTTCCTATTATTTCCAGGGCTCCACCCTGACCGCGACCACCAACGGCTCCGGGCTGGCCACCGCAGGGCCCTTCGCCTCGCTCAGCACCACCGGGGCTTACGGCTACACGGTCCAGTTCGCGGGGGACACTAACTATTCCTCGCAGTCCTCCAGTTCCACGCTGGCCGTGAGCTCAAGGCCCTCCAGCATAAACATCGGCGCGGTTTCGGTCATCGCCAATTCGACCTTCACTCTTTCGGCCACCCTTATGGACACCCTCTGGAGCTCGGCCATAACGGGCAAGACGGTCAGCTTCACCCTGCAGGGCGCCACTTACGCCGTCTCGGCCGTTACCAACGGTTCCGGGGTCGCCACCGCCGTCTATACCTCTTCCTCCGTTACGGGCGCCTACACCTACTCCGCCGCTTTCGGCGGCAACAGCAACTATGCAGGGACCTCCAGCAGCGAGACCGTCACCGTGACGGTGCGCCCCTCCGTGCTGGAGATGGCCGATTATTACCCGGCGGCAGGCAGCACCTTTACAGCCTCGGCCGTGCTCAAAGATTTCACTACCGGCGCGACGCTCTCCACAAAAACGGTTTCCTTCCTGTTCATGGGCAATACGAAGACGGCGCCCAGCAACGCCGTGGGTTATTCCTCGGCCTCCTACTTCGCGCTGGCCAGCACGGCGAGCTACCCCATAAGCGCCTCTTACGCCGGGGACGCTCTCTACGGCCCGGCTTCGATAAACAAGACCGTCTACCCCGGCAGGCGCAATACCGCGCTGCAGACCTCCGACATTCTTAACGCCGTGGCGAAAGACACCTTTACCGTGACCGCGCGCCTGAGCGACTATGACCTGGGGACCTATATCTCCGGGTCGACCATAACCTTCTCTTTCAGCGGCTCCTCCTCCGCTTTCACCATTACCGCCTTCACCAATTCCACGGGGACGGCCAGCGCGGTCTTTACCGCCCCGACCGCCACCGGCACCTATACCTATAACGCCTCTTTCGCCGGCACCGCGCTCTATAACGGGAATACAAATACCTCCTCCGTCCTGGTCGACCGCCGGACGGTCACCCTCCAGCCCGCCGACCTCACCTCCATCCCGGCCTCCAGCACTTTTACCGCCTCGGCGCTGATGACGGACGGGGCTACGACGCTTTCGACCTATACCCTGACCTTCGTGTTCTCCGCCTCGAACAAGAACGCCGTTACTAACGGCATAGGAGTGGCCTCCACCACTTTCTCGGCCCCCGCCAGCACCGGAACTTCCTCCTACTCGGTCTCCTTCGCCGGAGACGCCCTCTACAAACCGGCTTCAGGCACCGGGAATATTGACACTGTGCTCAGGCCCTCCAAACTGGAGCTGGGCCCCGTTTCGGTCATCGCCGTTTCCACCTTCACTCTGGCCGCCACGATGTCCGACCTCGGCGCGGGTACGCCGATGGTAAACAGTAGCGTCAGCTTCACGCTGCAGAGCGCCTCCTATACCCTTTCAGCCGTCACCGACAGCTCCGGCATAGCCCGCGTGGTGTATACTTCCTCTTCAACTACGGGCAGCTACGCCTATTCCGCGACCTTCGCCGCTACCGGGAATTATCTCGGCGCCTACAGCAGCAATACCGTCACCGTAGGGCTGCGGCCCACCATGCTCGAAATGGCCGACTATAACCCGCCTGCCAACAGCACCTTCACGGCCTCGGCCGTGCTCAAGGACTTCACCACCGGCGTCACGATAGCCACAAAGACGGTTTCCTTCCTGTTCATGGGGAACACCAAGACGGCGAATACCGACGCTGTAGGCTACGCCTCTACTACCTACGTTACGCTGGCCAGCACGATAAGTTACCCGATAAGCGCCTCTTTCGCGGGGAACTCTCTTTATTCCGCCTCCTCTATAAACAAGGTCGTCCTGCCCGGCAAGCGCAATACCGGCCTGCAGACCTCGAACGTGCCCAACGCCGTGGCGATGGATACCTTTACCGTGACGGCACGCCTGAGCGACTATGACCTTGGAACCTTCCTGTCCGGGTCCACCATAACCTTCTCGTTCAGCGGCTCCTCCCAGCCTTTCACGATCACCACCCTGACCAATTCTACCGGCACGGCCAGCGCGGTCTTTACCGCGCCCGTCTCCACCGGCAACTATACCTACAGCGCGATCTTCACGGGAGCCTCCCTTTATAACGGGACCAGCAGCACCTCCACCGTCCTGGTAGACCGGCGCGCCATCACTATCGAGCCGGCGGACCTTACCTCCGTACCCGCCGGCAGCACTGTCACGGTCTCGGCCCTGATGAAGGACGGCGCGATAACGCTTTCCACAAAGACCCTTAACTTCATATTCACTATCACCAAGACCGCGGTCACCAACGGCATAGGCGTGGCTTCCACCACCTTCCTTGCGCCGCTCAGCACCGGAACTTTTTCCTACACGGCGTCCTACGACGGCGACGCTCTCTACAAGCCTGGCTCCGGGTCGGGCAGCGTGGGCGTAGTGCTCAAGCCCACCGTGCTGGAAGTTCTGGACGTGCCGGACGCGGTGGTAGGCCTCGGCTTCGGCGGCACGGCCAAACTGCGCGACATAGAACTTGGCAATGCGCTGGTGCTGTCCACCAAGACCATAAGGATAATATTCAGCACCGCAACGGTAAACGCTATTACTGACCTGGGCGTGGCGACGGCGGCGTTCACGGCGCCCATGGCTACCGGAACCTATTCTTATTCCGCCACTTTCTTCGGCGACAGCGTCTACGGCGCCAGCACCAGCACCGGCACCGTAACCGTGAACCGCAGGCCGGTGCTGTTCAGCCTTACGGCGAATCCCAGCACTCCTTATACCTCCCGCGCCAACGCCTCGCAATCCAGCTTTACCATCACCGCGGTCCTGTCCGACGGCCAGGTGGCCGGCCTGAACCTGGACAACCAGAGCATAACTTTCGTCTTCCAGAACTCGACCAAGACCGCGCTTACCAATTCGCTGGGAGTAGCCAGCGCCACCTATCTCTCTCCGACCTCTTCCGGCGCTTACTCGTTCGCCGGCTATTTCTACGGCGACAACAGCTACAACCCGAACAGGCCCGAGGACTCGGGCAAGAACTTCTCGGTGATCCCGCGCCCCACCTCCATCCTGCCGGCGAACATGTCTAACGGCGAACTGAGCTGGACCTACACCTTCTTCGATATCGGGGCCCAGGCCAGCATAATGGACAATCTGAGCGGCCAGGGCATAGGCAACAAGCAGCTCGAGTTCTACCTGCTGGGCTCGACCCGCACCGGGACCAGCAGCAATGTGGACCCAATGGGCGTAACTTCCATCAGCGCCGCTTTCCCCTACGTGGAAAGCATCGGCAATTATCATATAAACCCCAATTGGACCGGAGTCTACCCTGAAAGCGTCGCTTTCCTGGGCGACGCCACTTACGCCCCCAGCCTGCTGCCCGGCAGCACCAACTACGCCAGCAATACCACCGCCAAAGAAAGGATGGAGCTGACCCCCGCGCGCATCGCGCTGACCGACATCCAGGAAGTGTATCCGGACCAGGACGTAATAGTTTCGGGCACCGCCTATGACTACTGGAGCAGGGCCTGGGCCAGGGAGAAACTGAAAGGCAAATCGGTCTGGTACCGGCTCTCTTCCACTCCGTGCGTCCTCCCGGACTGCACCGCGGCCAGGACCTGGGGAGCCGCGAGCTACGCCAACGTCGACAACACTTTCGTAGCTACCGCGACCCTGCACACCCCGCTTACCGCCGGCGATTACCCGGTGGAGGTCTGGTTCAACAACGACCTCTCCTTCTACCAGTGGCGCGCGTCGGAGAACCAGCGCATCCTGCGCGTCGGCCGCAGGCTTACCTATATTATCCCGGATGCGGAGCCGTTCACGGTCGGCGCCCTGATGCCCATAGACATAACCGTAAAGCTGGCGGACCTGACCCAGAGCATGGCCGGCATAAATTCCAAAAACGTGGACGTGGTGCTGGTGACCACCCAGACGCTGGTTACCGGCTCCTCCGGATTCCCGGGAAAAGTCAAGGCCACCTTCAGCGGCATGTCCGTCGGGACCTATACTTACATAGCGCGGTTCCCCGACGGCGACGGGACTTATATGCCGTTCACGAGCACCGGCACCGTGGTGGTGAGCAAGAACATCACAAGTCTTACCGCCGACGACATCCCGAACGTGCCGGCCGGCAACAGCTTCGTCGCCAGGGCGGTGATGCAGGTGACGGTGGGGACCTCCACCATCTACGGCGCGGGCAAGACCGTAAATTTCGTCTTCACCAGCACCGCCGGCCCCACGATAAACCTGAGCGCGGTGACCAACAGCGTAGGCGTGGCCACGGTAACTTACTGGTCCCCTTACGTGCCGGCAAACTACAACTACACCGCGGAAATGATCGAGACCGCCAACGATAAAGGGTCCAGCGACGTGAGCAACGCGGTCCAGGTGATAAAGCGCGCCGCCGTTGTTACGGCGGTGCCCGCCACCGTCTATATACTTGAGAGCTTCAAGTCCACCGCCACGCTGACCGACAGCGACCTCTCCAATGCCGCTATCCCGGGCAAGCCGGTCAGTTTCATACTTCACAAAGGCCCTGACTCCAATTCCTCGGCCAATACCAACAGCATCGGCGTAGCCTCCGTCACCTACGCCTCGCCCGCCTCTTCCGGGACCTACCAGTACTCCGCCACCTTCC
Source organism: uncultured Elusimicrobiaceae bacterium (assembly GCA_964622585.1). GTDB lineage: Bacteria > Elusimicrobiota > Elusimicrobia > Elusimicrobiales > UBA9959 > UBA9959. The sequence goes on along the minus strand of CAZUQT010000006.1, from coordinate 6,757 downwards.
CGGGGGACGCACTCTACGCCGTCACCAGCGACACGAGAACGGTGACGGTCTCCAGGCGCGTCACCGCGGTGGATATCGTGGATATCACGACGCCTACCAACAGCGCCTTCACGCTCAGCGCCAGGATAAGGGACGTCACTTTCAGCCTGGGGGTTTCCACGCCCCTGGCCGGTCTTCAGGTGAAATTCATCTTCAACGGCATTACCCAGTACGGGAACACGGACGCCGACGGGCTCGCTGTTTCCGCCTTCACCGCGCCGGTCACATCCGGCGGCTACCCGTATTCCGCGACTTTCGCCGGGGACACGACCTACAATTCCATCACCGACACCCGGACCGTTACGGTGCGCAAGACCAACACCACCCTTTCAGGGACCAATGTCACCGTGCCGTCAGGCTCCCAGTTCACCGCGCAGGCCAGGCTGATAGACGAGTTCGGCAATAAACTGACCGGCTATACTATAAACTTCGTCTTCACCGGAACTACTACCTATAACGGCTCCGGAGACACGGATGTAAACGGGGATGCTATAGCTACCTTCACCTCCCCGCTGAGCACCGGCACCTATGCCTATACTTCCAGCTATGCCGGCGACGCCACCTACGCGGCCAGCAATGTCCCGGTCAGCACCGTGCTGGTTAACATAGCGTCCACCACGCTGTCCACCTACAACTGGAACGTCACGGTCAACGACGTTTTCTACGCCACCGCCACGCTGAAGGGGAAAACCAGCGGCGTCGGCGTCTATAATAAGCCCATAGACTATACGTATAACGGAGTCTGGCTCGGGCAGAACATGACCGACGCGAACGGTATCGCGGTGCGCCCGATCACACCCGCCTCCACCGGCACTTTCCAGCTGGACGTGGCTTTCGTCGGCGACACAGCTTTCTACGCCAGCGCGGCCTCCGGCACGATAACGGTGAACAGGCGGCTCTCCGGAGACACGATGCCGGCTATGAGCAGCGTGGTCGGCGCCCTATTCGTCGCCACAGTGACGCTCCGGGACCTCAGCGTGGTCCCCAGCACGTGGATAGCCGGCAGGACCGTCGACTTCTCCTTCCAGGGCGTTCCCCTGTCCGCCGTTACCAATAACATCGGCGTCGCCACGGTCACGTATACCGCCCCCAGCCCCGGAGGCGCGAATTACCAGGTTACCGCATCTTTCGCCGGCGACCCTATCTACGCCTCCACAAACACCGCGGCCTGGGTCACCGTGGCAAAGCGCACCACCGGCATTACCGTGTCGAGCGGGAACGTAACCGCCCTGGAAGTTTTCAACGCTTCGGCCACGCTTAAGTGGGGCCTCACCCCGGTGGCCGGCAAGATCATCCAGTTCACCTATAAAGGAGCCGTGATAAATTCCGGGGCTACCGACGCGAACGGCCAGGCTTTCCTGCAGTATAACGCGGGACCTTCCTCCGGCCCCTGGGTCGTAGACGCGGCTTTCATCGACAGCGCCGATCCTGACTACGCCACCAGCGCCGGCGCCAGCACGATGACCGTGCTGCGGCGCAACTGTCTGGTCCGGCCGGACAATATTTCCATCTCGGTATATGACAACTTCAACGCCACCGCCACTTTGATGGACGTGGCAAATTCCAGCACCCCGGCCAACAAGTCCGCCGTCGTGGCCTTCAGCTGGGAGGGCAGCAGCCACACCTCCACCCTGACCGACGGCGCCGGCAAAACCTACTACGGGCCGGCCGTGGCCCCGGCCTCCTCGGGCACCTACCGGGTGGAAGCTTTCTTCACCGGGGACGCGACTTACGCGCCCAGCCTGGCCTCCACCGCCACCGTTACCATAGCCCAGCGCCCCTCGCAGCTGTCCGTGGCCAACGCCTCGATAATGCTGGGCCGCGTCTTCACGGCCACCGCCACCCTTACGAACAACTCCCTGCCGCTGGTACCCGACAGCAAGTATGTCACGTTCACCTTCGAAGGGAGGACCTTCAACGCGCCGACGGGCGTAAAGGGGGCCGGCATAGCGGTGGCCACCTTTACCGTCACTATCGCCACCGGCCCGACGCAGATAAACGCTTCGTTCGCCGGAGATTCTTCCTATCTCGGCAGCGCGGGCACGGCGACGGTAACCGCCGCGATGCGCCCCACCTCTCTCGCTTCCATCGCGGGCTCGGTCATAGCCGATAAAATTTTTACGGCTACGGCCACCCTTACCGATATAGACGGCCTTACCGTGGCGACCCAGACCGTATCTTTCTACTTCAACGGCAGCACCACTACGGCCACAAGCAGCGCCGTAGGCGTGGCCAACGCCGCGCCCTCGGCCACGGTTTCCACCGGGCCCTACAATATCCCGGTTTCCTTCGCCGGGGACTACAAATATATCGCCAGCTCTACCACCCTTTCCCTGACCGTGCTCAGGCGCGCCACCGTCCTTACCTCCTCCGGCAATATCACCGCCCCGGCCCTGGACGTTTTTACCGACACCGTCACCCTTAAGGACCTGGACGGCCTGGCGCTGAACGCGCAGTCGCTCCGCTTCGTCTTCGCCGGCAGCACTTTCACTAAGGTCACTGCCGGGGGCGGCACCGCCTCTTCGACTTTTACCGCGCCCGGCTCCGCCGGAACCTATTATGTGAACGCCTATTTCGACGGCGACGCTAAATATTCCTCCAGCACGGTAGCCATTACCCTTACGGCGCAGCAGCGCCTGACCGCTATCGCGCTCAACGGACTTTCCGCCACCGCGCTGAACCTGTTCACTACCACCGCCACGCTCACGGACCCGAACAACGCCGCGCTCAAGGTTTCCACCAGGACGGTCACTTTCAGCTTCAGCGCCTGGGGCAGCACCTCCGCGGTTACTGACGGGGTAGGAGTAGCCACCGCGTCCTACCAGGCCACCGCCACCGCCGGGGCCTATACCCTCACGGGAACCTTCGCCGGGGACTCCACCTACGCCTCTACTACTACCAGCGTCGCCTTCCCGGTCGCCAAGCGCAGCGGCTTCGTAACCGGCGTCTTCGTCTCCACCAGGGTCTACGACGTGTTCACCGCCAGCGCCACTTTCCTGGACAGCGCCAGCTCCGCGCCCGTTTCAGGCCGCACCGTAAAGTTCTCCCTGCAGGGCGGCGCCACGCTGTCCGCCCCGACCAACGCCTCCGGCATAGCCGCAGTGAACTTCACCGCCCCGGCCGCTTCAGGAACCTACAATATATCCATCTGGTCCGACGGGACCTCGGACATCACCTACAGCACGACCACGGTCTATGTAAGCAGCGTAACCCTGGCGCGCCGCGACTGCTCAATAACGCTCACCGGGCCGGCCGCCTCTATTATTAATAGTTCCTTTACCCCGACCGCCACACTGGTCGACCCGCTTCCCGCCGGGAACCTGCAGTCTAAACTGGTCTCTTTCCTGTTCCAGGCCTCCACCGTAACGGCCACAACGGGCGTTACCTGGGCGACCAGCACTGTTTATACGGCCAACCTGTCCTCCGGCCCCTACCAGCTGCAGGCCTCTTTCGCCGGCGACGCCAGCTACAATCCGAGCGTCTCCGCCAGGACCGTGACGATGCTCCGGTATCCGACCCTGATCACGGCCCCGGCTATAACGGTCGTCATGAACGAGGTCCTGACGGCCACGGCCACGCTCGCCGATTACAAGGCAAGCACGGTGCCCGCCAGGGACCTGGTCTTCTATTTCCAAAGCTCCTCGCAAACCGCGACGACTAACGGGCTGGGAGTGTCCTCTACGGCCTATACAGTGTCCCTGGCGTCCGGCGCCTACCTCCTGCCTGTTTCTTTCGCCGGCGACGCCCTGTACGATTCCACCAATACCAGCATCCCCGTGCTGGTCAACAAGCGCACCGCCGTCTTCACTCCCGACCCGGTCTCCGTAAAGGCCCTGGATATTTTCACCGCCACCTCCACCCTTTCGGACCTGCGCAATCCCGCGCTCAAGGTGCAGGGGGAAACCGTGACTTTCAACTTCCTGGTGGCTGGAAGCACCTTCCCGAACTACGGCGTCACTAATGTCAACGGCGTAGCGGCCTCCACCTTTACAGCCCCCGTTTCCACCGGCACCTACCAGATACGCACCTTCTTCGCCGGGAGCGCCACTTATTACCCGCTCCTCGTCTACAGCACGATAACGGTCGTCTCCCGCCCGACCCTGCTGATGCAGGACGGTTCCGCCGCTGCTATAGATGAAATTTTCCGTACCACGGCTACCCTTGTAGACCTGGCCACCCTGCAGGTCATCGCCTCAAGGACAGTAGCCTTCACTTTCGGCTCGAGTTCCTCCGGCTTTACCGGGGCCGGCGGCAAGGCGACCGTCACGTTCGCGGCGCCGTCCTCATCGGGCACTTACCAGCTCAACTCCAGCTTCGCCGGTGACTCCACCTACGCCGCTTCCGCTTCCACGGCCTCCCTTGTCGTCAGCAGGCGCCCGGCCTCCATGGCAGCGCCGGATATTTCAGGCATAATAGACGAAATCTTCACCGCCACCGTCACCGTTTCAGACGGACTGAACGCCGTGAAGGCCGCTAACCGCACTATAGCCTTCGTTTTCTCCGGCAGCACTTTCACCGCCGTGACCGACGTTAACGGCGTCGCGGCTTCCACTTTCTCCGCCCCGGTTTCCAGCGGCGTCTACTACGCGGCCGTAAATTTTGCCGGAGACGCCAGGTACCTGCCGGCCGGAACCACGGTCCAGCTGACCGTAGACAGGCGTCCCTCGCAGATAAGCCCGGATATGATCACCGCCTGGACGGCGAAAGTCTTCACCGCCACGGCCACCCTGCGCGACACGCTTAATGTTTCCTCCAAACCGGCCGGCCAGCCGCTGGTCTTCTATTTCTCCGGCAGCAGCTTTACCGCCCTTACCGACGCGAACGGGATAGCCGTCTCCACTTTTATGGCGCCCGCCTCCAGCGGCGCGGTCAGGCTGGATATCTCCTTCGCCGGCAGCAGCCGCTACCAGGCCAGCTCCTCCTCGGCCGCCGTAACGGTGCTGAGGCGCCTGACCGACATAGCGCTTAACCCGGCCGCTATCAGGGCCCTTGAAGTTCTCACGGCCACGGGCACGCTGACCGACAGGACAAGCCAGGGCGCCCTCGTCAGCGGGCGGCAGCTGGTCTTCTCGTTCTCAAGCGTTAACTTTACCACGTCCACCGCAGCCGGCGTGGCCGTTTCGACTTTTGCGGGCCCCGTTTCCTCGGGTACCTACCTGCTGGAGGCCAGCTTCCCCGGCGACACCCTGTACGATACCTCCTATTCAAGCGGCCTGGTCTCGGTGACCCAGCGCCCGGCCAGGCTCATGCAGGATAACTCCGGCGCGGCCATCGACGAGCTCTTCTATACCACCGCCACCCTGGTCGACCTGGCCACCTCCCAGCTTGTCGCTTCGCGGACGATAGGCTTCACTTTCGGCTCCACCAGTTTCGCGCCCACCGGGGCCGGCGGCAAAGCCGCGGCCGGCTTCACCGCGCCGTCCTCCTCCGGCGCTTACCAGCTGAGCTCGGCCTTCGCCGGGGACGCTACTTACGCGGCCGCCGCCTCCACGGCCACGCTGACGGTGATAAGGCGCCCCGTCTCCATGGCCGCGCCTGACATCTCCGGGATAATCGACGAAGTCTTCGCCGCCACCGTCACAGTTTCCGACGGGCTCAACGCAATAAAGGCCGCCGGCCGCGGCATTGCCTTCGTTTTCTCCGGCAGCACCTTCACGGTCGCGACCAATGCCGACGGCGTCGCGGTCTCGACCTTCGCCGCGCCCGCCTCCGCCGGCCTCTACTACGCCGCGGTAAATTTCTCCGGCGACTCCAGGTACCTCCCGGCCGGGACCACCGTGCAGCTCAGCGTGGAGAGGCGCCCTTCCGGAATAAGCGCGGAAGCGATAACCACCAGAGCAGGCCAGGTCTTCGCCGCCACGGCCACCCTGCGCGACGCGCTTGATATTTCCGCCAAACCGTCCGGCCAGCCGCTGGTCTTCTATTTTTTCGGCAGCAGCTTCACCGCCGTTACCAACGCCGACGGCGTCGCCTTCTCCACTTTCATGGCCCCTTCCTCCAGCGGCACGGCGAAGCTGGACATCTCCTTCGCCGGCGACGCGCGCTACCAGGCCAGCGCCTCCACGGCCGCGGTGACGGTGCTCCGGCGCCAGTCCGCGATAACGATCGACCCGGCCGCCATCAGCACGATGGACCTCCTCACCTCCACAGCCACCCTCACGGACCTGACCGACCCCGCCGCGTTCGTGAACGGGCGGGAGCTGAGGTTCACGTTCTCCGGCGATAATTTCCTCTCGGTCACCGACGCCGGCGGCATAGCCGTTTCCACCTTCGCGGGCCCGGCCTCCTCCGGGACCTACCTGGTGGAAGCCGACTTCGCCGGCGACGCGATCTACGAAGCCTCCTACTCCAGCGGCTCCGTGACCGTCATACAGCGCCAGGCGGGCGTCTCCGCGCCGGACACCAACGCCTACCCTTTCGAGGGCCTCGTCGTTTCAGGTTCCGTTAAGGACCTGGAGACCGGGGTCGCCGTAGCCGGCCGCGAACTCCTTTTTGTCCTGGACGGCGTCTCGACCGGGGCGCTGACCAGCGCGGTGGGCGTAGCCACCGCCCCGTACACGCCGCCGGGCGTTTTCGGCGATTACCGCCTGGACGCCTATTTTGCCGGCGACGCCACCTACGCCGCCCCCAGCTCCACGGCCACCGTCCCCGGCCTTCCGCCCCCCCCCGGCATGGCCCCCCCGGGCCCCGGCGCCAAAACCCTTGACGTCCTTTCGGC
>CAZUQT010000005.1:0-45068 GCA_964622585.1 uncultured Elusimicrobiaceae bacterium | reverse complement strand
AACCAGCTACACCACGACCCCGCGGTGATTTGTATAGGATATCAAAATAATAAATCCATTGCCATAAAATTCTTGCGCCGACGCCGGGCGGACGGCCCTTAACGGCCCCGCGGCGAACCCCGCGTTTGCCGCGTGGACAAACCCCGGGGTTTTTTTTGTATGATTAGCGGATAAGAGCAATTGCTTAAATTTAGGGAGGGTATCATGAAAAAATCGGAAAAGATAATCGGCGGGATAGCGCTGGCGGCCGTAGCCGCCGCGGCCACTTATTTCCTCACGGGGAAGCGCGGCGCGGAGAACCGGGAGAAAATAGCGGCCTGGACGCTCAAGATGAAGGGCGAAGTGCTTGAGAAGATGAAAAAGCTGAAAACCATAAACAAGGAAGCTTACCACGCGCTGGTGGATGAAGTAGCCGTTCGCTACGAACGCGCGGAACGCGTAGGCGCCGAAGAGATGGAGCACCTCAAGAACGAGGTCAAGGGCGCCTGGTCCCATATCAGCAAGCAGCTCGTTAAATAAAGCCCCGTTCCTTATACCATCGAGAACGCGCCCTACGGCGCGTTCTCTTTTTTAGCGGCCAGCCGGTTTTTTTGCTAGAATTTCCCGGGGTTAAAAATGAACAAACTGCCGCTGACGGACGCCGACACAGTGCTCTTCACCAAACTGGTGCGGAAAATAAACTTTTTCGCCTCCATGAACATGAGCCTGCTCGAGAAGATCCTGAACAGGATCACCTACTACCAGTACGGCAAAGGCGAGAAAGTCTGCCGCCAGGGCGATCCCGGGGACACTTTTTTCGTGGTCGCGGAAGGGAAACTGAAGGTCAGCGTGCGGGAAGCTTTCCTTTTCTCCAGGACGCTGGCCACTTTCGGCGCGGGGGACTGCTTCGGGGAAATGGCCCTGCTGGAGCGGAAACCCAGGAACGCCACGGTGACCTGCGAGGAAGACTCCAAAATTTTCATCCTGACCGCGGAACATTTCGGCCAGGTGCTGGCCGAGAACCCGTCCTTCGCCCAGGAAATAAAACAACTGGCCAAGGACAGGCAGTTCGAGCTCGACCACAAACCTTCGTAAAGCTGCCCGCTAATCCCTTATATAATGGCAGGTATAGCCGCCAGGATGCTTCTTTAAATAATCCTGGTGGTAGGCTTCCGCCGGCCAGAACTTGCCGGCGGGGACCACCTCCGTGGTAATGGGCCTTTTCCAGCGCCCCGAAGCCTGCGCCCGCTTTACGGCGGCCTCGGCCTCTTTTTTCTGCGCCTCGCCGTGGTAGAAAATAACGGAGCGGTACTGCGTGCCGACGTCGTTCCCCTGCCGGTTGGGCGTGGTGGGGTCGTGCATTTTGAAGAACATATCCAAAATGGCGCCGTAGGAGATCTTCGCGGGGTCGAACCGCAGCTCTATGCTCTCGGCATGGCCGGTCTTCCCCGTTTTAACTTCCTCGTATTTAGGATTTTCCGTTTTTCCGCCGGTATAACCTACTACGGGATCCGTCACGCCCGGCAGGGCGCGGAGTATGTCTTCCACGCCCCAGAAGCAGCCCCCGGCCAGCGTGGCGGTCTCAAGTTTTATTTTCGCGTCCATTTTCCTGCTCCTCGCCGGAACACTGCCGGCATATGATTGCGCCGCGAGGCAGACGGCCAAAAATAGAAATACTTTCTTCATAGCGTCCGCGCCTCTACCCCGCGGTCAGCTCCAGTTTAATATCAGTATGCAGGCTCCGGCTTACCGGGCAGGCTTTTATGCAGGCCATGAGCTTTTCGCGCTGCAGCGGGGTTATGCCGGCGGGGAGCTTTACTATGCCGGTCAGGCTCGAGATCCGGCGCGGGCTTTCCTGCATTCGCTTCTCTATTTCTATCGAAGCGCCCTCGAATTTAATGCCCTCGCGGCCGGCCAGCTTCGCCATTATGCTCAGCACGCAGGAGGCCACCGAGGCGGCGGTCAGGTCCGTCGGGGAGAAAGTCCGCCCCCTCCCCCCGTTGTCAGGCGGCAGGTCGGTCAGCATCTTGCTTCCGCTCAGCCCGTGGGTAAGCTCTACCTGGTCGTCTCCCAGGTACACTGCGTTAATTTTAAAAGCCATAAGTCCTCCTTAAAACCCGTCTTATTTATTATAATATTTATGATCAGCACTGCAGGAGGTCCCGTATAATGCAAATCCGTCATTTAGCGTTCATAGCAGCCGCAGTTTCTATAGTTTCCTGCGCCCCCAAAGCCCCGGAAACGACGCAGAGCGGCATCGCGCCCGCCGCCGTCACCGCCGAAACCAAGGAGATAAAAACCGACATGGACACACTTACCAACCCGGCGAAAGCCACGGAGAAAGCCCCCGAAACCTTTAAAGTCAAATTCAACACCACCAAGGGCGACTTCACGATAGAAGTTACCCGGGCCTGGTCCCCGCTCGGCGCGGACCGGTTCTTCAATCTTGTGAAAGCCGGCTTTTTCACCGACGTCGCTTTCTTCCGCGTGATAGAGGGTTTCATGGTGCAGTTCGGCATCCACGGCGACCCCGCCGTGGCCGCCGCCTGGCGCGGAGCCCGCATCCAGGACGACCCCGTGGTGGAATCGAACAAGCCCGGCTATATCTCCTACGCGATGGCCGGCCCGAACACCCGCACTTCCCAGATGTTCATCAACTTCGGCAATAACGCCCGCCTCGACGGGATGGGCTTCTCCCCCTTCGGCAAAGTCACCGACGGCATGTCGGTAGTCAACAGCATCTACTCGGGCTACGGCGAGGGCGCCCCGAGCGGCATGGGTCCCGACCAGGGCCGCGTGCAGACCCAGGGCAACAAATACCTGAAAGCTGACTTCCCCAAGATGGACTACATCAAGAGCGCGGAACTGCTGAAATAAGGTTCAAGCAGTTTACTTAGCCCCGCGGCCCAAAGTGGCCGCGGGGTTTTATTTTGGAAGGCGGTTCAGGCGCTTTTTATAGACGTAATTAGCTCCCTGGAAAAATGAGACCGCCTCTTCTTCCAGCGCTTTATCTTCGGGCGTTTCGGCGATGGTCTTTGCGGCCTCGTCCCATTTATAGGTCTTCAGGTATTTTTTCGGCCCAAGCACGGCCAGGCGCCCGTCCTTAAGAAGGCCCATTTTCTGGAAAGTCGAGAGGAAGGCCCGCCCCGCCGGCTTGCCGTTGAGAATGTCCCGCCCGAAGAAGCGGCTCTCGTAAGAGACGTTCAGAAGCCCCAGCATGGTGGGCGCCAGGTCGGCCTGGGCGGTCAGCGTATCGACTGCGGCCGGCTTGATATGCGCCGGGGAATAGATCAAAAGCGGGATATGGTAATTCCGCACCGGGATCTCGGTCTTCCCGGCCGAATTCGCGCAGTGGTCCGCCGTTATTACGAAAACCGTATCCTTGAACCAGGGCTTTTTAGAGGCCGACGCCAGGAACTCGCCTATCGCGTAGTCGGAATATTTCAAAGCCCCCCGGCGGCTCTGCGAAGAGGGCGGGATATCTATTTTCCCGTCCGGGTAAGTGAAAGGCCGGTGGTTGGTGGTGGTCATCAGCATGTAGAAGAAAGGCTTGCCGGCCTTGAAATCAGCGTCGGCTTCTTTCAGGGTCTTCGTCAGCAGGTCCCCGTCGCAGACGCCCCAGACATTGGCGAAAGTTATCTCGTCCTTGGAAAAATTGGCCCGGTCCACTATGCCGAAACCGTTGCCGGAATAAAAGGCGTTCATATTGTCGAAGTAGCCGTAGCCGCCGTAAATGAATTTATTCGAATAGCCGAGCCCGCTCATCACCGAGCCCCAGGAAAAGAAATCGGCGTTATCCGGGCGCTTCACGATGGAGGTTCCGGGCAGCGGCGGGATGGACAGGGTTATAGCCTCGAGCCCGCGCACGGTGCGGGTTCCGGCGGCGTAGAAGCGCCTGAAGAAGAGCGACTTGCCGGCCAGCGCGTCCAGGTTCGGCAGCGTGCCGGCGCCCCTGGCGGAGCCGAAAGCCTGAAAATACTCCGCGCTTAGGCTCTCGCCGACTATCACGACCACGTTCAGCTTCTTGAAAGGCCCGCGGGCTTTTATCTTCCTCGCTATATCCAGACCGCCGTCGCTGAACTCGGTACCCGGGGCCGCCAGGTCTTCGCGCAGTTTTTTGAACGCCAGCTCCCCGTCCATGGTGGCGTAGAATTTATCGTAGGGCAGCTCATTGTTAATGAAAGCCGAGCCGAAAGCGTAAAGGCCGTTCATCGCAACTTCATTGGCGTACTCGTTCTTCGAGATCTGGGCGAGCCGCCCGTCCAGCAGGAAGAAACAGAGGGCCGGCGCGGCAAGGACCGGCAGAGCGCTGTAAAGCCTTTTGCGGAAGGGCAGGGGATCGGCGAAAGAGAAAGCCAGGCGCCGCCGGAAAAGCCAGAGCGCCCCGGCGGCCAGGGCCGCGACCAGCGGCAGGACCACCGGGAGATTGTAGGATTCGCGGATATTTCCCAGGACCTCGTTGGTATAGACCAGGTAGTCAACCGCTATGAAGTTGTAGCGCACTCCGAACTCGTAGAAAAAATAGTATTCCGCGGCCAGGTTGAAGGCCAGCAGGAAAGCCGCTATGAAGAAAACGCCGTAGAAAGCCAGTCGGTGCCAGGCGGCCGTATAAATTTTCTCCGGGAGGACGAGCAGGTAGAGCGCCAGCCCCGCCCCGGCATAGGAAAAAGCCGCGCAGTCATAGAGCAGCCCCGCCGCGAACATCCTGATAAGGACGAAAAGTCCGCCGTCCAGCTCGGGCCAGGCCATAGCCAGCAGCGTGAACCGCGTAAGCAGTGAAAAGCCAAGGAATAGAATGAGGAAGTTGAAAAAAAGCCCGCGGCGGTCTCTAGCCATTACCTATATTTTACAAAATACAAGCCGCCAGCCGGGGCGCAGGTTTTTACTAACTTTCAGGAAAGGATGAAAGGGAGGATCTCGCAGGCGTCGCCGTCCAGTATTATGTCGGCGGCCTTATCGTGCGCCGTAGGCCCGAGGTTCACGATAATGTAAGGCTTTCCCCCCGCCTTCGCTGAAAGAGGGACCGAAGCCGCGGGCTCCACCGCCAGCGAGGAGCCCGCCGAAATGACCAGGTCGCAGTCCTCCGCCGCCTTGAAAGCCTTTACGAGGTTCTCCCGCTCAAGCGGCTCGCCGAACATCACTACCGCCGGCTTCAGCCATCCGCCGCAGGAGCACTGGGGCGGAGCCCCGTCGGCCCTGAAGCTGCCCAGGGCGACCTCCATCGAGGTCCAGCTCAGGCAGTCCAGGCATTCCGCGTAGAGTCCCGAGCCGTGCAGCTCTATCAGCTTGTCGGTATGCGTTCCGGCCGCCCGGTGCAGATTGTCTATATTCTGTGTGACCAGCGCGAGCAGCCTGCCGGTCCTCTCCAGCGCCGCCACGGCTTTATGCGCCGCGTTAGGGACGGCCGCGAGGAAAGCCGGAAAGGTCTCGGCCTTGTATTTCCAATATTCGACTTTCGATCTTGTGGAAGCGATGAAATCCTGGTAAAGAACCGGCTCGCGCTTAAGCCAGACGCCTTCCGGCCCGCGATAATCGGGGATCCCGCTGCCGGTGGAAAGGCCGGCCCCGGTGAAGACCAGGATCTTTTTCGACCTTGCTACCAGCTCTTTAGCTTTATTCAGTTTTTCAGCCATGGGCCGGGAAATAGCCGGCAGCTTATTGTTGCAGCGGCTTCAGGCAGTCGGGTGAGTCGTTTTTGGGATCGTTGACGATGTCGGACACGCGGTAAACGTGCATGAGGGAGGAATCGTAGGCGCGGAGCAGGGGCAGCAGGGTCTCGCTGTCGCGGAACTTGGGGTCCAGCCAGAGCGCCTCGTGGCGGCGCTCGAGGATCACCGGCATGCGGTGGTGCACCGTGCGGACCAGCGCGCTGGCCGCGGCCGTTATTATGGCGAAGGTCCCGGTCTTCTCCTCGTAAACCCCGGCCATGCCGAACAGGCTTTTATCTTTCATCTCGAAGCGGTAGGGGGTTTTCACGCCGGCGGAGCTCTGCCACTCGTAAAAGCCGTCGGCTGGAATTATGCACCTGGTCCGGTAAAAAGCGGAGCGGAAAGCCGGGCGGGACGCTATCCCCTCGGCGCGGGCGTTGATAAGCCCTTCGCGCTCCTGCGGCGCCGCCGTATCGGGCGTCGTCTCTTCGGAAAATTTTTTCTCCAGCGTATTGCCGGGGGAGAACAGCGGCGTGGAAGGGCCGCTCCCGAAGGCCGCCGAGGACCAGGCCGGGATAAAGCCCCATTTCATAAGCCTCAGCCCGCCGGCGCAGACCACCGGCGCGGAGGCCCCGGGGGCGATATTGTAGCTCGGCTTGCAGTTGAACGGAGCCTGCTTGACGCCGAAGCGTTTCACCGCTTCGGCCAGGTCCATGGTTTGTGAGTATCTGCCGCACATAATTGTTTCCCCCGAAAATTATACAACTTCTTTGCATGAAAAAACCGCCCGTTCGCGGCGGGCGGTCTTTCACGGGGACGGGAAGGCTCAGACGGCCGACTTCAGCCTTGCTATGCGCTCCTCCAGCGGAGGGTGCGTGGCGAACAGAGCGAAGAAACCGGAGGGCTTGCCGGAGATCTTCAGCGTGGCCAAAGCCTCTTTATGGGTAAGGTCCGCGTAAGCCACGGTGCTCTGGAGGGCTTCGAGAGCCTTGATCATGCCGGTGCGGCCGGCCAGCTGCGCTCCCCCCTCGTCGGCGCGGTATTCGCGGCGGCGGGAGAAAGCGGACACCACCAGCATGCCCAGCACGCTCAGCACCATCTCCAGCAGGAAAACGACCAGGTAGCTCGGCGCCGAGCTGCTCTCCTCGTCGCGCCCGCGGTTGGCTATGAAGAAGGCGATCACCCGCGCGAGGAACATGACGAAGGCGTTTATGATGCCCTGTATCAGCGTCATGGTGACCATGTCGCCGTTGGCGATATGGGAAATTTCATGGGCCAGGACGCCTTCAAGCTGGACGCGGTCCATGCGCTGCAGCAGGCCGGCGGAAACGGCCACCAGCGCGCGGCTTTTCGTGGGCCCGGTGGCGAAAGCGTTTACCTCCGGGCTGGGATAGTAGCCGACCTCGGGCATCGCGGGGAGGTTGGCCGCCCTAGCCAGCTTGTGCACGGTGCGGACCAGCTCGCCGAGCGCCGGCTCGCGGGTGTCCGGGTCTATGACCACCACGCCCATCATCCACTTGGCCATCACGCGGGACAGCGCGAGGGAGATGAAAGCGCCGCCCATGCCCCAGACCAGGCAGAACATCATCAGGCTGTTATAATCGATGCCGCGCGCGCTGAAATAGCTGCCAACGCCGAGCAGGCGCATTGTGATCGACAAGGTCGCCAGGATGAGGATGTTTACCGCGACGAAGAGAAAAAATCTTTTGCCCATTTTAAACATAGAGCCTCCTTATAAAACCGCGCTTCATATATATTCTACCAAAACTGCGCTGGTTAAAAATCCGCCCGCTTTTTGCTATTATTAGTCCAGATATCCGACAGGAGAAACCATGAAAACCAAGATAAAACTGCTTTCCGCGGCGCTGTTGCTGGCCGGATCCGTTAACGGCTGGTGCGGCGGGAAAAAAATAATCTGCGTCCTGGACCTGGAAGACAAGTCCAACCATCACGGCGACTGGCAGAATATAGGAACGGGCGTGGCCGAGATGATGGTCACCTCCCTGTCCGAGACCAAAAAATACACTTTGATAGAGCGGAGCAAGCTCGAAGCGGTGCTGGAAGAGCAGAAGCTGGGCGCCTCGGGCGCGGTAACGGCCCAGACCGCGGCAAAGATAGGCCGCCTGCTCGGAGCGCAATACATCATCACCGGCGCGGTGACCGAGTTCGGGATAAAAGATTCCAAGATAGGGGTGGGAGGGCTTGAGAAAGTGCTTCCTTTCGGAGGCGGGGCCAAAGTCTCTAAAACCAAGGCGCGCGTAGTGATAGACGTCCGGGCCATAGACACCACTTCAGCCCAGATAGCCGCCGCGGCCAAGGGCGAGGGAGAGAAATCAAGCGCGGAGTTCTCCGGCGACCTCAGCATAGCCCCCAGCTTCGACTTCGGCAAGGAAGGCTTCGACGAGACCATCCTCGGCAAGGCCGCCCGCAAAGCGGTGGACGCCGTGGCGAAGGAACTCTCGGCGAAATTCGACGAAGGCGGGGCAGGGGCGGTGAAAATAATAAAGATCGCCGGGAACCAGGTCTATATCAACTCGGGCGGCGCGGACGGCGAGAAAGTCGGCCGCGTCTACGGCATCTACCGCGTGGGCGAAGAGATGGTCGACCCCGACACCGGGGAGTCCCTGGGCTCCGAAGAAGAAAAGGTCGGAACCGCCAAAGTTGTAACAGTAAACCCCAAATTCTCCATAGCCGAGACGAAAGCCGCAGTTCAGAAGACCGATATCCTTAAAGAAAGCAAATAAACGGCCAGGCGGCTGAAAACCCGGGGCGCAGGTCCCGGGTTTTTTATTGAGCCGGCAGTCTGCCGTTCCGGGAGCCCTCCTTTACGGAGGGGCATAGGGCCGCAGGCCCTTGACAGCACTTGACATGTCAACTAAACTATATAGGATTTACTATGAAAAGACTTCTGACGCTGCTTACCGCCCTTATCCTGGCCGCGCCCGCGCTGGCTGCGGCGCAGTCTTTTTCGCAGCTCTCGGAGTCCAGGGGCGCGCCGGCCGTGATAATGCCCGAGCCTTCGATAGTCCCGGAAGCCGTAGAAGACCCCTCCTCCCCCACAGCCGGGTTTGATTTCCTGGTAAGGCCGGACGCCGAGCATGACCCCGGAGCGGAACTGTTCTCCCCGCTGCGTTCGTCCGCGAAATCTATAGGCGACAACCCGAAGATCCCCTATTTGGAAATAGCCAGGGCGGAGGCCAAGGCGCAGGGCGTGGACCTGTCCCTGGTCCTGGCTATAATACAGAAAGAATCCTCTTTTGACCCCAAGGCGCATAGTTCCGTGGGCGCGAAGGGCCTGATGCAGCTCATGCCCGACACGGCCAGGTGGCTCGGGCTCAAAGACACGAGCAAGCTGTATACCCCGGCCGTCAATATAAAATACGGAGTAAAATACCTCAAAATTTTATGGGACGAATTCGCCGGCATAGCCTCTGCCGATATCTCGGGCGTGGACCTGGATAAAAAAGCCTCGCAGATGGCCATAGCGGCCTATAATGCCGGGCAGGGAAACGTGCGCAAATACCAGGACATCCCCCCTTTCAAAGAAACCAGGAACTACGTAAAAAAGGTCACCGAATATTTCACCGCTTTCGAACAATTGCTGCTTGATTCCCCCGCGCCTTGATGTCCCGCTTTACCGCCATAGATTTTGAGACGGCCGACTACGGGCGGGACTCCGCCTGCGCCGTCGGCCTCGCCAGCGTGGAGGACGGCCGCGTCGTAAAGACCGCTTACCGCCTTATACAGCCGCCGCGCCAGGACATCAGGTTCACCGACATCCACGGCATAACCTGGGAGGACGTGGAGAACGAGCCGCTGTTCGCGGAAGTCTGGCCCGGGCTGGCCGGTTTTTTCGAGGGAGCCGACTTTATAGCGGCGCACAATGCGCCTTTCGACAAGAGCGTGCTTTACGCCTGCTGCGCGGCCGCCGGATTAGAGGCCCCGCCGCAGCCTTTCATCTGCACGGTAAAGCTTTCAAGGACGGAACTGGGGCTCAAGCCCGCCACCCTTTCGCATGTCTGCCACCACCTCAGCATCCCGCTGAAGCACCACAACGCCCTCTCGGACGCCGAAGCCTGCGCGAAAATAATGATAACGGTTGAACAGGTAAGGGCGGAAAAAACACAGAAGAGATCTCTCGCCGGCGGCTAGCGAAAACGCGCGCCGGCCAAAAGCCTGCCGCCGGTCACTTTCCCGGCCCGGGCTCCCAATTGGCGAAATCCCTGATAACGGCCTCCGGTATGCGGCTCGGGCGGCCGGTCTTGAAATTTATCCACACCCAGACGGTGCTGCCGCGGCAGACCAGCTTGCCGTCGGACACCCTGACGAGCTCGTATTGCCGCTGCGAAGAGGCGCGCTCGGCGGTCTCCACCCAGGTCCGCATGCGGATTGCGTCCCCCGGCAGCACGGGGATCAGATAGTCTATCTCATGCCGGCGCACCACCCAGCCCTCGCCGGCGGCGATCATCCTGCCCACGGGCCAGCCGGCCAGGTCCGAGTGCTTCGTGGCCGCGGTCATGAACCAGTCCAGGTAAACCTGGTTGTTCACATGCCCCAGCCCGTCTATCTCCTCGGGCGCCACCCGCTGCTCGAATTCCAGGACCTTTGAAATCGTCATACCGCTATCTTATTAAAAAATGAAACCTAAAAATACCCGCGGCCGGCCCAGAGAGCTTTGGCGGACGCTTTGCGCACGCGGTAAACCGCGGCCACGCCCGGGTTTTTGCGGATCACCGCAAGCCCCGAGGCCGGGACCCTGCCCAGAAGCGTGATGATTTTTCCGTTCTTCAAGTGCTTTATCCGCTCCCCGGAGAGGACGAAACCGGCGGAAGCCGAGATCTCCCCAAGCATCCCGGAGTAGTCGGACGACCTGGGCTGTATGCTGACCAAAATATATTTTTCCACTTTAGCGCCGGCGCTGGCGGCTTTACGCGCCGCCGGGGCCGGCGAAGCGACCGAATCCCTGAAGCCGGCCGCCGCCGCGGCCCCGGAGCCGGGGCGCAGGTAGCCGTACGAAGTTTCCACGAATTCCTGGAAGCCGGGGTCGGAATAAACGGCCGAGCCGGCCAGCCTGGGGTCGAAAACCCTCGCCGGCTGCGCCGCGGAGGCGGCCGCGCAGGCCAAGCCCAGGAAAACCGCCGTTAGCATCATTCTGATCATTTTTCTCTCCCTTTATCCGCCGGCCCGTCCGCGCTATCCGCGTGTTGCTCTGTCATTACCGTGTAATACATTGTATTATTTCCCGGGGCGTTCGTCATGGGCCGGGGGACCCAGCGGGCTCTGGGCCCTATGTTCCCCGCGCTTTACTTTGCGGGGTGAGTAAGGTAGAATTCTCCAATGAAACCCAGGCCCGAAACGAAAAAAGGCGGAAATACCAGGAACAAGATAGTCCTGTCGGCCATCCGGCTCGCGGCCAGGCACGGTTTCGCCGAGGCGAGCTTCCAGATGATCGCCGACGACATAGGCCTGAGCCAGTCCGCCGTCATGTATCACTTCCCGGACAAGAACGCGCTCTTCGAAGAGCTTGTACGCACAATAGTCCGCCACAACCACGAGACGGTAAGCGAATTGATCGCGATCGAGGACAATGCCGGGCGCAGGCTGCTGAAGCACTGCCTGGGCAACGTGATCTGGGCCCGGCGCTACCGGCGCCAGGACGCGCAGATCCTGATCCTGCTCTATTACCTCGCCGGCCGCGGCGAAGCGTTCTCGAAACTCTTCATGCAGATGATAGAGGCGGGACGCGAAAGGATACTCTCCCACCTGCTGGCCGGGAAAAGGGAGGGCCTTTTCCGGTTCAAGGACGAGCCAGCCGCCCTGGCGGAAGTTATCCAGGACGCCCTTTTCGGGGCCATGCTTTACGCCGCCTCGGCCCCCGAAAAGGAAAGCGCCGCCTCCGGCCTGGAAGCCAAATGGGAGAATTTCATCTCCGCCCTCACAGGCTGGAAGGATGCGCCCGCCGGCAAACCGAAGAAGTAAGGGCGAATTGATCCCCGCGCCTGCCGGGCCGGCTTTGTTTATCCGGGTTTCCCCTCATGGTCTCAAAAAAATATCTTCTTTACCTTCTTGGCTTCACGGCGGCGGCTTACGCCGCCCTTAAAGTCACCACTATCGGCTGGAACTTCCTGGCCCCGGCTTATCCCGGAGGCCCGACGCTTACCCGGCCTGAAAGGCTCCGGGCTTCGGTAACCGCGCTGGCCGTGGAGATAGGCCCGAGGGACCTTTACAATAATAATAAAGCCCGGCTCCGCAGAACGGAGGACTATCTTACGGCGCGCTTTAAAGCTGCCGGCTGCAAAGTGGAATACCAGGAATATATGTCGTCCGCGGTAAAGGTGAAGAACATCGTTTGCGTCAAAGAAGGACTGGCCGCAAAAAGTGAAACTATCGTGGCCGGGGCCCATTACGACACCTACAACAATCCGGGAGCCGACGACAATGCAAGCGGCGTGGCCGGCCTGCTCGAGCTGGCCGAATACGCCGCCGCGAAGAAATACTCCAGGACCGTTAAATTCATAGCTTTCGTGAACGAAGAGCCCCCCTTTTTCAGGAACGAGGGGATGGGGAGCGCGGTCTACGCGAAAGCGGCCGCTGAAAGAAAAGAGGATATAAAAGCCGCGCTGGTGCTTGAAATGATAGGTTTTTTCAGCGAGAAGCGGATGTCGCAGCGCTACCCGCCGCTTATAGGGCCCTTCTTTCCCGGGAGAGGGAATTTTATCGCCCAGGTCTCCGATTTCGGATCGCGGAAACTCGCGGGGCGGATAGACAAAGTTTTCAGGGGCGCCTCTAAACTTCCGCTGCGAACCGTCAGCCTGCCTTCCTTCGTCCCCGGCGTCGACTACTCCGACCACCGCAGTTTCTGGCGGGCCGGCTATCCGGCCGTGATGTTCACCGACACCTCTTTTTACAGGACGCCGCATTACCACAGGCCCACGGACCTGCCGGACACGCTTAATTATGAATATATGGCGGCTTTTATCGACGGGATGAAAGCCGTCCTGGACGACCTGGCCGGCGGGAAATGATCAGCGCTTCTCCGGAAGTATCTCCAGCCAGTAGCCGTCCGGATCCTCTATAAAATAGATCCCCATCGCCTCGTTCTCATAGCAGACGCAGCCCATTTTTTTATGAAGTTCCCTGGCCGCCTTGAAGTCGTCCACGGTAAAAGCAAGGTGGATCTCATTGTCCCCGAGATCGTATTTTTCCTTCCTGTCCCTCAGCCAGGTCAGTTCCAGTTTATGCGGGGTCGCGCCGTCGCCAAGGAAAACCAGGGTGAAGCTTCCGTCCGCGGCGCTTTTCCGGCGGGTTTCCGAGAGGCCCAGCGCCTCCGAGTAGAACTTCAGGCTTTTATCCAGGTCCAGGACGTTCAGATTATTATGGGAAAAAACGAATTTCATGGGGGCTCCTTCGCCGGGCCGTGAAGATCTGGAAGCCGGCTTTTTTAAATCTTACTAAATCCGGAAAACATACTACACAAGCGGCGCGGTATTTTATATGCTTTTTAAATACGGCCGTCTGAGGGGCATAGCCCTTTTATACGGCACAAGAAAGTGGCGAAGCGCCACGAGCATAGCTTCGGAGGCTCTATGAAATATCTGTTAATTTCCCTTTTATTCGCGGCCGCGGTCCCGGCGGCGGCGCAAACGGCCCCGGCCGGCGCGGACAAAGACATCAGGCTCCAGACGCCCGCGGAGCTCGCGCAGACGGCGACGGCGCTCGAGCAGTCGCTTATAATGCAGCCCGAGAACGTCGAGCTTCATCTGAAACTGGGCTTCACTTATACCCGCCTGGGCAGGGCCGACGAAGCGCAGCGGTCCTTCGAGACCGCGACACGCCTCGATCCCAAGAGGGCCATAGCCCATTACATGCTGGGCCTTATCTACGAAAAGAAAGGGCTTAAAGCAAAGGCCATGGCCTCATGGCAGGCCTGCCTTGAAAACACCGCGGACCCGCATATGCGCGAGACGGCCCTAAAGCACCTTAATACCCTCAACGCCCGGTGATCCACATGAAAAAACAACTCTTGCTCCCGGCCCTGCTCCTCTTCGCCGCCTGCGCTACGCCCAAAGTGGCCGTCAATCCGCGCTCCGACTTTTCCGGCATAAAGCGCGTGGCGGTGCTTTCCTTCAACGGTCCCAAAGGCGACCTGGCCGCCGATCTCATGACTCAAAGCCTCCTGGAGCAGGGCGCGGACGTCATAGAGCGCCAGCACCTGGACTCAGTAATGCGCGAGCAGTCGCTCTCGACTTCCGGCTCTTTCGACCCGGCCACCGCCAAGCAGCTCGGCAGGCTGCTGGGCGTAGACGCGCTTTTCGTGGGCACCGTGGCCGAAAGCACGCCGCAGAGCTCCTACATCGTCAACCAGTCCGAGAACCCGCGCACCACCACTATAACGCAGGTGAACGGCGGGACCATTTATTCCGAAGGCACCGTCATGGGCATGCCGAATTCGCAGCTGCTCAGCACCACCGCCAACGTGTCGCTTCTGTCGCGGATGGTGGACGTGCAGACCGGCTCCATCATGTGGTCGGCCTCCATGAACTACGAAGGCTTCGACATCCCCTCGGCGATGACCAGCATCACCGACGCTTTCATCCGCTCCCTCTCGCCCATCTGGCCCGGTCTTTATAAGCCAAAATAAAAGTTGTATTATATTTAACGTTCCCGGATTTGCGGCGGTCGCGTACATTTTTCCAAACAGGAGACTACTATGGCCAAAGACTTCAACAAGCGCATCCTCTTCGTCGGCTACGGCGCCGTGGCGCAGTGCACCCTGCCCATCCTGCTCAAGCACGTGAAAATGCCCGCCAAGAACATCACCATCATGGATTTCGAGAACCGCGCCGCGGCCCTCAAGCAATGGACCGCCAAAGGCGTCCGTTTCGTCCACGACCGGGTCACCAGGGACAATTTGGACCGCCTGCTCAGCCAGCATCTTTCGGCCGGCGACGTTCTGATCGACCTCGCCTGGAACATCGACGCCTGCGTGATCCTGCAGTGGTGCCACGACCGCGGCATCCTCTACGTCAACACCTCGACCGAAGTCTGGGACCCCTACGAGGGCGCTGTGGACAAACACCCTACCGAGCGCACGCTTTACCACAGGCATATGAACCTGCGCCGCATGACCGAGAAATGGGCCAGCCCCGGGCCGACCGCGGTCATCGAGCACGGCGCCAACCCGGGCCTCATCTCCCATTTCACCAAGCAGGGCCTGCTCGATATCGGCGCGCGCCTGCTCGCCGACAAAAAGGTCAAGGGCAAGCCCGCCGAAGCGCTCCGCAAGCTCATGTCGGAGCAGAGCTTCAACCACCTGGCCCGGCAGCTCGGCGTGAAGGTCATTCACGTCAGCGAGCGCGACACCCAGATCACCAATAAGCCCAAGCAGGTGGACGAATTCGTCAATACCTGGAGCGTGGAGGGCTTCCGCGAGGAAGGCATCACTACGGCGGAGATGGGCTGGGGCACGCACGAGAAGGAGCTGCCGGAGTTCGCCTACCAGCACAAGGAAGGCCCGAAGAACCAGATCTGCCTGGCGCGCATGGGGATGAACACCTGGGTGAATTCCTGGGTCCCCAACTGGTGCATCCAGGCCATGGTGGTCCGCCATGGCGAGGCTTTCACGATCTCCGACAGGCTGACCGTGTGGGAGAACGGCAAGGCGGTTTACCGCCCCACCGTCCATTACGCCTATTGCCCGAGCGACTCGGCCATCGCCTCGCTCAACGAGCTGCGCGGCTATGACTACAAGCTCCAGCCCAAGATCCGCATCCTGACCGACGAGATAATCGGCGGCTCGGATACCCTGGGCGCACTGCTGCTTGGCCACGACTACAATGCCTGGTGGACCGGAAGCAGCCTGAGCATAGAGGAGTCGCGCAAGCTGGTCCCGCACCAGAACGCCACCACCATGCAGGTGGCCATCTCCGTCGTGGCGGCCACGATGTGGATAATCGAGAACCCGGACCGCGGCGTCTGCGTTCCGGACGACCTGCCGCACGAGTTCGTCCTCAAGATCGCCAAGCCCTACCTGGGCAAATTCATCTCTATGCCCACGGACTGGACGCCCCTGAAACATTACACCAACGAGTTCCTGGGCCACAATAACCCGGCCATCGACAGGAAAGACCCCTGGCAGTTCAAGAACTTCCTGATCACGGACGGCGACTGAACTTTGGTTGAACTTAAAAATCGGGACACGGAGGAATACCAGACAAAAGTATGATCACACAGAAACAGATGCAGGACCTCGCCAAGAAGCACGGAACGCCGCTTTTCATCGTGGACCACGACGAAATACGGAAGAACTACGCCGAGTTCAAAAAATATCTTCCGCGGGTGCAGGCCTATTACGCGGTCAAGGCCGAGCCCCTTCCGGAGATAGTAAAGACTCTGTACAAAGCGGGAGCCAGCTTCGACGTGGCCTCCATGCCCGAGTTCATGATCGTCCATGAGTTCATCAAGAACATGCCGAACAAGAAGCGGCTGGCCTGGATCTGGGACAAGATCATCTACGCCAACCCCATAAAGCCCAACGAGACGCTCAAGCAGCTTGACCAGTACAGGCCGCTCGTGACCTACGACAATATAGAGGAAGTGCACAAGATAAAGAAATACGCCCCCCACGCCGGCCTGGTCCTGCGCATGCGGGTGGCCAATACCGGCGCCGTGGTGGAGCTCTCCTCCAAGTTCGGCGCGGCTCCCGGCGAGGCCGTGGACCTGATCCTGGCGGCGGAGAAAGCCGGCCTCGGGGTGGAAGGCCTCAGCTTCCACGTTGGCAGCCAGACCACAAACTTCGAGAACTTCGTCCAGGCCATCAGCCTGGCCGCGGACATCTTCAAAGAGGCGAAGGAGCGCGGCCACACCAGGATGAACCTGCTCGACATCGGCGGCGGCTTCCCGGCGCCTTACGACGCTTCGGTAAAGCCTTTCCGCACCCTGGCCAAGACCATCAACGCGGAACTCGACCGGCTCTTCCCGAAGAACATAGAGATCCTGGCCGAGCCCGGCCGCTTCATGATCGCTACCGCCGGAACCTCGGTGGTAAGGATCAACGGCAAGGCCGTGCGCGACGGCAAGACCTGCTATTACGTCGACGACGGGGCGTACCACACCTACTCCGGCATCATCTTCGACCACCAGCACTGCCATATGAAGTCTTTCAAGAAGGGCAAGGAGCAGATCTGCGGCGTGTTCGGGCCGACCTGCGACGCGCTGGACGTGATCTCGATGTCGGAGAACCTGCCGGCGGACCTGAAGCTGGGCGAGCTGCTCTACAGCACGAACATGGGCGCTTACAGCCACGCTTCGTCCACCAACTTCAACGGCTTCCCGCCCGCGAAAGTGATACACATCAACAAGTAAAAAACGCAGGAACTTAATAGAAGATCGCGGCCCTCCGGCCGCGGTCTTTTATTTTAGGGCGCAAACGGCCCCGGCCCCGAAATAATTACGTAATACCGGCCCTATATAATTTATTGCCGGTTAAAAGGGGATAAGAACATGAAATCTATCGGGCAAGTTCTGTTTTGGATAGCCGTGATCGCTTCATTGCTTTTAATACCGGCCGCCGGGATGAAAGCTTTCAAAGCCGTAACTAACGAGATGGGGAACAAAGAACCGGCCCCGATAGAACTGAAAGATGTTAGCCGGGCGCCGGAAGCCCAGGCCCCGGCGGGAAAAGATTCCGAAGCCGCAAAAGAACTCTACCTGGAGGGCCTGAAATATTTCCAGGCCGCGGACTACGAAAAAGCCAGGGACCAATGGCTTGAGGCCCAGGAACTGGACCCCTATAACCAGCAGGTACAGGAAGGCCTCAAGCGGATAAAAGCGATTTCAGACAAAGCTCCCGAATAAACGGCTCCCCGCCATAAAAAAGAAACCCCGGGCCTCCCCGGGGTTTCTTCTGTCGAGGCGAAGCCTCGACAGGCTTGTTTATCGAGGCTCAGCCTCGATAGGCTAGTTCCTGCGCTTGTCCATGAAGGCTTTCAGGGCTTCGCCCATGGAACCGGCAGGGGGCTCGTCGCGGCGCGGCCGGTTCTCCGGCCTGGCGCCCCTGTTGTAGCCGGGACCGGGGGCGGGCCTTGCGGCTGGCTCGGGCCTAGGGCCGCGGGACTCGCGCGGGCCTATCACAGGGTTCGATTTCATGGAAAGAGCTATGCGGTTGCGCGGCAGGTCCACGTCCATCACGGTAACGTTGACGCGCTGGCCCACCTTAACGACCGCCGCGGCGTCCTTCACGAAAACGTCCGCAAGCTCGCTTATGTGGATCAGGCCGTCCTGGTGGACGCCGATGTCCACGAAGGCTCCGAAAGCGGCCACATTGGTGACTATTCCCGGGAGTTTCTGGCCGGGCTTAAGGTCGCCTATCTTCTGCGCCTCTCCGAAAGCGAAAGCCTCGAACTGTTTGCGCGGGTCCCGCCCGGGCTTGGCCAGCTCCGCGACGATATCCTTAAGCGTGGGCTCGCCTACGCCGTCGGAAATATATTTGGAGATCTCTATCTTCGCCCGCAGGGCCGCGTCGTTTATAAGGTCCTGCACCGAGCAGCCCAGGTCGGCGGCCATCTTCTCCACTATCTCGTAGCGCTCCGGGTGCACGGCGCTCGAGTCCAGCGGGTTCTTCCCCCCGCGCAGGCGCAGGAAGCCGGCGGCCTGCTCGAAAGCCTTTGGCCCGAGCCGCGGGACTTTCTTCAGCGCGGCGCGCGACGGGAAAGCCCCGTTTGCATTGCGGTAGTCGACTATATTTTTGGCGAGCGTCGCCCCGAGGCCGGACACATAGGAGAGCAGTTCGCGGCTGGCGGTATTCAGCTCCACGCCCACGCTGTTCACGCAGCTCATCACGGTGGTATCCAGGCTTTTCTTCAGCTCGCTTTGGTCCACGTCGTGCTGGTACTGCCCCACGCCGATGGACTTAGGGTCTATCTTCACCAGCTCGGCCAGCGGGTCCATCAGGCGGCGGCCGATTGAGACGGAGCCGCGCACGGTCACGTCCTTGTCCGGGAACTCCTCGCGGGCCACGGCGGAAGCGGAATAGACGGAAGCGCCGCTCTCATTGACCATTACGACTATCACGCCCTCCAGCTTCAGCCCGCGCGCGAATTCCTCGGTCTCGCGGCCGGCGGTCCCGTTGCCTATGGCTATGACCTCGGTCTTGTACTGCGCGGCCAGTTTTTTCACTTTGTCCGCCGCGGAAGCGGCGGCGCCTTCGCCGTTGTTCGGGTAGATCACGTCGTCGTGCAGCAGCTTGCCGTTGGGATCCAGGCAGACCAGCTTGCAGCCGGTGCGGAAGCCGGGGTCCAGCGCCAGGATATTTTTATGGCCCAGGGGCGAGGACATCAGTATCTCGCGCAGATTCCTGGCGAAAACGCCTATAGCCTCGGCGTCGGCTCGCTTCTTGGTCTCGAAGCGGGCCTCGCCTTCCATCGAAAGAGCGAGCAGGCGGTTATAGGAATCCGTCACCGCCTCTTTCACCTGTTTGCCGCAGGCGCTCCCGTTCCGGACGAAAAGCGGCTCAAGCAGGGCGATAGCCTCGTCGGCCTCTACCTCTATGCGCATGCTCAGGACGCCTTCGGATTCGCCGCGGCGCATCGCGAGTATCCGGTGGGACGGAGCTTTGGCGGAGGGCTCTTTCCAGTCGAAGTAGTCCTTGAACTTCGCCCCCTCCTCCTGCTTGCCCTCCATCACCTTCGAATGGAAAATACCTTTGGCGGAGAAAAGCTGGCGCAGGCGGGCGCGTGCGGGAGCGTCCTCGCTGACTCGCTCGGCTATGATATCGCGGGCGCCGGCGAGGGCCTCTTCGGCGGTCTTGACGCCTTTCTCTTCGCTGATAAAAGCGGCGGCGAGGGCGGCGGGGTCCTCGCTCCCCTGGGCGTAAACCTGGTCGGCCAGCGGCTCCAGGCCTTTTTCTTTGGCTATGGTCGCGCGGGTGCGGCGCTTCGGGCGGAAGGGCAGGTAAATGTCCTCGAGCTTCGAGAGGACTTCGGCGGCCTCTATCTTGAGCTTGAGTTCCGGGGTAAGAAGGTTCCTCTCCGTGAGGGACTTTATTATAGCCTCGCGGCGCGCGTCCAGCTCTTTCAACTGGGCCAAGCGGTCCTGTATCTTGCCGAGCGCCACCTCGTCCAGATTGCCGGTGGCTTCTTTGCGGTACCGGGAGATGAACGGTATCGTCGCGTCTTCTTTAAAAAGTTCTATGGCCGCGGAGACGCCGACGGAGTTCAGCCCGAGTTCAGCCGCTATTTTAGCTACATAAAGGTCGCTCATTTATATCCTCCGGAAAATTTACGGTGAAGCAATCTGTATAGGATATAAAATACCCGGCATTCAGGGCCATAACCGCCTTTTTAAATCTTTAAATAAGTCCTTTTTGTTTAAAGCTCATAAACCCCTCCTTTGTGACTATCACATGGTCCAGGACCTCTATGCCAAGCAGCTTCCCGGCCTGGGCGAGGCGCTTGGTCAGAGAAAGGTCCTCATCGGAAGGCTCCAGGCAGCCGGAGGGGTGGTTATGCGCCACTATCACGCTTGCGGCCAGGTTCTTCACCGCCGGCTCGAACACCTCGCGCGGGTGCACCAGATTATAATTAAGCGTGCCGATGGAGACTATGTCGCGCTTTATCTCCTGGTTGCGCGTATCAAGGTAGAACACTATGAAGTGCTCCTTCTTCTGGTCGCGCACGTCGCGCAGTTCCTCCCAGATATCGCGCGGCTTAAGGTAGATGCCGCTTTTCTTCCCGTTGAGGAAACGCCGGCCGAGCTCGAAAGCGGCCAGGATCTCGCAGGCGCGCGCGGGGCCAAGGCCGGGCGCGGCGCGCAGCTCCGCGAAGCCGGCCTTGGCTATGTCGCCTCGCCCGAATTTCTTCAGGATCTCCCCCGCAAGGTCCAGAACGTTCTTTCCGCGCGTCCCGGTGCGGAGTATGATCGCGAGCAGTTCCTCCTCGGCCAGCTTCTCCGGGCCGTAGCGCATCAGCTTCTCGCGCGGCCGCTCCACCCTCGGCATGTCCTGAATAGCTCCCGCTCCTTTCATAAACCCTCCTTCAGCCCCCGCTTTTCAAATAGCATAGCAGGCGAACCCGACAAGGGCGTGTCGGGTTAACAAATATCAATTTGCGCCTTGCACTTTGATAGTTGTTTAGCAGATTCTAAACTTCTATACTATCCTCAGGACCGGTGACACCTATGAACGAAACCTCCGCGGCTAACGCCGAGAAACTTGCGAAGACCCTCCGCCACATCGCGCATCCCCTGCGCCTGCTCATCATCTGCATGCTCGCGAAAAAGGAGCTGTTCGTGGGCGAGATCATAGACGAGCTGGGGACCACCAAGGGGAATATTTCCCAGCATCTGCGGATACTGGCCGATAACGGCTTGATCGCCCGCCGCAGGGACGGGAACAGGATAATTTACCGCATAGAGGACGAGAAGCTGGTGAAGCTGCTGGACGCGATGAAAAAACTGTACTGCCCAAAATTCAATCTTTGAGCCGGTCGAATTAAAAGCATGAAAAAACCGATAATCATAACCGCCGCCCTGTGCCTGACAGGGGTAATTTTAATGGGGGTCCTGTCCGGCAAGGACGTGGAACCCGGGATCGTGGCCAAATTAAAAGCGAAGTATTCGGTCAAACACGCTCCTTCGGCCGACCATGCCGCTTTCGAGGTCCTCAAGAAGAAATTCACTTCCCCCCGCCAGGTCACCGAGGCCTGCATCGGCTGCCATAATAAAAGGCATAAAGAAGTGATGCGCTCCAGCCACTGGAACTGGGAGCGCGAGGAATACGTGGAAGGCCGCGGCGTGGTTTACCTGGGCAAGAAGAACGCTATCAATAATTTCTGCGTGAGCACGCCCGGCAATGAGGGCAGCTGCGCGAAATGCCATATCGGCTACGGGCTGGACTCGCGGGGCAAGGGCTACACCGACCAGGATAACGTGGACTGCCTGATCTGCCACGACAATTCGGAGACCTACGCCAAGGCGCCAGACAAAGCTGGCGCGCCGGCCGCCGCTCTCGACCTTAACAAGATAGCGCAGAGCGTAGGCAGGCCGAAGCGGACCAATTGCGGCGTCTGCCATTTCTTCGGCGGCGGCGGGAACAATGTGAAGCACGGCGACCTGGAGAAAGCCCTGTTCGAACCGGACCGGGACCTGGACGTGCACATGGCTTCCTCCGGCTCAAATTTGCAGTGCGTGGACTGCCACACCACGAAAGAACACAATATTTCCGGGAAGATCTATTCCCTGGCCTCGATGAACCAGGACCGGAGCAGCTGCGAACAATGCCATACCGCCGCGCCGCACGGCGATTCCGTCCTGAACGAGCATACTCTGAAAGTGGCCTGCCAGACCTGCCATATCCCGTCTTACGCCAAAGCCAATGCCACGAAAATGTCCTGGGACTGGTCGACGGCCGGCAAGCTTAAGGACGGAAAACCTTATATAGAAGACGACGGCATGGGCAACCACGCCTATATGTCGATAAAAGGGAGCTTTACCTGGCAGAAGAACGTTAAGCCGGATTATATCTGGTTCAACGGCACCGCTTCCCATTACCTGAGGGGAGATAAAATAGAGGATACGGGAAAGACGCTTGTGCTTAATCCGCTGCACGGCTCCTACGCCGACGAGGATTCCAAGATAATCCCCGTAAAGATACATACCGGCAACCAGCCTTATGACCCGGTGAACAAAATACTCATACAGCCTAAATTATTCTCGGAAAAGAAAGGCGAAGGCGCTTACTGGCAGGATTTCAACTGGGAAGCCTCGGCCCGGGCCGGGATGAAGGCCGCCGGCCTCCCTTTCAGCGGGAAGGTCGCCTTCATAAAGACGGCGATGTACTGGCCCGTCAATCACATGGTGGCCCCTAAAGAGGCCAGCGTGAAGTGCGGGGAATGCCATGCGCGCTCCGGCGGCAGGCTCGCCGGCCTCAATGATTTCTACATGCCGGGCAGGGATCATTCCGCCGCGGTGGAGTTCGCGGGGAAGTGGCTGCTTCTCCTGTCGCTCTTCGGCGTCCTCGCGCACGGCGCGGGAAGGATATTTAGCGCCCGGAAGCACAGGAACGAGGAAAACAAATGAAGAATATAAAAGAAGTCCTCATCTATTCCGGCTTTGAAAGGTTCTGGCACTGGGCGCAGGCGGGGCTGATACTTTTCCTCGCCTTCACCGGTTTCGAGATACACGGCGCCTATTCTTTCCTGGGCTTCGGCGACGCCGTCCGCTATCACAATATCGCCGCTTATCTCCTGATAGTGCTGATAGCTTTCGCTATCTTCTGGCACCTGACCACCGGTGAGTGGCGGCAGTACATCCCGACCACGAAGAACATCGCGGCCCAGCTGGAATATTATGTCTTCGGTATCTTCAGGAACGCCCCCCACCCGACGAAAAAGACAGTGCTCTGCAAGCTCAACCCGCTGCAGAAACTGACCTACTTCAGCCTCAAGGTCTTCCTGCTCCCGACGACATTGGCCTCCGGCCTGCTCTATATGTTCTACCGCTATCCCGAAGGCGGAACTACGGGCGCGCTGACCATAGAGACGCTGCGGACTACCGCGGTCATCCATACCGCCTGCGCTTTCGCTCTGACGGCCTTCCTCATCACCCACCTTTACCTTATCACCACAGGGAAGACCGTTACGGCCAACCTGAAAGCCATGCTGACCGGTTTCGAAGACCTGGAAGGGAGCTGCGAGCCAGAGGCAGGGAAATAAGCGGCTTCGACAAGGAACTCTTATGGAAGAAAAAAAATACATGAACTCTTACCTGGCCGGCTTTCTCCTGGGCCTGCTTCTGCTGGCGACTATCTTCATAACCGGCAGGGGGCTGGGCGCGAGCGGCGCGCTTAAAAGCTTTACCGTGGCGGCCATGGACGCCGCGGCCCCGGCGCATACCGGTTCCGCCGTGTTCTACAAAGAATACGCCGGCGAGCACAGCGGCGGGCCGCTGAAGAACTGGCTGGTCTTCGAGGTGTTCGGCGTCCTGATCGGAGCTTTCATCTCCGGCCTGGTCTCGGACCGCCTCGCTCTTAAATTCGAGAAAGGCCCTTCGGCCACCAATAAGATGAGAATAGCGGGCGCGCTGGCCGGCGGCCTGCTGTGGGGCGTCGGCTCGCAGCTGGGCCGCGGCTGCACCAGCGGCGCCGCGCTCAGCGGGATGGCGGTCATGTCCACCGGCGGGATAATAACCATGGGCTTCATCTTCGCCGGCGCTTACGCTTTCGCTTATTTCTTCAGAAAACTCTGGATTTAAAATTAAGGAGACAGTTCTATGGGTCCTCTGGTTCCGGATATTATCAGCGCTAATCTGAATTATATCGCCGCGCTCCTGATCGGCGTTCTTTTCGGCATGATCCTGGAGCAGGCCGGCTTTTCAAGCACGAAAAAGCTGGTCGGCCTGTTCTACGGCTACGATTTCACTGTGCTGCGGGTCTTCTTCACAGCCGGCGTAACGGCCATGCTCGGCGTGATCGCGCTCGAACATTTCGGCCTGCTTGACCTGAGCCTGGTCTATATCAACCCCACCTTCATCTGGTCGGCCATGGCCGGCGGGCTGATCATGGGCCTGGGCTTCGTCCTGGGAGGGTTCTGCCCGGGCACCAGCGTCTGCGCGGCGGCGATAGGGAAGATAGACGCTATGGTCTTCATAATCGGCGCCTTCCTGGGCGTCCTGCTCTTCGCGGAAACCTACCCCGCCTGGGAGCACCTTTACAAAGCCGGCTCCTGGGGCAGCCCCCGGATATTCGAGACGCTGGGGATCTCGCAGAGCCTGTTCGCTTTCCTGCTGGCCGCGGTGGCCCTGCTCGCTTTCTGGGCCGTCTCAATTATCGAGAACAAGGTCAACGGGGGCAAAGAAGCGCCGGTCCGCTTCACGCCTTATTACTTCGCGCTGGCCTCGGCGGGCCTCCTGATGGCGGCTTCATCTTTCGCGTTCACCCCCAGGAAAGAGTCCATATTGAAAGCGGCGGAAGCGCCCGGCTTCGCGGAGACGTATAAACTGGATATGATGACGCCAGACGAATTCGCCTACAGGCTGATGAACGACCGGGAGGATAAGCTCCGGATCATGGACTTCAGGGCTGAAACGGCGCATGCCGGCCTTGACTTGCCGAAATCCATCGCGTTCACGCCCGATAATTTATTCGAGAAAGAGCCCGCGAAAGCCCTGTTGCTGCGCGGGAAGATAAACGTCTTCGCCGCGGAGGACGAATTGACCGAAAGGAAGATGGCCATAGTGGCGCAAAAACTCGGCTACAGGCGGATAAAGATCCTGCAGGGCGGGCTGAAAGAATTCAGGGAGCAGATCCTGAACTTCAAGCCCGGAAAAACGGCCTCCGGCCCGGCCATGGAAGACACCTACCGCTTCCGGGAAAAAGCCCGCAGGGAACTTCCGGCTTTGTTCAAGAACAGCAAACCCGCTGGTCCGGCCGTACATAAAGCCAAGCGCGTTTTAGGCGGCTGTTAGAGCCTGACAGCGAAAGCGCTGACTAAAATATATGTTTTCCGGACATTTCTCCGGGGCCGACGGCGCTAGCTGCCGCGGCCCCGGTTTTATTTTCCCGCCGCAGAGGTTTTTTGTATTATTAGGCTTAGGACGGTCTATGGAAAATAAAACTTTTGAAATTTACGCGCCGGTGCGCAATACCATAAACAAAGCGCTGGGCGTCGTAGTAAAAGTCGCCGGCGATAATATCACGGTGCAGCCGCTGAGCGGGGACCGCCTCACTTTCCGCGCGCAATATCTGGCCCCGGCCAGCGAATCCGAGACGGCCGCTCTGCGCGACCTTACCTCCCGCCTCAAGCTGGAAGAAGAGAACCGCAACAAGGCGAAAACGATAAAGACGGACCCCGCGCTTATCCGCGTCGAATTCGAGAAATTCGTCCACCACATTGCGGCGCGCTATCCCAAATCCGCCGAAACTTTCAGGGAATTCTGGGCCGAGCTGATGGCCGCGGCCGGTGACCTGCCGGGCCAGACCTGGGAGATGAAGCCCAATACCGCAAGCACCCCGGGCCCGGTGCTGAAGATCTATAATCCGGCCACGCAGAAATGGGTTTACTGCCTTACCCTGCTGGCCGGCTGGGGGCTGCGCATGGAGATCAAGAAAGAGTTCCTCCCGCCGGGCCGCGAAGCTCTTTTCCCCATAGACCACGCGATGTTCGGCGCGGGCAGGGCGGTCGAGCTGATCTATAAAGATTTTACCCCGGAAAAACGCAAACCTTACGCGGACTGCGTCCGGGAAATTTATGCCAAAGTCGTCCTTCCGCCCTGAACATCCGGCCTTGCGAAAATAGCTTTTAGGGGCTATACTATTCGAAGGGCGTAATAACCAGCAAGCAACCGATCAGGCTCACGATCCGCCGGCGCTGGCCTGGTTTCGTTTATACAGGGGGATACCATGAAAGAACCGGAAGCTGAATTCGCGCTTTGTCTGGCTTTGCTATGGCCGGGCATTTTGAACGCCGCCGTGCCGTATCAGATGAATTTTCAGGGCCGCATAGAACTGCCGGTGGCTGAAATCGAAGGCGAAGGGGGGCGCGGCAATAAAGAAGCCAGCGAATCGATCCCTTTTAACGGTACCGGCAGGTTCAAGTTCGCCATAGTCTCAAGCACCGGCGGCATATTCTGGACCAATGTGGCAAATGAATTTTCAGTTCCCCCGTCCGCAAGCGTTTCCATCCCGGTCGATAACGGCGTTTTTAACGTCGCGCTCGGCGACCCCGCTTTGAATATGCCGCCTATCAGGCCCGAGATATTCAGCGGGGCCGATAGATATTTAAGAGTGTTCTTCCAGGGCGAGACAACTAAAGGCAATAAAACAAAACTTACCGCCGAGCGCGAGCTCCTGCCGCCGCAGAAACTTCTGACCGTGCCTTTCGCCTTTCAATCGGCCGTCGCACAGCAGGCCGTTGACAAGGAAACCCTACAGGTATTGCTGGCCGGAGCGACGGTTCAGGGAACATTCGCCATCGCCCAGAATGCGGTTATCCTTGGGTCGGCGACTGTAAAAGGCAATGTGATAGTAACCGGCGCCATAAGGGGCACGCAAACATACGATTTGTTCGACAATCATTTAGCCTTTAACGAAGGACCTGCGGGCATATTCACTACCCCATTACTTCCTTTCCCAGTGACTCCCGCAACAGGAGCGTTAGCATATCCAATTGCCGGCGGGGCGGCTTTAAATCTTGAAGCCGCGGGCGGCCTGTTTTTAAACCAGATAGCCACCGGCCCCGTTTCAATAGCGGCAGGCGGCGGTTCAGTCCTGATAAGCACGCCTCCCGGGTCCGGCAATGTGGGGATAGGCACTGCCAACCCCGCCTTCAAGCTGCACATTTCTTCAGGCGCGGGGGAGCCCGGCGACATACTGGTCGTTTCAACCGGCGCAAGCAATATTTTCCGGGTCAACGGCCGCGGCGAAGTCAGCGCCAATAAATATTACGGCGACGGCAGCGCTTTGACTGGGCTTGCCGCCGGCGGAGTTCCCGCGGCTATCTCGGTCTCCACGATCAACGCGGCGCCGGCAACCCCATTCGGGGGCGTGAATATAACGACCAGTGTTTTTATCAGCCGGGGAAGCCTTAGCATAGGCACGGTTACGGCCACGGAAGCCCTGCATGTCGCCGGAACAGCTAAATTTGACGGCGCGATAAAAATCGGAGACAACCATTTACTCGGGCTGTATCCGGACGAACTTCAACAGTTCTGGTGGCAGCTTCCCGCTCCGAGCACAAGCGTGGTTTTATATGCAAAACCCACTTATAATTCGTGGAATGACGGTATCGGGAACGTAATTTATCTCGCGCCGAGCGGCGTGCCCTCCGGCAGTTCCTATACCCAGGACATATATTTTGCCGGAACCGACCCTGTTGATCCAGTTACGGGGAAGATCACAAGCAAATTTTCCGGAACATTTCTGGAAACTTATTTCGCCCCTTCAGTTACTCCGGTCCTCTCCGGCTCTTTGATAGGCGTATCTGATTTTGAAACCTGGAACCAGGCGTATTCTCTCCGGACAGCGTCTGATAACGGGTTCTGGTATTATTCCTGGGACGCGACACACTCAACCCAGTTTCATGCGGGACCTTCAGATTTTTCCTATAACGGTGCATACGTGTACGGTGGCAGCCATTCTGGAGGTTTTGGTTATGATGTGGCGGGGAAAAGATTCTGGGCAGACGGCACAAAAAGTTTCATCCAGGATTATCCCGGCGACCCTTCAAGGACCATTTCATATTATTCGCTGGAAGGCCCGGAGGCCGGCATATATGTGAGGGGAACGGCCAAACTCTCCGGCGGGAAGGCGAAGGTGATCCTGCCGGACTACTTCACCGTTGTCGCCAGCACAGCATTTCAGGCTACTGTCCAGGTGACGCCCAGGGGGGATTGCCAGGGGCTTTATGTTTTCAGGCAGGCCAATGGCGAGATAGATATAAGGGAACTCGGCGGCGGAAAAAGCGATGCGGAGTTCGATTACTTCGTGCAGACCGTAAGAAAAGGTTATGAAAATATACCTGTAGTCCAGAATAAGGACGCCGCGCCTGAAAGTTATAAAACGATGAAAATGCCGCCGAACGAAATGAAAAACAGGATCAGGACCGGCGGGAAGCGCGGGAAGCTGAAATGAACGGAAGGAAAACGGGAAGAACGGCAATAATAATCCCGGCGCTTTACGCGCTGGGCGGTCTGTTCTCCTGCCTTTTTGCGGGAGATACCGGAACAACAGGCGGCGTTAGCGCCGGGGGGTTGATATCCGGGGATAACCGCATGGCCGGTTCACTCCAGGGTATAGGTGGACCATTTAGTAAATGGGGCGGCGAAAGCATCAGAAACAGCGGCAGCGGTTTTGTTTACGCCGCAGCAGGCCGGACAGGAGCCACGGATAAAAGGCCAGAATTTGCAAGGAAATCGCCCGACCCAGACAAGCCCCCCATAGCCGATAAAGTGAGTTTTTCGCAGTCTCAACCTGAGACAAAAGTAAGCATAGACGATATCCGCAGCATAAGTTTCGGCATGGAAACAGCTGACGCAGCACCTGGAAGCGGTTTTTCAGTAAAAAGCGCAAAGGCAGATGTCGCCGCAAATAAGGTTTCCGATTTCAGGCCCGGCGGGAATGACGAAATAAAATATCCGGAAGTTGAAGACGGGGTGGATCTGTATTACCAGGCCCGCGGCAACAGGCTTGAAGAGGACATAGTGCTTAAAAAGCCGCCAAAAAAAAACACCTTTAATTTCAAGCTGAATGCGCGGGGGCTGACGGCAATTCCCCAGGGGGATGGCACTATACAATTCAGGGACAACCAGACCGGCCAAGTATTGTTTTATTTTGACAAGCCGTTCATGGTGGACAGCGCGGGGGTTAAATCCGAGGATGTGCGTTTAAAGTTGGAAAACCCCGGCAAACTGGTCGTCGAAGCGGACGCCGGCTGGCTTAACGACGCGGCAAGAAAATATCCCGTGGTCATAGATCCAACATTGGTTATAGTGTCCTATTTTTCCGGAGCACAGAGCATCAATTATCGGAACGACCGGATACTTCGGGACGGACAGGGGAATCTCTACATATTGGCCCTATCCACCGCGCCGGTCTTTTTTAATCTTATTCTCAGGAAGTCCGGGGACAACGGTAAAATATGGGACCCGCCGGTCATTCTGAATCCTGTGGGGACTTGGAGTTATGCTCCGCTGGTTGTGGACAATGCGAATAAGCTGCATATTGTATATGGCATGACCGACGCGGCAGGAAACTATTTGTATTATACGAATAATATCGCCGGCTCTTGGACAGCGCCCGCGCTTATCAATTCCAATACAAATTATTTCGCCGTTTCTCCTCCGTCCATTGATCTTGCTGTGGATAGTCCGGGCAATCTTCATCTGGTGTGGGTGCATCAAGACGGGACACTCTACTATGCCCAGAAACCGGTCGGGGGCGCCTGGCAGGCGCCGTTTGCGCTTGCCAGTAATGTGACCCATGCGGCAATAAAGGCGGACAATCAGAACAATCTTCATGTCGTGGCCACGAAAACATCTATTGCCACGCCCTCATCAGGCTATGCTTTATATCTGAAGCGTCAAAGCGGTTCCTGGTCGTCTGCCGAGGTTATATTCAGCTCTTCCTGCAGAAATCCCAGCCTTGCTTTGGATAGTAAAAATCAGCCTTATGTGGCTCTGGGAGAGGATTTTAGCACCCATTCTGTCGTTTATACTGCCAAGTCGCAGACAGGGTGGTCCAGTCCGTTATTTTTTGAAGGTTCAGCAGGCGATCCGGAAGTTATAGTTGGTATTGATGGAAACGACGGAGCGCATCTCCTATGGGGGCCAGGGGGTATTGTTTCCAGTTATAGTGATAAATTGAAAATGGCCAGTAACATTAATGGAACGTGGACTACCGTTTCCACGATAGATCTCAAGGGCAACATAGTTATTTCATTGGACGCAATCATGGATAAGCGGATTAACTCCTGGGATATAGTTTTCCGACACGGACTGAACTATGGACTCGGGTCACCTTCGCCGATCAGTTACCTTTCCCTGCCCACGTCCGTTTCCTATCCGCGTCCGCCTTCCGGGCTGAGCGCGGCCGTTTTGCCGCCGCAGCGCGTAAAGCTGGACTGGCAGGCTTCCCCGTCCGCCGGCATCGCCGCCTATGATGTGTACTGGGATTCGGGCACCGGCATAATTGACTACAGCGTCCTGTTCGCTTCGGCGGCCGCCGCGGATTTATCCTTCGCCACGCAAAGCCTTTCCACGGGAACCTATCGCTTCGCCCTGCGCGCCCGCGGGCAGGTGCAGCCCGGCTGGACCATGGAGAGCCTTAACGAAAACCTGGCCGTTTCCGTGGTTGTATCCTCCGTTCCCGCGCCCGCCGCCGCGGCGGCCGTCATCAAAGTTCCCCAGTCGGGCCGCAGGATAGCGGGCAACCGCGTTACGGTCATGGCCGAGCTTGTCCAGGGCAGCCCCGGCGCGGTAAGACAGGTGCTGTTCCAGTACCGTTCAACCGCCTCAACAACCGCGGTCTGGGCCGATATGACGTCCGCGAACCCGGAGCACCCCAACCCGGACGCGGATTCCCCCTATTTTATCCACTGGGACGTGACGGGTTTCGCCCCCGGCGATTATGAGCTCAGGGGCGTGGCTGCGGATATTTCCGGCAACGCCGACCCCAACCCGCCCACAGTTATGATCACCGTGGACAATACAAATCCCGATACCGAGGAAAAGGCTGTTGGAGGCATTTTTCAAAAGCGCGAGGTAGTGTTTAATACGATTCCCCAGACATTGAAAGCCGGAGACCTCGCCACCAACAGCATCACCCAGGTTGCGCTTCCGGCGGGAGCGGTAACAAGTTCTTCAACTATGCTCAAGGTTGTAGTCAATCCTGCCGGAGTCCCCGGCCCGGCGTCCGGTTTGACCCCATGCAGCCAGGCACGTGAGATCACTTTGGAAAACGGGCAAACAATGCTTAACAGCCCGGCCACGCTTTCCCTCCAGTACCAGGACGGCGATAACGACGGCCTGGTGGACGGGACCTTGGCCAGGGCGGATAAGCTGGCCATATATGCCTATGATCCGGCTTCCGGGCAATGGCGGAAAGAATCCGCCAGCTCCATAGACCAGATAGGGAAAACCGTCATCGCACAGACGGCCCACTTCAGCCTCTTCGGCCTGTTCGCCCCCGCCGCGGCGGATCTGTCGGATGTGTTGGTTTATCCCGTCCCCTGGGTGCCCAACGACGGCAACCCCGACAACGGCAAGCCCTATAACAGCGCCGACCCCGCCTCGGGGATCGTGTTTGATAATCTGACGCAGTCGGCCAGGATCCAGATTTACACTATAACGGGCGAGCTTGTCTGGGAGAAAGTCACGGATGCTTCAAGCGGTAAATTACAGTGGGATGGGAAGAACAACTCGGGCAGGAACGCGGCTTCGGGCGGCTATTTCGCGGTTATCACCGACACAGCGGACGGGAGTAAAATAACGCGCAAAATAGCGGTAGTGCGGTGAATTTTATGAGGCAGCTGATCATAACGGCATTTCTTTTGATTCCGGCTCCGCCGCTTTGTGCCGGCGGCACGGAAGGGGCCGCGCCTTTTAATTTCCTTTTTCTGGACGCCAATGCGAGGCCCGCGGCCATGGGTGGGGCTTATGCCGCTGCCGCCAACGATGCCAATGCCTTGCTTTATAACCCCGCCGGCCTGGCGGGCATGAAACAGAATCACGCCACTTTCCAGCATACCGGGCATTTCCAGGGCGTGACCCAGGAATACGGCGCTGTGGCCCTGAAACAGGGTTTAGGGTTCATGTTCAACACCGTGGGTTACGGCAAGCTCCAAAGGACCACTATCTCGAACCCCAGGGGAACAGGGTTGGGCGACTTCGGCATCCGCGACTGGGTTGTTTCCGCAGGTTACGGCAAAAGCTGCAAGGATGGGCTTTTGAACTTCGGGATGGCAGGCAAGTATATCAATGAAGAGATAGACACCTTCAAAGCCCAGGCTGTGGCCTTGGATCTGGGGGCCATTCTCGACCTGAAATCCCAGGGGCTTCCGCTTTTAATGGGCGTGGCCGTCCAGAATATCGGCACTAAGGCAAAATTCCAGTCAAGTTACGAAGATTTGCCGGTTAATTTCAAGGCGGGGCTGGCTTACCGGTTTTTGAACTCGGGACTGCTGGTCCTGGACGCCAATCTGCCGAAGAACGGCAGCGCCACAGTCCATGCGGGCGGAGAATACATGGTATTTGAAAAGCTGGCTTTGCGCATAGGCTACAACGGCAGGAATGAAACCGGGTCGGGAATAACGGTGGGCGGCGGCGTTAGGATCAACCGTTTCTCGGTTGATTACGCCTTTGTTCCATTCGGAACCCTGGGGGATTCCCATAAGATAGGCCTGTCATGTTACTGGTGATCAAGGCTGTCCCGGCGCGGACTTTTCCGTCTTTCGGATATCTCTTAAGATTTAGATAAATGCCCTTGACAATTGGATATCATACTGTAAACTATAGGTGCGCCCGTATTGTCGCTATGAAAACACTGCGCCCTATTTTCATTTTCCTTTCACTGGCCCTGGCCGGGACTTCCGCTTTTGCCCTGGAGCCGGTGCCCTGGAACCACAAGGACTACGCCGCCGAATTTAAATATTTCCAGGAGCGCGCCGCTTTTACGCCCGAAACGTGGCCCGGCCTGGAGCCTAAAGAGCAGGAAGGCTATTTACTGGAAGCCAAACAGCCAGCCATTGAAAGACAGCAGGCGATGAAGAACTACTACGCGGCCGCGATGAAAAAGTGGGACACCCCCTCGCTCCGCGACTATACTTCGAAGACAAAAGAGACCGACATAAAAGCCGTGGACCTCTGGCTGGGCAAAGCGAAAGGCGCGGCCTTCGCCAAAAAACTCGCCGTCACCAGTTCCATGCTGAAAAAAGCCCGCAGGGAAGGGCTTAGCAAAGAAGAGTCCCTGGCCCTGGAGCCTTATCTTCAGCCTGAAGCCATCGAGGAGCTGCTTGCGGTTAAAGCCGCCGCGGAAGCCCTTAAGAAACAGGCCTCCCCTGAAGCGCTCAAGGGACCGGACAGCAAGTCTACCGCCTCCCTGAATAAATTTGCCGGGCCGGACCCTTCCAAACTCGGGGCCGACAGTTTCGCGAAGCTTTACGACAATATGAACGCCTCGGGCTCCGACCCGGTCGTAGCCGGGCGCGGCCAGTACGCGGCCGGCGCCGCGCATACAGGGGCCGCCGTGCAGTATACATCCCCGCAGAAAAAAGCGGCTTTTGAGATGCCTGAAGTGAAGTCCACCCCGGCCGCCGGGACCGTGCCGGCCGGAAACGCCAAGTCGACGGCCCTCACCTCGGACGCCTATGGTATCACGGTTTACACTAACGGCGGGCAGCAGCCGCTGACTTTCCGCAAGGGCGAGGAGGCCGTAGCGGCCATACGAAAACTTCCTGACGGCTCGATAACAAGGATAGTTCTCTATGGTCACGGCGGCCCCGGTCTGCAGACCGTAGGGTCCTTTGATGTTGACGCGGATGAAGCAGGCAGGATGTTGAAAGGCAAGATGGCCCGCGGCGGCGTGGTGCAATTCACCGGCTGCAATACCTCCTCTATTGGCGGAGCCACTCTTAACCCGCTCGTAGGACTTTCCATGGTAACGCGCCGGCTGCTCTATTTCAGCATTCCGTACTTCCAGGACAGGGTAAGCGGTACGCCGGCGGAGCAGGCGAAGCAGCAGTGGGAGAAAGGCTGGAACGCGGACCTGGCCAGGGACACCAGCCTTAACCTGCGCGGCGCAGTGGTCTGCGGCTACCGGACTTTCGGCCTTGTCCCGGGGCGCCTGCCCGGAGTTACGGCCCTGATGGGCAACCAGGAGGCCACCACGCCCGGTTATGTCGCCGGCAAAAAGGCCTGCTACCAGGACGGAAAAGAGGTCCCCGCGCCATGACCGACCTGAACTATATTCTTGAAACCGTGCTGCTCCTGGCCGCGCCTTTGGTTCCGGTGATCGCGGGTCATATGCTGCGGCGCAAATTCAGGCTGCAGACCGCGGCCGGAGAAGGCACGGAACCGGTACCGCAGACAGGCGGGCAGAAGCTCGGCCGCTGGGCCGGGAACATCCTGTTCTGGGGCGGCATACTGGGAATACTTTTTATGATAGTGGTGGTGCTTAACTTCAAAGGCAAGATCTAAGAACGGGCTGTAGGTTCCAGGCGCGGGAAACCGCGCCTTTTTTATTTCCCGGCCGCCTTCGCCGCAGGGTCCCCTGAGGATCTACGACAGTGCGGCCTAATAAACCTCGTTGGTAAGGCAATGAACGGAGCCGCCGGCATACCTGAAGCTGGTCAGGGGCGTCACGTAGCGCTCGATCCCGAGCTTTTTAAGAGCTTCCTCCACGCCGGGGGTAGAAAACCGGCTGCAATTCACCATTACGCCCGGGGCTATCAGGGCGTTCACGGCGTAATCCCCCAGGGTCTCTCCGGCGCCGGAAGAGTCCTGCGCCGACACCTCCAGGACCTGTATCCCGAGGGAACGGATCTGCGCCATGCTCTCCGGGCTGATCCCTTCGGCCGCGATGATGATAGCGGCAAGGCGGTTGTCCGCCGTCACTACCGGGGTAAAGACCGTATCCAGGTGGTAGCCTTCCGATTTGACCAGGATATAATGGTCCGGGCGGATAATTTCCCGGACGAAATCATGCCCCTGCTTATTTGAGCGGGAAAGGCCGCCGAAATAATAGCTGC
Source organism: uncultured Elusimicrobiaceae bacterium (assembly GCA_964622585.1). GTDB lineage: Bacteria > Elusimicrobiota > Elusimicrobia > Elusimicrobiales > UBA9959 > UBA9959. The sequence goes on along the minus strand of CAZUQT010000005.1, from coordinate 10,210 downwards.
CATTGGAGGTCTCGAGATAATTAATGTCGCCGCCTTCGAGGTAGGCGCCCTCGGGAAGGCTGACCACCGTCTTCCCCAGCTTCGACTCTATCAGCTGCGCGTGGAATTCGCCCTCGAACATCCTGTCCTTCACGCTGAACCTGCTCTTTATCCAGATCCCGCGGAAGATCAGCCCGCCGTCGCGGATAAAAACCGCGTCGTGATAAAGACTGTCGGGACGGTTCAGCTCCGCGGGGAAAGGGATGATGTTCAGATGGAACCCGGCCTGCAGGAGCGTGCCGACGAAGTCCAGCCATTCCCTGCGCAGCAGCTCCTGGTCGGGGATTATCCCTTTCTTGTTCGCGTAGAGCGTGGCGAAATTAATGCTGGCCTCGGTTTCCCCCTGGTGCACCGGGTAGCCTTTATGCCACATGCCTTTAACCTCGGGCGTGATAGGAGCAAGGCCAAGCAAAATGATCTCGCGGCGGTGTTTGTATGAATTCATAGAAGTAAGTTCCTCGTTAAACCGGCGGCTCTTCCCCGAGCACGGCCTTAAGCTCCAGGATGCGGTCCACCCTGAACATCCGCTTCTCGCCCCGCTTGAGGCAATGGGCTTCAAGGCCTTTAAAGGCGCTGGTATTGTATTTACGGTCGCCGACGGAAAGCGGCCTGACGGTACGGCGGCTTTTCTCGTCCTTCGCGGTAAGGTAGGTCATATCCAGCAGGCTGCCGTCCTTTATGGCCCTCTCTATCAGCCCGATCTTTTCTTCCAGCGGCATGGCCTGCTCGCTGGTCCCGAACTGGTGGCCGGTGACGTAGCGCACTATGCGCCAGTCGGTCATCACATCGTTAGGACGCACCTCGCGCGCCAGGGAAAGCCCGCCCAGCGCCGTGCAGCGGCTGAGCGCCACATAGGTCTGGCCGGCGGCGAAAACCCGCTTCCCCAGGTCTATCACCGCCCGCTCGAAGGTCTTGCCCTGGCTTTTATGTATGGTCATGCCCCAAGCCAGCTTGAGCGGGTACTGCGTGAAGGTTCCGGCGGTCTCGGTCTTTATCTTTTTAGCCTCCGCGTCGAAAACGAAATGGAAAAGTTCCCATTTATGCGGCTCCACCTGTTCCACGGAGCCGTCGGGCAGGCGCACGTGGACCAAGTCCGGCTCACCCGGCAGGCCCTTCATGATATCCTGCACGGCGGCCATCGTCCCGTTCACCCAGCGGCCGTCCGGATCGTTGTTGAGCAGCATCACCTGCGCCCCGGCCTTGAGGTGCAGCTCTTCGTCCGCCGGGTAGGCGTCGCGGGTGAACTTGCCGAGGGTTTCAGCTTTGTAAACATGGGAGCGCCCGTCGATTGAGCGCAGCCGCTCGTTGTTTATCCCGGCGGCGTCGGCATTGGTGGTAAGCAGGCGCACGCTTAGACCGCGGCCCGAGGTTTCCACGTCGGCGCCCACGCGCCGGTTAAGCCGCGCAAGCTGGGCGGGGCTCACGCGGTTATTCCGTATCGCGTTCAGTATCTCTATAAAGTCCTGGTCCTTCTGGCGGTAGATCTTCTCCAGCTCGAGGTACTCTATTTTCGCCTCTTCAAAAACTTTCGAGTTGAAGAAGTAAGGCCCCTTATAATAGGAGGAGAACAGCTCGCGCTCGGGGCCCGTGACCACGGGAGGCAGCTGGTAAAGGTCCCCGAAAAGTATGAGCTGGGCGCCGCCGAAAGGCTTGCCGGGTACGGGCCCGTTCATGCGCATGAAGGAGTCCACGCAGTCCATCAGGTCCGCCCGCACCATTGAAGCTTCGTCGATCACGATAGCGGCCAGCTCCCTGTAAATTTCGGCGTCCTTCTTCCGCGCTCTTCTCACTTTGTCGGGCGTGGTTCCGGGCTTGAAGCGGAAGAAAGAATGTATGGTCTCCCCCTCGACGTTAAGCGCCGCCACGCCGGTGGGCGCAAGCACCACTATTTTCTTGGAGGTATGCGCGCGGAAATAGCGCAGAAGCGTGCTTTTGCCTGTGCCGGCTTTGCCGGTCACGAACACATTATGGCTGCCGTGCTGCAGCAGGTGCAGGGCTTTCGTGAACTGCTCGTTAAATTCTATTTCTGTTTCTTCAGGCATGCTTAGATCTTCATTTTACCATTTACCGCGGACAGGGCGCCGCCATGAGCAGACCGATAGCCCTGGGTCTTTAGGCCTAGACGCATCTAGGACCTTTGGCCCTTGAGCAAAGTCAACCGTAGCTGTAGAGTGTATATAGCTACTGTGTAATTCCCGGAATTGGCCGGGAAGCATCCACCTCCGGACCTTAATCCGGATTCACCACGGTAAGTGACAGGTCTTTACCGGGAGGTGGATATGCATCACGTGATCAAGAACTCTCCAGCACCCATAGCCCTCAGAGCCGTATTTTCGGCCTCGGTTTTCCTTTCAGCCATATTCCATTTTTCCCCCTCCGCGCTTAACGCGCAGGCCCTGGACCAGCTTTATGCCGCCTCCCCCGCGATAGAGATACCCCTCGCCCCTCCCCCGGCGAACTCCACCGTCCTTAACGCCGCCCCGGGGCTGAACGTGTTTTTCCTCAGCGTCGGCCAGGGCGATTCCGAATATATAGAGCTTCCTAACGGGCAGAACGTGCTTATAGACGGCGGCCCGGACAGCTCCGAAACCGGCGGGCTGGCTAAATTTCTCGCCCAGAAAAATATCACCAGGATCAGCCATGTGGTTCTCACCCACCCCCATGCGGACCATTACAAAGGCCTGCAGTATGTTTTTTCGCACCTAAAAGTAGAGAACTTCTACGACACCCGCATGGACAATACCGGGACCTCCGCCGATGAAGCGCTCCGCGGCCAGGCCAAAGACCTCGGCGTTAATTTGGTCTATCCCGCCCCCGGCGACAAACTTTCATGGGGCCCCGGCGGAGTAGAGGCAAAAGTTTTCAATTCCTGCCCGCAGCCGGTGTCGAGCGGCGACGGCAAAGCCATAAACGACTGCTCCATTACGATCAGGCTGGCCTACCAGGATACCTCCGTGCTCTTTGTCGGCGATACCCAGGCCGACGTGGAGGCCAGGATGGTGGAAACTTTCGGCGCCGAGCTCAAATCCGACGTCCTCAAGGTCGGGCACCATGGAAGCGCCGGCTCTTCCTCCGACCCTTTTCTCGCGGCAGTGCAGCCGAAGCGCGCTTATATCGAAGTGGGCCAGAACAACTACGGCCACCCCACGCAGAGCGCGCTGAGCCGCCTGCAGAAAGCCGGCGCAAGCATTTTCAGAACGGACCTCGACGGCACGCTGGAATTCCCGGCGGCCTCCTCCTTCGGACCGGCCCCGCTCCCGGCGCAATAAGATCTTTGTCGGCATAAGAATTTCCCCCTTCAGTACAAATAGCATAGCAGAGGAACCCGACAAGGGCTTGTCGGGTTCATTTTCTATATTTTTACACAGCTGTCCGGGGAAATTTTGCCGCATATCATCAAATTGGCCCTAAAGCACCGTATTATGTCGCATTTTCCGTCGAAAACCGTAATCTTTGCCCGCTAAAACGCCCATTTACACTCTCCTTACTCCAATCTGGACATGATTCTGTGTATCCAGTTTTTCCGACTTTCCCGGACAGCACTGCCAAACAGCCCCAAAATCGCATTTTCATAGGGGATTTAGCCTGTTCTGAAGCCCAACTCCGCTTACACCCCGCAGCCGTTTAAAACTTTCCCCGGACAGCTGTGTATTTTTACGATTTTATCAGTGCGGGAAGGCTTTACCAGTCTCTCCTGGCTTTGCCCAGCTCCCTGACCAGCAGGCGGACCACGTCTTCGGATTCCGGAGCCAGCGGACTATTTGTAATATTTTCCACGGCTTTGTTCGCGTAACCGGAAAGGAGGACATTTTTGGCGGCGGATTTCGAAAGACCCACCTGGGAATTACCTTTGCTTTTCTCCGTCTCCCACAGCGTTTCGCCGGTCCTGCCGTCAACCAGCCGGAGCTTTACCTTGACCATGCGCTCCGCATAGACCCCTACATTTGCGTAATTGAAGGTTTCTATCTCCCCGTAAAGCAGGGCATCGGCCCCGAGCAGTCCGGCAAGCTTCTGGGGCGTAACGGAATTAAGCTGGCCGCCTTCGGAGATACCCAGGCTATGCACCTTTTCCTCAGTTTCCTTTACGTCCGCCAGGTTAAAGTTGGCCGCGGAAAGGTAAGTATCCAGCAGGTCCCGGAAGAGCTCCGGCGCCCTGAGGTCCAGGGACTGGTTCTCGAACGGCAGCAGGGCCAGGGTGGAAGGAAAAGGAGCTTCGTGCCGGGCTACGGGAGCCGTTGCGGCGCAGCCGCCCAAAACCGAGAAGAAAAAGATCAAATGGATATAATTCCGGTTCCGCATAACGCCTCCGTGTGTTTTAACCCGCTTTTCAGATTTTAGTACATTTTACAGGCCGGCGGCAGGCCGGATTGTCTAACTCCGCAATATAATGATATTATCAGTACAATACATAACAATAGTCAGCGAGGGGGTATATTCCATGCGAAAAAAGTTTTTACTGTTATCCTTGGCCGTACTGGCCTTTAGCCTGGCCGGAAAAGCCCAGGCGGGCGAGACCTTCCAGTTCGCCCCCCCGCCTTTCCCGGTCCTGAACCTTCGCTCAGTTGATATCGAGAAGAACAGCGGCTTCGACTATATCGGAATGAAGGTCGGCGGCTTCAAGTTCGACGCCCTGAACTTCGGCGGCAGCCGCGCGGTCAAATACTGGGACCGGGGCGGCTTCAGCCTCGGCGGCAATATAATGCTGATCCTCGGGAACGGTAATTTCGGAGGCGGCTCCAAAATGACGATGTTCGGCGAGGGTTTCGGCGTACAGCCCAACTGGTATTTCGACCTCAAGGGCGATGAAGAAGACGACTTCAGCCTGCCTGTCTACTTCGGCCCTCACGTCAACTTCAATATGCTTATGGGGTCGTTCTCCACATACATCCCCTCATATGGAACAGTTTCCACTTTCCTCACGGCAACGACCATAATGTACGGCTGGCAGGCCGGTATCCAGGCTGGCATTAACCTGAACGATTCGGTCAAGTTCATTCCCTACCTGGATTTCTCGCAGGAAGTAGGCGGAGGAGTCGCGACCTCGATGTCCTCCAGCTTCGGGAGTTCCAGCACCTCCGTAAGCATTAAATCGATGCCGGTGACAGCCACGCCCGGCTTCGACTTCAAGCTTCGGAAGGTCAACCTCAGCCTCGGCGGCGCCATACAGAATTCAAAGAGCGCAAGCGGCACCGGTGAAAAAACCAAGACCACGGTTTTTCATGTCCGGTTCCAGACGAAATTCCGCTCCATCTGCGGCATTTAAAGGAGGATAGAATAATAATATGAAAAACAATTTAATAACCTTCACACTGCTTGGCGCCGCGGCGCTCCTGATGGGCGGCTGCCAGACCACGCGCACCGCCTCCTTCCCGGGCCACGACTATAATACGGTGTTCAAGAACGCCGTCTCGGGCCTCTGCTCCGAAAATAAACTGCTGGTCTATAAAGCCGACAAAGCGAGGGGCGTTATCTGGGTGCAGGGCAGGGGCATCTTCGCAAACCCGCCCGAAACCCCTATAATACTCACCAAGGCCTCAGACGGCTCCGCCTCGGCCAGGATAACGGTTCCCGGAATGAACAACCCTTGGCCCGACCGGATGCTTGAGCTCATTTCCGGCAGCCTCCCGGCCGCGAAGCAGGGCGTTTCAAGAACTCCCGGCAAGCGCGCTCTGGATGAGGACACTGACATGGACCTTGAAAAGCAGAAGCTCGAGCTCGAGAAGCAGAAGCTTCAGCTTGAAAAGGACAAGTTCGAGTTCGAGAAGCAGAAGCAGAAGGGAAAGTAAAACCTTTCGCTCCGCTAAGCTGACAAAAAAACCGTCCCCCCGATTCCGGGGGGACGGTTTTTTTATCCGCTGTTTAAAAGGCTTACTTGCCGTTCACAAGCTGATTCACGGCGGGGGAGGTACCGCTGTTGGTCAGCGGGGCCACCGGCACGGTCACGGTCATATCCGTGAACACGGGGATATCGGTCATATCGACGCTCTTGCCCGGCGCGCCGGGGATAGTCTGCGTAACGCAGTGGATAGAGCCGCCGGCGACTATGCTGTCGTCGGAGAGCACGGGCACTACGGTATAGCCTGCGGATTCGTAGGCGGCCTTGGCATTGGCCTCCTCGGGGGAGCTGGTGTAGGACGGGATGATGGCCACTTTATTGACCACCAGCGAGTTGGTATAAGTATACCAGGCGTCGGTGTACCAGCCTTTCACGGGGAGGACCTTGTAGGGCTGGCCGTTGGGGGCCTTGTTGCTCTTGAACCACTCGATCGCCTTCTCGGCATTGCTCTTGAAGGGCTCGGTGTCGGCCACGGAGACCAAAATGGTGTTATCGTTGAGCAGCTTCAGGAACATGTCGATATGGCCGGTACCGTCGCCGGGGTCGCCGGGGTAGCCCGCGTACTCGAAAGTGACGATCTTCTTGACCTTAAGGTAGTTCTTAAGGTGCGTGTTAACCTGGTCCTCGCTCATATTGGAGTTCCAGATATAGGTGCGCTTGGTCATGAACAGGGTTCCGGCGCTGTCCACCATCAAATTGCCGCCGTCCATGATGATCGGCATCGCGTAGACGCCTATGTTCTTGGCCTTGCCGAGCACGCCGGGCACGGCGTCATCGTTGCGGCGGTACTGGTAATGGCGGTAGATGGAGTCTACGATGCCGGGCTTGCCGCCGGAAACGCCGAAAGGGCCGTAGTCGCGCATCCAGACGCTGTCGAGCGGGGCGGTGATCCTGGAGTAGCTGGCAGCGGGGACTCCGGAGATAGAGGCTGGCCCGCCGACCGCCCAAAGCTGGGCTTTGGCGTCGCCGGTGACGGCCTTGGCTATGCTGGTAAGCATGGGCGTATAAGAGGCCCAACCGACAGCGACCGCGCTGACAGGCTCATACTCGGCCGGCATGCGGAAATCGGAAGGGGTTACGCCGCGGCGGGTGGGCGCCAGGATGGGCGCTTTGCCGTCGGCCTTTTCGCGGCTTTTGTCTATCCAGTTGGGAAGGGGTTTATCGAGGTTCAGGGCGAAAGCCCCGGTGGAAAGGAGGCTTAAGAAAGACAGCGCGAGTAATCCGTTGATTTTTTTCATGCAGGGTCCGCCTTATGTTCTGGTTTTTCGATGCTTACTTACACTTCTTGATAAATTATACCGATAAAGAGGTTCCGCCGCACGGGTCTTAAGGTAAAAACCCGCCTGGGCCTAAAGACCTATGCGCCCCATAAAGAAAAAGGCCCCGCTCAAGGGGGCCTTTTTCATCTTCCTTTTAAGGACTTACTGGACCGGCGGCAAAACCGGCGGGATGGGCTGCGCCGCGGCCGCCTGGGCCTGGTTCCCCATCCTCGTTATCCACGCCGCCCCGAGCCCGAGCATGGTACCGAAGGCCAGAAGCATGAAGCCGATGAGGGAAAGCACCCCGCCCACGAACGGGATCACCTTTCCGAAGAACATAAGCCCGGCCATTATAGCGTAGCCGGCGGCCACTTTACCCGGCAGGCCGGAGGGGCCCGTCTTCTTTATTCCCTCGAAGAACCGGCCCTGCAGGATCACGCTGAAAGCGCTGAGGCCCAGCACCGCGGCGGCCGCGTACAGCATGAGCGCGAAAGGGACCAGCGGTATGCCAAGGACCGAGACCAGCATCATCAGCATGCCGGGGAAAAAGCCCATTACCATCAGCGCTCCGACGCCGCAGGCCCGCCACATATCACCGGAAATTCCGGCCGCGGCGTTCTGCACGTTCTTCGGGAAAAATACGGCCGGGAGCACCAGGAGCAGCGCGCCGGTAGCGAGCATCGAAAAGAAGACCAGCAGGCCGATCCCCACGATGCCGCCGGCCATCCAGGGGCTTACCCCTTCTTCGCGGTTGCCGGCGTAGCGCGCCAGCCTGAGGACGCGCGGCAGAACTTTGCGGGCCGCCCCGATGTCGAAGCTGCTCACCTCGCCCTTATGGACGGCCTTTTCGCCTTTGACGAAAGAGCCGCCCATCACGGAAATGTCGCCGACTATTTCGCCCGCCCCCGAAAGATTTACCCCGCCGCCCACGCTCGCCACGTCGCCGGTAACCTTACCGCTGACGGAGACCGGGCCGCCTACGCTAGCCACGTCGCCGTTCACGGAGCCGGGGACGAAGACCGAGCCGCCGATAGCGACCAGGTCGCCAAGCAGCTGGCCGTTGACGGTTATGGAGGCTCCTCCCACCGAAACCGCGTCCCCGTTCAGCGTTCCGTTAACCGTTATGGACTTGTCGGTGGCGACGTCTTCGCGCACGGTCTGTCCTTTCTCTATCACCACGTCCTCGTGGATGAGCTCCTGCCGCCTGGCCTGCGCTGTCTGGCCCAGGCAGGCCAGCGCCGCGGCGAGTATAAAGTACTTTTTCATGTTTTTCATAATTCTTTCCTCCCCGAAGTTTCAGATCCCCTGGCGGACAGGGCGCGCGCTCTTTGAGAGCGCGGCTATGGCCGCCGAACAAAACAAAGCAGCAAAGCCTATTTCATACCAGGCCGGAAGCCAGGCCGAAGCGGCCGAGAGCATCTCGGAAGCGAAAGACGCGGCCGCCGCAAGTTTCGAGATCAGAAGCGCGGACCGCGCGGCCATAAGGTCGAGCGCCCGCAAAAAACCGCCCGGCTGTATCGCCAGGGCCGCTATCTCTCCCAAATTGGCGTACGCCACTCTCGCCGAAACGAAAGCGAGGGCGGACACCCAGGCGGTAAGAGTTAACCCTGCGATCTTCAGGATGCCGGCATACCAGGGCTGGGGCGCTACGGCCGCCAGTTCCGCCATTACCCTGGCGCTGAAGCCAGCCGAAGGCCTGCGGTGAGGCAGGGCGGCTATCGCGCTGGCTATAAGTTCGTTTGTCTGGTCGGCTTTCATATCTCGTCCTCACTGGTAATACGGAGCAGGCGCCTAAAAGGTTGCGCCCGCTTCCCTGTAAAGTTTAACCTTCATTAACTCGCGCGCCCTGAACAGCCTGGCCTTCACCGTGCCCTCCGGCGCGCCAAGCACGCGGGCTATTTCAGAGGAGCCCATATTTTCCTTATAGGCCAGCAGCAGGACCTCGCTGTACAGCGGCGGCAGGGCGGCCAGCATGGCCTCTATCCGTTCGGAAGTTATCGAGTCCTCCACTTTGGCTTCTACCCCGGCCGAAAGGTCCGGCAGGTCGGGAAAATCCTCGGTGTCCAGCGAAACGTTCTTGTTGCCGGCCCGCAGCGCGTCCATGCACGCATTATGGGCGATGCGGAACAGCCAGGAGGAGAACGGGTAAGCGGAGTTATAAGAGGAAAGGCCGCGGAAAGCTTTAACGAAGGCCTCCTGCGACGCTTCTTCGGCGGCTACCGGGTCCTTCAGAAGGCGGAAAGCGAAACTATAGATCCTGTCCTGGTAAATTTCAATAATGCCGCCGAAGGCGGAATTATCCCCCCCGGCACAGCGGCGCAGCAGTTCTATTTCGGCTTCAGCCATTATTGTTAATACGCGCGGGCGGGGCTTTCGGTTTCATCTATGCCTCGCAGAGGAAGGCGGTTATGGGCTTGGCCTTGCCTTTGAGCGTCACCACTTTCTCCGCGGCAGAACTGAAAACGGCCCCGGCCTCGGCGTGGACTCCCGCGGAGATAAGGACCTTGCCAGGTTCGCAATTGCTCTCCAGGCGCTGCGCGGTATTCACGGCGTCGCCGATGAAAGTGTATTCGCGCCTGTTGGCGGCGCCCACGTTAGCGCGCACGGCGCGGCCGCCGTTCAGGCCTATGCGGACATTGAAAGGGTTCCCCTTCGCGCCAAGCTCACGGAACAGGAGCAGGATAGCCCTGGCCGCGGCCGCGGCTTCTCCTGCCGAATTGAAACAGGCGAAGATGCAGTCGCCTATGAATTTATCCACGTCGCCGCCGTGCTCGTAGATCAGGCCGGTGGCCGGGGCGAAGATCTCGTTGAGGGCCTTGACCACCTCGGCCGAGGTATGGGCCTCGGAATAGGGCGTGAAGCCTTTAACGTCCATGAACATGAAAACGCCGGTGAATTCCGCGTCTTTAAGCTCCTGGCCGCCGGCCGAGGCGACCGCCCCGGCCTCTTTCCAGACGCCGTGCGGCGTATAGGCGTGGATGATCTCGTGCTGGCGGCGCAGCAGTTCCCCGTCCTTGTAGGATTTCCGGCTCAGGTTGGCCAGGAAGCTCTCGGTGGCGTCCAGCATTTCCTCGCT
>CAZUQT010000004.1:0-49284 GCA_964622585.1 uncultured Elusimicrobiaceae bacterium | reverse complement strand
CTGCTCTCCAGGGTAGGCCCGCCCAAACTGGCGGACTTCGGCCTGGCCAAGATGACCGACTCGGGAGACATAACCACGGGGCAGCCCAGGCTTGGAACCTTGAGATATATGGCTCCGGAGATGTTCGCCAGCGCGGAAGGCGGCCCCGCCGCCGACATCTACGCGCTCGGCACGGTCTTGTACGAGCTCCTGACGCTGACCCACCCTTTCGAAACGGACAATACCGCCGCTTTCATAAAGGCGGTGACGCAGGGGAAATGCCCGCCGCCGTCAAAACGCAACAAAGAGCTCTCCGCCGCGCTGAGCGTCGTCACGATGAAATGCCTGGAAAAGGACCCCGCGCGCCGCTACGGGGACGCGCGCGAGCTGGCCGACGCGATACGCCTGGCCGCCAGGCCGAAAGGGCTGAAAACCCAGATACTCGACGGGATAAAGGGCCTGCTGAACCCGGATGAGCGGGTGACGGCTCCGGCCTCGGCCGCGGAAAAGCGGCCGCAGGTCTCAGCGGCCGACAGGAAGGAAGCCGCGCAGCTCCTGGAAGAAGCCAGGCGCGTCTATTTTTCGGATTTCTCCGTCCCCAAGGCCTACGGGCATTTGCTCAAGGCCCTGAAACTGGACCCCTGGTCGGTCGACGCGAACTATCTGTTGATCGTGCTCTCCTACCATATGGGAATGCAGTCGGCCGTGAACAAAGCCGCGCCGAGGATGGCCCAGCTGGCGAAGACGGCGCCGGACCAGGACACACGCCTGCGGGCCGGGCTGCTTGCCGAATACCTCGACGGTTCCAGGAACTGGCTCAAGACGATGGAGACCTACCTGCGGGACGGCCGCGAAGACCCCTGCGCCCTCGCCATCTGCGCCCGCGCCAGGATGACCACGAACGACTACGCCAAAGCCAGGGAATACGCCGACCGTATCGCCAGGGCCGTTCCGGGCGCCGGGCTTTTCGGCTGGTTCGTGGACGCCTTCTCGCACGCCTGGCTGGGAAAGCATGAAAAATCAATGGAGATCACCCGCGCCGCGATAAAGCGCCACCCGGAGAACGTCATGCTCAGGTTCGCGCTTGCGCAGGGCCTGCTCGAGCTGGGGAAACTGGACAAAGCCGAGGAAGCCATGAAAGAAGCGGCCGGCCTTCCCGAGCAGAACGATTTTTTCATCTTCCTCCTGGCCGAGCTGGCTATCCTGAGGAAGGACTACAAGACCGCCTGCGTGGAGCTCAGGAAATTTATAGGCGCCGGAAAGCATGACGCGATGGCGAATACTTATTACCGCCTTAACACGCTTTACTCCCTGCGGGGTGACAGGAAAGAGGCGCTCAGGCACCTTGAAATAGCGCGCAACCTGGCCCCGGAGCTGCATTTCAAGAGCAACGAGGAACTGGCGGCGCTGGTGGAAGGGAGCGTGGAATTCCGCTCCTCCTTCGAGGACCTGCCGGTGGAGTGCCTGGAGCTGAATTTCTCCAGGGGGAAACAGGCCCTGCTTGAAAACCTTTTCTCCGCGTGCAATAACTGCGGCGCCGCCTCTTCCACCGTCTATATCTTTGAAAAAGATTCCGAGCCCAAAGCGGTCAGGACCTGGATGTTCTTCAACGGACACAATCTGCGGGCCGCCAGGAAAACCAATATTTTCCTCCCGTCGCTGCCCCTGTCCACCTTCACCGACGCGAACGGGAACATCCTGAAATGCGAATTCACAAGGACACAGTCCGAGTACGGGAGATACCTGGCCGCGGTAAATTACGCCGCGCCGCTGAAGCACCTGGCGCTTGGCCCCGTCGAAGTGCAGCTGAACATGGAGGGGCTCTGGAAGGAAAGACAGGGAGAACTCCTGGACTTCCGCCTGGACGAACCCTGCAACCTGCCCGGGCACCGCTGCCACATACTCGCGCTGCCGGCCGATTCGGAGATCAAGGAGCTGTCGCCGAAGCCGGACAAAGAGCTGCTCCGCGGCCGCTTCAGGTTCCTGATCTATTCGCGCTTCCTCTACGACAGCGAGCATTTCCGCCTCAACGCTAAATTCCGCCACAAGAGCCGTTAAATTTATAAAATCTATTATCTTCGGAAAGGTGCACCATGAAAAATAAAATAAACTTCCTCACCGACGCGCAGCTTAAGACAGAGGCGGAGCGCTGCCTTTACTGCGAAGAGAAACCCTGCAAGACGGCCTGCCCGGCAGACTGCTCCCCGGCCGACTTCATCATGGCCGTGAGGCAGATGGAAAATTCCGATTTCAAGAGGTCCGCGGCCCTTATCATGGGGCACAACACTTTCGGCGGCGTCTGCGGCGCGGTCTGCCCCGACTGGTTCTGCGTGAAGGCCTGCTCCCGCAAGCTCTTCGATAAACCGATAGAAATACCCGCCGTGCAGGCCGCCGTGGTGCAGAAGGCGAAAGAACTGGGCGTGATGCCGCTGTTCAAAAAAGCAAAGCTCAACGGGAAGAAAGTCGCCGTGGTCGGAGCAGGCCCGGCGGGCTTCGCCGCGGCGGGAACGCTCGCCCAGCTCGGCTACAAGATCGATATTTTTGAAAAAGATAAAAAGGCCGGCGGCGCCTGCAATTTGATCCCCGAGAAGCGCTTTCCGAAGGAAGTTCTGCGCACGGAGATAGAATTCGTAAAAACCCTTGGGAACATCTCCATAAAAACCGGCTCGGCAATAAAAGACCCCGCTTCGCTGCTGAAAAAGTACGACGCGGTCATCGTCACGGCCGGAGTGGAAAAGCAGCTCAAGCTCGGCATAGAGAACGAGGCCCTGGGCGTGGAAGGCCTGGAATATTTGCGCAATTTCAAAAAGTATAAAGTGAAAGGGAAGAACGTGGCCGTGATAGGCGGCGGCGCGGTCGCGGCCGACTGCGCGATGAAAGCGCTGGAGCTCGGCGCGGCCAAAGCCGAGATCTTCACCAGGAAGAATATAGGCGACATACAGCTGCCCGAGCACGAACTGCGCGACATCCTGAAGGCCGGCATCAATATCAACGCGAAGAGCCGCATCACCGCCATACTTAAAGGCGGGAAAGGAATAAAGATAGTACGCCTCGACGACAAAGCGAAAGATATAACCGGGACGGAGCAGGTCCGCACCGACCTGGCTTTTGTAGTGCTGGCGATCAAGAACCTGCCGGTTTTCGAGGATAAAAAGCAGAAAGGCGTTTTCCTGGCCGGCGACTGCCGGAACGGCGCGGCCACCGTAGTGGAAGGCGCGGCCTCCGGCAAGAACGCCGCTATGGAAGTCCACGCTTTCATCCAGGGTAAAAAGGCCCCGGTCATCCCTAATAATCTTAAGAGCACCGTGATGCTGGCCGGGCGCGATATGCTCCCTGTTTCCCTTGAGACGGACTTCTTCGGGCGCAAGCTGATCTCCCCTTTCATCATCTCCGCCTCCCCCCACTCCGACGGCTACGACCAGGTGAAGCGCGCTTACGAGGCGGGCTGGCCCGGCGTAGTGATGAAGACCGCATTCGACGGGCTTCATATCCATATCCCTTCGGAGTACATGGTAACTTTCACCGAGAACACTTACGGCAACTCCGACAATGTATCCGGCCACCCTCTCGACCGCGTCTGCGCCGAAGTCGCGCGGCTGGTGAAGGAATACCCTGACCGCCTTACCGCCGCCTCCACCGGCGGGCCGGTGACCGGCGACGACGAAGCGGACAAAAAGGTCTGGCAGGCCAATACTCTTAAGCTGGAAAAAGCCGGCGCGATGGCCGTAGAATACTCCCTCTCCTGCCCGCAGGGCGGAGACGGGACCAAGGGCGATATAGTCTCCCAGGACCCGGAACTTGCCGCGAAGATCATAGATTGGGTGATGGAAGTTTCAAACCCCGAGGTTCCGAAACTGTTCAAACTTACCGGGGCCGTAACGGCCATCTGGCAGGTGGTCAACGCGATAAAACAGGTTTACGCGAAGTACCCGCACAAAAAAGCCGGCATCACGCTGGCAAACTCCTTCCCGGCGCTCTCTTTCCGCAAGCGCCTGTCAGGGAAAGGGCGCTGGGACGAGGGCATGGTGGTCGGCATGAGCGGCGAAGGCGTGGCGCCTATAAGCAATCTCACCATCGCCAAAGCCGTTAACCTGGGCGTGCCGATCTCTGGCAATGGCGGGCCGATGGATTATAAAGCCGCGGCCAATTTCCTGGCCCTTGGCGCGAAGTCGGTGCAGTTCTGCACCGTGGTCATGAAGTACGGCTTCGGCGTGATAGACGAGCTAAACTGGGGCCTCAGCCACATGCTGGAGGAAAAAGGTTTCAAATCGGTGGGAGAGTTCATAGGCTGCGCGCTGCCGGGCCCGATAACCAACTTCCCCGACCTTACCCCGGTGAAAAATATTCCCGGCGTCGACGCTGACCTCTGCCGGCACTGCGGGAACTGCGAGCGCTGCGGCTACCTGGCCGTGAAGCTGGACGAAAAAAAGATTCCCAAGTTCGACGCTTCGAAGTGCATAGGCTGCTCTCTCTGCGTTAAGAAATGCTTCTCCGGGGCGCTCAAGATGAGGAAGCGCACCCCGGCCGAGCTTAAAGTTTGCCCGGAGTGATAAATGAAAAAGACCATCCTGATAAAGAACGGAACCATCGCCACGCTCGGCGAAAAGAACAAGGTCCTGGCCGGCCACGCCCTCCTGATAGAGGACGGGCTGATCAAAAAGATAGCCCCGCAAAAGAACTTCAAGGGCAAGTACGCTAAAGTGATAGACGCCTCCGGCAAGCTTGTAATGCCCGGCTTCATAAACGCCCATATGCATTTCTACAGCACCTTCGCCCGCGGGCTGGGCAAGGCGGCCCCGTCCAGGAACTTCGTCGAGATACTCAACAACCTCTGGTGGAAGCTGGACAAGCAGCTGACCAACGCCGATTCTTATTACAGCGCAGTGATACCGCTTATAAACGCGGTCCGCAAAGGAACCACCACGATCATCGACCACCATGCCAGCCCTTTCGCCATCACCGGCTCGCTGGCCGCGGTGGAAAAAGCCGTGCGGGAGACCGGCCTGCGCGCTTCGCTCTGCTACGAGGTCTCCGACCGCGACGGAAAGGAAAAAGCGAAACAGGGCATAGAGGAGAACGCGGCCTTCATAGCCGCCGCCCAGGAAAAGGACGACAATACCATAGCGGGCCTGTTCGGCCTGCACGCCTCCTTCACTATCTCGGACGAGACCCTCGAAGAGGCGGCCTACCGCGGCCACAAGCTCGGCGCCGGCTTCCACATCCACACCGCGGAGTCCCAGGCGGACCAGCTCCAGTGCGAATCGCACCATAAGCTGCGCGTGGTAGAGCGCCTCCGGGACTTCGGCATCCTCGGGCGCAAGTCCATAGCGGCGCACTGCGTGCACATAAACGAAGCCGAGATGGAAGCCCTGAAGGAAACAGGCACCGCCGTAGTGCACAATCCCCAATCCAACGCTAATAACGCCGTCGGGATCGCCGACATCACCGCAATGACCGCCAAAGGGATACTGGTCGGGCTCGGTACCGACGCGATGACCGTGAACATGATGGAAGAGCTGCGCGCGGCCCTCTGGCTGCAGCATTTGAAGCGGGACCCGTCGCAGGGCTTTATGGAAGCGGCCAATGCGCTGCTCATTAATAACGCCAAAATAGCCAACCGCTCCTTCAAAGGGCTGGGCGAGCTCAGGGAAGGCTTCGCCGCCGATCTCGCGATAATAGATTATCTTCCCCCCACGCCGATGGACGCCTCCAACTTCGCCGGCCACCTAACCTTCGGCATCAGCCAGAGTACGGTGGACACCACCATCGCCGCCGGCCGGGTGCTGATGGAAGGCAAGAAGCTTAAGCTGGATATTGACGAGGAAGAAGTCTCCGCCAAATCGCTGGAGCTGGCCGCGAAGCTCTGGAAAAAGTTCTAGCCTCTTCCGCAGCAAATGAAAAGCCCGCGCAACAGGCGCGGGCTTTTCATTTGGCGGGCAACTTTAGTTTACGGGAGTTTTCCCTTCCACGCAGACGCTCGTATTGGCCTTGCCGTTCGCCTTGACCACGTCATAAAGCGTCTTTGAATCCGCTTTGGACAGCCTTATGCAGCCGTGCGAAGCGTTGGGGAAAGTGACACACAACTTAATTCGCTCTTTTCCGCAGTCTGCACAGCGGGCGATACCCAGCTCGACATTCGCGTGTATTCTTAAAAAAGAGGCTCTGGTGCATCTCGGTTATATGCGGACTTAGTGTTTGTTTCCACTTGTGGTACCAGTTATTTTTTGCAGCGCTTCGACATTTCTATCTATTGTGTTCATGTAACGTTGCAGTTCAGCGATATTTGCGGTAACACGCACAGCAATGGGGTATTGAAAACCCGAACCGGAAAGATTCGCCTGCATCGCACTGGAAACATGCATCGCGGTCTGGAGACGGCTCCTTATGTTTTTAGCCGCTATACTCATCTGGTTTGCGGACGAATCCAGAGTTTTTGATCTTTGCGCACAGTCCAAAAGAGATTCTACACCGGGAGAAAGCTCCTCACGCAAATAGTCGGCCCATTGGGCGGTATTGAGGGCCAGACCACTTAGCCAATAGCCGAAATCGGGAGGGAGAGAGTTGCCCAAAAGCGTCGTTGCGGCATTGAGCTGTAAGAGTTGAAGCTTGGAAACCCATAAAGGGACGGCTTTTTCCAATGCCTTTAAATCCTTTTCAGACTGTTGGAACCTGCTAACCACAACTTCTGGAGATAGTGAAGCGCCGGTTTCGGCTATTGGCAAGGGTACTCCAGATTCTGAGACACACGAGGCCTCCGCGGCTTTCGGTTCCGGTACGTTTATGTCGCTAAAATCCCCACTGTCCATAAGCTGTACCACCGAGCCGTCCGCCACCGCGTCGCGTAGGTCGCCTGGAACAGCCGGGGCCGCGTCGCGCATGTTATTGACGTAAAATACTCCCGCCGCAGCAATCATAGCCGCAATCAGCAGGTTAAGCTTAGTCCTCATAATGCCTCCCAGATGCGCTCTTTACCTTCAAGAAGCGCCTGACTCTTTATCTGATAAATTCTTTTACCGACCATTACCACATCATTCGGTATTTATAACTTAGCGCTTCAGCGGCACATTCTTAAGTGTCCTTGGTCCCGAGGCTCTTTGTTAGACCGTCTCGTTCTGCTTATAGTATAAGGCACACGCCGCGGTAAATCCCGAAGGGTATCTAACCGCTATCTAACCCGCCGGATGTTTTTCATGGGACTCTTCCAGGACGTACCCGCGGGCTCTCAGCGTGGCTATCCGCACTCCGCGGCAGGGACCGAGTTTTCTCCGGAGGCGCGAGAGGCTCATATCTAAAGCCCCGCGTGAGCCGGGTAAAGGACCGGTCCCCCAGACCCCCTCAAGAAGCAAACCCCTTGAAAGAACCTTCCCTCGCCTTTCCATAAAAACCTTCAATAGTTCGTATTCCAAAGGCCTGAGCGGGATCTTTTTATCCCGAAAACTCACGGTTTTGTCCCGCAAATCCATGGTTATCCCCGCGTATGAGAGCGCCAACTGCCCGGCCGGCTTATGCCCGTTTGTCCGGCGGAGCAGCGCTCCGACGCGCGCTTTAAGCTCCTCCATGGAAAACGGCTTTACAAGATAATCGTCCCCTCCGAACCTTAAACCCATCACCCTCTCCTCCTCCTTCCCTCTTGCGGTAAGGAAAAGAACCGAAACATCGTAAAACCGGGGGGAGTCCCTGATCAGCAGGCAAAATTGAAGCCCGTCGCCATCGGGCAGCCCCCTGTCCAAAAGAATTAGATCTGGTTTAGGCCCCTTTTTCAAAGCCTCCAGAGCCTCCGAATTGGAAAATGCGCACTTGACGGCATAACCCTCCGCGGCAAGAACCGCGCTCAACGCCGCGCTTGCAGCGGGCTCGTCTTCAACAAGGAGAATAAGTGATTTCTGGGTCATAAACGCTGAATTTCATAGACAGCGAAAACGCAGTAAGCCGGCACATATGCTGCAATATATTGTATAGCACGTTCCGCCCATTGGCCACTAAAGTTTTTATCAAGATTAACCCGGACTATCCCGGCTGGCGCACAAGAACATTATATGCAGCAAAAACCGCTATAAAAACGGCAATGAGGGGAAATTGCCGGTACCTGACCCGTGTGTTTTAGTCTAAAGCATCGTTATCAAAGGCTTGGGCGAGTTGAAAGAAGGCTTCGCCGCCGACCTGGCGATAATGGATTATGTCCCCCCTACGCCAATGGACGCGTCCAACTTCTACGGGCACATGATCTTCGGCATCAGCCAGAGCGCCGTGGACACCACCATAGCGGCCGGCCGCGTGCTGATGGAGGGCAAAGCTGAAACTGGACATAGACGAGGAGGAAGTCGCGGCCAAGTCGCAGGAACTGGCCAAGAAGCTCTGGAAAAAGTTCTAGGAGCCCTGAAAATAAAAAAGCCCGCGCAAAGACGCGGGCTTTTTTATTTTATAGCGCTTTAATTTGCGGGAGTTTTCCCTTCGACGCAGACGCTGGCCTTAGATTTTCCGTTCGCCTTGACCACTTCATATAGGGTTTTGGCGTCCGCCTTGGACAGCCTGATGCAGCCGTGCGAGGCCGGCTTGCCCAGCAGCCATTCGGCTTCGGTGCCGTGTATGGCGATATTGCCGTTAAAGAAAATTGAATTGGGCATCGGGGCTTTATTATAGAGGCTGGAATAGTGCATCGCCTCTATAAAATCCGGGGCATAGCATTTGCCGCTGCCCGGAGTGCCGTACTTAGGGGCCAGGCCTGAGGAGATCTTGAAGACCTTCTTTAATTCAGGTCCCTCCATCGTCAGGCGCTGGGTGGTCAGGTTTACCCTGATCCGGACCGCCGCAAGTTCGGCCTTGGTGGGGCTGATGAGATAGCGGTAGCCGTGCAGCCCGAAAGCCAGTGACACTTCGGCAGGGGTATGCGAATCTATGAATTTGCCGGGGTCGGCCAGGGCCTCGGCCTGCAAAGCCTCAAGGAGCGGCGCGGAGGCGCCGTAAAGGAAAGGCGGGTTCACCGCCGGCAGAAAGCCGCTGTAATTTTCATTCAAACCGGGGAGGTCGAAAGCGAAAGAGGCGGAAGTTAAAAAGAGTAAAGCCGCGGTCAGCGCGGAATTAATGGTTTTCATTAACAGTATTCAATCAAAAAACGCGGCAGGGAAGTATGAGCCGAAAGCACCTGCAGGCGGATATCTTTTGGACTATATGCTCATAGGCCCTTTATCCCCGGCATCTTCATTATCAGCGGATGTTGTATTTAATGGGGCAGCCAGTTTAGCGAAGAACCCGCCAAACAGTTTTCCTGATCTCTTCGGTAGGCGTCATTTTGCTGAAGAATCCTTTAAAATTACCATAAGGCTGCAGTTGCCGTTGAGCTGTGTCATTATATTCGCTTGCCGTAATGACAATAACCGGGATATTTTTTGTTTCACGCTGCAATTCCAGGCGACGCACAACATCCACCCCTGACATGTCCGGCATATTAATATCAAGCAGTATCACTTCAGGGCGCCAGCCAATCGCCAGGATCAATCCCTCCGTCCCGCTCATCGCGGTCGCTACTTTAAATTCATCCTCAAAGTCGGCAGTTAAAAGGGTCGTGATCATGCTGTTATCGTCTATGATAAGCATTTTTTTTATGCCGTCCGTACCGCCTCCGCTTCCGCGTAATGACTTCCCCGAAGTATCCTTCTCGTATTGTTTATACCATAACTCATTGCCGTACGTGCTCAGCGCGCAATCCGGGCATAACCCGTGTGAATAAACAACCCCGCTATTTTGGGCAGGGAAAGACTTCTGTGCAACCCACTTACCGGCAGCATTACGGGTCTTATCACATACACAACAGAGGACAATGAACCCTCCTCTGGGTTTCAGCCCATCACTATTGCTTTTATCCATACGGAATCACTCAAACCCCGCAATTAGTATAAATTCAGACGATCAAAGCACACAACCAAACTAAAAAAACAGCCCGCTAACCATTTGCCCGGAGAGCCGGGCGAGCATTCATCAGTATTGTAACGGATTAGCCACTCTGTAAACCACTAAATTTATCTTTAAGGTCTTACTCCCGGAGAATTCACAATAGCTATACAGTCAGATTGCTTGCTAGCCTTCTGACTTACGATAAGGGGTTTTTAATTTACTGAATAGCCGAATAGTCTCCCATGCGTAAAACTAAGAAACCTTAAAGATAAATTTAGTGGCCATTCGGCTCGAATGTCCGATATACTATTTTTAACATCTGCCGGGTGCCTGATGTATTACACCGTTTTTTTCGGATAGGCTTGAGCTGATGGTTTTTCACGCCTGGTCAGTTACATGGACCCGGGCGACCTGCGACAGGAGTGTGATATACGACAACTGCGGTCACGGTTGCAGTAAAAACGACATGCTGTTAGTTATTTAAGGACAGATCTCCAGCGCTGTATGGTGCGCCCCTAACCCAAACCCCCAGGACTCGGGGCTTAGGCCCCGTGCTCCGAGCATCTGCAGCGCTGGCCAATTTACAATTTCGCCTGGCAACAAGCGGGCTCCTCTTATGTTATGGACACCTTAAAGGCTCAGTTGCTGAAAGAGGTCCTTGAATCGATAGAAGTCGCATTATCTTGCCTGTTAGATTTTTTACCCCATGAAGACACTAGTGCTGGCATTAATTCTTTCCAGGCTTCTCCTTGTGAGGGTGGATTGTTATACTACCGGCGTATTGAAGGAGAGGCGCCTTGTGGGGGAGGCTGAGCAACAGACAGTTTTCGCTAGGGTGGGAAGCGAGGATCTTTACGGGGAGTTCAAATCCTTGCTGTTGCCGATGCTGAAAAGGGCGGGCCGGGTCAACATACGGCCCGGCTACCTTGCAGGGCTTGCTTCAATTAAATACGATTCTCCGGACAACCTTGACGTAAGAAGTTTCACCTTTGACGAGGATGTCCTGCCCGGCGACCATGTTGAAAACGTAAAGAGGTTGTGCTCGGCCCTTGAGGAGTCCGGGATGCGAGTTGCGGGTGGTTTTGCTGTAGCGGCGGGCTCCGGTACGCCGGAAGGACCTGCCGGCGTAATCTTTTACCTCACGGCGCGGGACGACATGCCGGACCATGAGATACACCTGCGGTACTTTAAATTCCCTGACCCGGAAGTAAGGATAGGGCGGTCTCTACTGGAAAAAGCCGGGGTGAGAGTAGCTATCCGGAGGGGAGCTGGGGCAGTCTTCTATATAGGGAAGCGTTTGGGCATTTATGTGTTTAAGTCGCATTCGGCGCGCAAGGCCGCCGAGCAGGCGGCGGATTACAAGGATATCATTAAAAACGGCAAAGAAACTCTCATTGGAATTGAAACAGATAACCTGAACGAGACTGGCGACGAACCGAAATATATTACGAAGATTTTTACCTATAGGTAAGCGCCGGGCATATTTTCGATATGCACGCCGGGAACAGATACACCTGACCGAGATTTTAATAATAGATTGATTTAGTCGCGTTGCGCAGACTGTCTTCTGGCAGCTAAAATGAATGATTATATTGACCAGTTAATTAAAGAGGCGGAGGAGTTAAAGAGAGATTTCCGGGCTGGCGCGAAGTACGGTCGGGGCATGTATCTTTCCAATCCCTTAGGCCTCGCACTCTGGAAACAGCACGTTTTGCAGGTTCTCAGATCCTTCGGTGAATCCAACCCTTACTATAAATACCTGATCGCCGTTGAAAAGATTGCTCCGCAAGTATGCCTAGCACGGTTTTCTCATTTTTCCTTGAGACGCTGAAAAAAGCCAGTCAATTCACCCCGCAGGGGTTGTCGTGGCCTACCTCGGCATCGCCACCCGCCAATAATGAAGAGTTGGATAAAAAAGGGGAGCAAAAGATATCGTGCACGTCAGAACCCGAAAAAAACCCAGAACTAGTGCTGTCAGCCTCCTCCAGAACTACTAAAGAGCCACCTCCCGAGGAAACTCCGGAAACAAAAAAGGACGCCTCTAAGATCAGCGCGGCTGCGCAGTCAAAGATAAAGATAAAAAACAAGAAGAGATGCCTCCCAAGAAACAATTTCACGAGCTTGATACGGAAGCCAGAGAGGTTTATGGCCTCCTCATTGCCGGGGCCAGGGAACTTATAAACCAACCAGACAAAGCACATACTACAACATATGAGGCAATAAGCGATCTTTGCGCCTTAACCCTTGAAGTGCTGGAAAAGAACCCGGCGATTATCAACTGCGCCGCTTTTTCCAGCGCTGATAATTATCTTTATGCCCATGCCGCCAATGTCACTATCCTAAGCCAGGCTATCGCGCTTGATTATGGCCTATCGAAGGAGGACATGCCCCTGCTTTCTTTCTGTGCCATGGCAAATGACCTTGGCATGACCGGGTTTCAGGAGCTTTACACAAAAAGAGCGTATTTAAATGACTCAAAGTTTTATAGGATTACCCGTCATGTAGAGGCAGGGACAGCCAAGCTTGAACTCATCACGGGGATGAATCCACATATAAAGGAACGGGCTAAAAAAATAATTCGCCAAGCACATGAACGTGTTGACGGGAGCGGATACCCCTTAAGGCTTTCAGGCAAAGAAATTGATTTACTGGCCCAGATCATAGGAGTAGCCGACATTTACGAGGCAATGACGCACCTGAGAGCATGGCGCGAGGGCTGCCATCCACATGAAGTCATTAGACAGTTTATTGAAGAAGGACAGCAAAAACATAGCGCAAAGATCATAAAATCGCTTGTAAGCGCCCTTTCACTATACCCGCCTTTTTCTTTAGTGGCGCTTTCAAGCGGAGAAATAGCCCGTGTGATTAAACCGGTCAAAGGTTCTCTTACAAAACCTCTGGTGGAGATACTTCTTGATGCGGATTTCACACCGGTTAAAAACCATATTCGAAACTTGAAAGGGTGCCCGATCCATAACGCCATAAAACGCCCCGTTCTTCAAAGTGAGCTGAAAGAAAGAAATCCAGAATTCGCTGCCCAGCTTGAATCGGCGCGCTGGTGGAAAAAGTCTGCCACGGACAAAGCCGGCAGCCCTGGCTAAGATATTCTTCCGCTAGGTCCAGGCGACACCGGCTGCACCAAGCAAACGCCTGACTTCGTCCAGCAGCACCTCGCCATTCACGGGCTTCCCAAATACGCTCACCAACTGGTAAGTTAAAGCAAGGCCCCTCACACTTTCAGGGAGGCCGGTCACAAAGATCACCGGCTTCCCCAACTGCAGGATGCGCCGGATAACAGTGAAGACATGCGCCCCGCCGCCGTTCGGCATATCCACATCCAGTATGAGCAGATCCGGCTTAAAGTCCCGACATTTCTCCAAGGCGGATGCGCCGTCTTCGGCGGTATTAATCTCCAGCCCGGCCTCGGAAAATAGCGCCGTATAATACGCTACCATCGCTTGGTCGTCATCCGCCGCCAAAATTTTTATCATAAGTTTCTCCTAACGCAATCGCCCTCCGCCCGGAATCGCATTCTGCCACGCGTAATTAAATATACGCACACAAATAATTTCCGCTCGCCCGACGGTTGCAGGATAAGTGATTCGTAAGGATGGCCGGGGCAGTAACCAGCCGGGCGGGTTCATCTTCAATGTCCGGTTATTGAAATTGCCACAAGAAGAAAATGCCCTTCTGTAGTATAGTTTTACGGGTAGGAGCGAATCCAATTAATTTATTTTCAAGATGGGAAGTGACTCCCCTAGGCTTTATGCTGGAGGCTTTTTCTACATTTACACATCGGCTTGGCATCTTCAAAACCTTGTTCCGTGCCGGTTACAGTAATGAGCATAAACGCGGTTACCCGGGAAATATACTGCACGGGATACCGGTCTTAAAAAATGGTTTAATTGAAGCGGAACCGTCAGGGAGGATAATTTATGAATGTCCTGGTAATAGACGATGATCCGGCGTTTTCAGCGCTGGTGAAAGAAATGGTAACAAATGCCGGCCACCGGGCGGTAGTCGAAAGTTCGGGAGAGAATGCGCTGTTCCGTTATAAAACCAGGCACTTTGACATCGTAATCTGCGATTGGGCCATGTCCGGGATAACAGGCCTGGATGTTTGCCGGGAAATCCGCGCGGTCAAAACGCAGGATTACACATATATAATAATCCTTACCGGAGAGAAAACCAGCCGGGAGAATTATTTCGACGCAATGAAAAACGGCGCCGACGATTTCCTGACCAAACCGATCGATACGGAAGCTTTGCTGTTCAGGTTAGCAGTAGCCGAACGCATATGCAGAACCACGAACCGGCTTGCCCAGCTCGAGCGCTTAATTCCGATATGCTCCCACTGCAAACGAATACGAAGGGACGACAACGTCTATGAACAGATGCAGGAATATGTTTCCCGTTATTATAAAGTGGCGTTTTCACACGGAATCTGCCCTGATTGCATGAAAAAGTTTTATCCAGAATATTAGGGAAGAACAGGTGGTATCTGGTTTTGAAAGCCCCCCACCTCAGCCAGGTAATGTCCCCGGGACCTAAAACAGAGAACACCACTGTGCCAACTGATCTTCCCCCTGCGCCACAGGTATACCGGACAGAAGCCCCATATTAAAACGCGTCATGCCATCACGGGCGTTTTCAAGCAAAACCCTCAGGCGTACACCGTCAGGCCAAAGCATCATTGATGGCGCCGTACAGTTCGTCCATGCTGAAAGGTTTAGCGAGGAACGGGACCTTGGATTCTTTGAGTTTTCCCATAAGCGAGGCGCTCAGAACGTTCCCCGTGGTAAAGATAAAACCCGCCGTGGAGCCCATTTCAAGCATGGCCTCCCTGACCGAAAAGCCTTTTACGGGTCCCATCTCTACGTCACAGATCACCAGGTCATATTTGCCGCCGTTAAGTTTCTCAACGCCCTCCGCGCCCGAAGAAGCGCCGTCGACAACCTGCCCGGCGTCCTCAAGCATGCGCCGCAGCATGGCGAGCATAGCGGGCTCGTCGTCCACCGCTAGTATTCTCCGCCCCGGGGCGGGCTTACGGGGCGTTTCTTCTTTTTCCAGCGCCTCCCCGGCGGCCTTGACGATAGGAAGCTCAAGCGTGAACACCGTCCCCTTTCCCGGCGCGCTGGCGCATGTTATGCTGCCGCCGTGTTCTTCGGCTATCCGCCGGCAGATAGGAAGCCCGAGGCCTGTGCCTTGCCCTTCCTCTTTTGTGGTAAAGAACGGGTCGAATATCCGCGGCAGGATGTCCGGAGGTATCCCGGGACCATTGTCGGCAACAGTTACAAAAACAGAGGTTATGTGGTGCCGGATGTCGATTTTAATCGTTTTATCGCCATCACTCTTGGAAAGGGCGTCGCAGGCATTCTGTATAAGGTTCACTATTATCTGCTCTATCTGGTGATAATCCGCCATTATGGGAGGAAGATGACTGTTTATCTGAACTGTCACGCCGATATTCTCTGTCTTTTTCAGCTTGTAGTCCATCATTCCTATTGAACTGTTCACAACCTGCTCCAGCGAGAGTGTCTGTTTTTTATTACGGGTCTCCCTTACAAATATGAGCAGGTTTTTAATTATCTTGCCGCAGCGCACGGAACTTTCATAGATGGCCGCAAGGTCTGCGGCCGGAACGAGGGACATGCCGCCGGCGCGGTTCCTGTAAAGTATCTCCGCGTAGCCTATTATAGCGCCCAGAGGGTTGTTAAGTTCATGCGCCACCCCTGAGATGAGCTGGCCCACCGCGGAAAGCTTCTCCGCCTGGATAAGCTGGGCCTGCGTCTTGCGCTGCGCGGAGGTATCCCGTATAACCACGGTCCACTCTTCCCTGTTGCCGGGGACTTTGCCGGAACCCGCCCAAGCCACATCAAGCTCCAGTTTTTTTCCGGTTGAGTTTACGCCCGGAACACACGAATCGGAGAAAAAGCCGCTCTTCCTGATCTGACGCAGGATGCCTTCAAAAGCCAATGGGTCGAACAGTCTGGAAACCAACTGTCCGGAAATATCTTCCGCGGCATAGCCGAAAAGTGCCTGCGCACCCCTGTTCCAGACGTTCACGCGCAAAGAGGCATCAAGGCCTACTATCGCGTCGGGTGAGTTATCAAGGACCGTGCGGTAGCGCACCTCCGATATTTTCACGCTTCTTACAAGGCTCGCGTTTTCAAGCGCGAGGGCCGTAAAGTTGCCGAACAGCGCAAGGTCATGCATCTGATCGTCCGTGATCACCCTCCCGGAATAATAATTATCCGCGCCTATGATGCCCAGCACTTTCTGTTCGGTCATGACGGGGACAAGGCAGAAGGCCTTTGTGGCAACTTCTTCTATAAAACGTCTGTTGATCCCGGGCGCATCCCCGGTGTTTTTCACGTTTACGGCCTTTTTTTTGCGTACCACCTCGGCCAGGATGTCGTCGCTGTCAAGCGGAACGACGCGGGCCCGCATTTTATCTTCGTCGAAGCCCACCTCCTCGGTGGAATGCACGTAGCGGCCCATAATCAGTTTTTTCTCCGCATCAACAAGATAAAGTATGCCCCGGTCGAAACCCAGTCCCGACACAGCCGCCTCAAGGCATACCCTGCAGATATGCTCTTCCTCGAGATTTTCCAGAACAGCGGCGCTCATGCCCTGCAGGACCAGGAGCTCCTTTATACGCGACTCCAGGTCCCTGGTACGCTCCATCAACTGTGTGCCCATGGCATTGAAGGAATCGGCAAGGACGCCTATTTCGTCGCGGCTGGAGATGTTCACTTTTTTAAATGCGCGCCCTTCCGCAAGCGACCGCGTCGCCCGCACCAGTTCCTCTACGGGCCGCGTCATTCCCCTTATGGTGAAATAGATAAAGACCCAGACCAGCAATCCGCACAGAAGCACCAAGAGCACGGTAACCCTGCTTATACTGGTAAGCGGGTCGTGGAAATCGCTCATAGGGGCCGCCAGCATAACGCGCAGCTCCGTGCCGGGTATGCTTTCACGGGCGGTGAAATCATCTGGAGAAACCGGACCGGCCTCATAAACGTCCGTCCACGCCAGCACGGGGACGTCCGCTGAATCCGTTATATAGGCTTTACCGTGAGCCCCGACCCGCAGCCGGGCCAGAATACCCTGCAGCGGCCTGAGGCTGGTTTCAAGGACGACGGCGCCGCGTAATTTTCCAAGTTCGTCGAAAACCGGCCTGGCATAGGTTATCCGCGGCCCGTACAGCGGATCGACCGAAACAGGGGACATCAACACCTTTCCTGTTTTCGCGGCGGCAGCCTGTCCGAGTATCAAAGCCGCGCCGGAATACTTTCCTGCGGGCATGGGCATTGTATTCTCTATCCCGCATATAGGGCGTCCGTAAGCGTCCGCGAAAAATACCCGGTTGTATACTTTGGCCCTTTCAGAAAAACTTTTAAAATACCGTTCGAGCTCCCGGCGGTACTGTCCGGCCTCCTCGGAAAGACCATAATCGACGTTGTTGTAATAATCCGCCAGCAGCGAAGTGCCGGAAAGGGTTTCAATGTCGTTTTCCCTCTGCCTAAAGAAAGCCGAAACGCTTGACGCCGCCCCCTTGCTGAAGGTGTCCATTTCCCTGTTGACGCTCTTTGTAATATGCAGTTTCGTGTAATAGAACGCGGAAGCGCCCAGCAGCACTATACCAGCAAGGGAAACAGGAACGACCCCGAGCATGAACCGCCGGGAGAGAGTCGTGTTCTCGGGGAGCGCTAATTTCATAGTACTTTAGGCGCGCCTTTTCTGGGATGCCTGGCAAGTTATCGCGTCAAGATCATCAAAAGTCATCGGGGGAGAGAACACGGAAAGCGCGACTATCGGTTTCTTTCCTGTAACAAAACGATGTTTGACTCCCGGGGGTATTAAAAGACAATCGCCGGCGGCAACCTTAAAACTTTTAGTCCCTACCCAGGCCTCCCCCCCGCCACTTAAAATATAAACAAATTCATTCGTTCTTTCATGTATCACGAAAGGGAGGTCCTTCCCATCCCGGGGAATTTCTTCATGCGCTATCGATACGGGCCAGCCCTCAAGCATATTCAGGAACCTTATACTTAAACCGCTGAATTTTCTTGCCTTAAAATCACTCAGCGGAGAAAACCGGAATTTCTTCATTATTTCCTCCCGTGGAATTCCGCAGAAAAGAAAGAATTCATTCCTGAGGCATAGGGAATGAATGAAAGGCTTTTCTCAAATCCGTATACCGTGTTCTTCTGGTAGGTGAAGATACTCATCGCATTATCATACACATATCCATCAATTTCTTTCGCCAGCCTTGCGGATTCCTCTGGTTTGACGGTTGAGACCATTTTGGCAACCATGCGGTCATATTTGACATCACCTCCCCAGGCATATGGGGAGCCCGAAAGCAGGACTATCGACTGAATAAAATAGGCATGAGCGATAGGATCCGGACAGCTTCCTATGAACATGCCATACCTCCCGCTTTTAAACTCTTTGATCATGTCGGCATCCGACACGAGCGAAATGTTCAGCTCGACTCCTATTTTCTTAAGCTCGGCGGCTACGATCCTGGCGGTACGTTCGGCGTTCTTTTTTACCAGGAACTCCAGGGAGAAGCCCCGCGGGTAGCCGGCCTCGGCCAGCAGCTTTTTAGCTTTCACCGGATCATACCTATAAGGTTTTAAGGCGGGATCGTGGCCCGTTTCACCCGGCATGCTCAACGTGGCGATAGGATTTCCATTCCCTAAAATATCGTAGCGTATCAGGTTCTCCTTGTTTACGGCGTGATTCAGGGCTTTCCGCACTTTCACACTGCCCAGCGGCCCGGAGGACAGGTTCAGCGAGAAAGGCATGGTATAAAAAGAAGCCTTTTTAAGCACGGTAAAGTTTGGCCGCGCCTTAACTTTTAACGTCTGAGTACCGGGCAGATCTGTCAACAGGTCGACCACCCCCGCCAACAGCGCCGCGACCTGTTTTTCATAAGGAATAAATTTAAACACGACTCCGTCGACCTTTGGATAACCTTTAAGCCAGTAATCTTTATTGGCCGTCAGTTCGATACTGTAACCGGTTTTCCACTCTTTAAAGACAAAAGCCCCCGTTCCCACCGGATGCCGGGCGAAATACTCACCCCCCTTTTTCCGTATATATTCAGGCGGAATCATCAGCACTAACCCGGCAAGACGGTTTAAAATAATACTGTCAGGATACTTTGTGATTATATCCGCAGTATGCGCATCTACTATTTCCACATGACTGATGGGGTCAATGAAGAACATTGCCGGAAAGCCGGTTTTCGGATCAAGATACCGCTCTATGCTGAATTTAACAGATTCGGAATCAAAGGGCTCGCCGTTATGGAACCTCACTCCCTCGCGCAGCCTGAAGCGCATGCGGGTGCCGTCTATCCGCTCCCAGGAAACCGCCAGCGCCGGCTCAATTTTCCCATCCGGGTCGAACCGGACCAGGCCCTCAAATATCTGCCAGCATAGCGTATAGTTTTTTTCAGAGAACTGCTTCTGCGGGTCAAGCGTTATCGGGTCGGAGACATCGTCGCAGACATTGAGAACCCTTGAAAAAACGGGACAAGCCGCAGCTGCGAGCAACAGGAACTGCAGCAGACACAAGCCCACAAGTCTCATCGAGGCGGTTTTCATGGTTGCCTGAGTTTAGCAATGAAGTCCGGCACTTAAAAAATCAACGCTCACGCGGCTTTAACCGCTTCCGCCGCAGCTATTTTATCGAACGTTTTCATCCTGTTTCCCATAGGCGGAACTTCATAAAGGTCAACTTCCACTTCAATAACGGATGGCCTGCCGCTCTTCAGCGCCTCTGACAGGCAGGTTTTCACTTCTCCCGGCCTTTTTGCTTGGAAGGAGAGCGCCCCGAGCCCTTTTGCTATTCCCGCTATATCCAGTCTTTTTCCGTATAAACTGCACGTGAATTTATCTCCGAACAGCATTCTTTCGCCGTGGTATATCATGCCGCACCCTCCGTTATTGAGCACCAGCCAGACCACCGGGAGGTTCAGGTCGACGGCGGTATGCACCTCCATCCCGTTCATGGCGAACGCCGCGTCCCCCACCAGGGCCACAACGTTCTTGTCGGGGCGCGCAAGCTTCCCGCCTATGCACGCCGCAGTGCCATGCCCCATGGAAAAAAGCCCCGTGTTCATGAAAAAATTCCCGGGCTCGCAGGAGCAGAAGTAATGGAAAGCCCAGAAAACTGAGGTCCCGGCATCCACAAACAGCATCGTGTCCGCCGACAAAGCCTCCTGGAGCTCTTTAATGACCCTTTGCGGCTTCAACGGCATTTCTTCGGAATCCATCTTTTCCGGAGCTATGTGTCGCGGGTTGGATTCCTTGAAATCCCGTATCCATCGCGTAGAGCGCCCCTCCGGGGCCGTAAGCCAGCGCATATCGCGCTCTACCTGAAAATTCAATTCCCTGAGCGCCGCTCGGGCATCGCCCAGCATCCCGTGGGTGGCGGAATAGTTTTTGCTTATTTCCTGCGGGTCTATGTCTATTTGCAGCAGGGCTTTTTGCGGTTGCAATCTAGGATCCCAGCCGCACGTCGACGCCTCTCCAAGGCTGGCGCCGACGGTCAAAAGCACGTCCACCTCGCCCGACAAAAGGTATTTTTCCGCCTGGAGCGAAGCCCCGAATCCCAAAACCCCCAACGAAAGCAGGTGATTTTCCGGAAATGTGCCTTTAGCCTTGGGCGAGGTTGCCACCGGTATATTCAGTTTTTCCGCCAGCCTTTTAAGTTCTTCGCAGGCCCCGGCCAGGTTTACTCCACTGCCGGCCAGTATAGCCGGCCTTTTCGCGTTCACAAGTTCCCTGGAAGCCGCTTTTATAGCCTCGCGGTCGAACTGGTTTGACGTAACCCTGTATTCCGCGTAGGGGACCACGCAGTACTTTACCGGTTTCTTCATAAAGTCCATCGGAAAGTTAATGTGCACAGGTCCTTTTCTGCCGCTCATGGCAGTCCTGAGCGCGGCCCTTACGACATCACCGGTTTTTTCCGCTGATGGTATCATTACGCTGCTTTTAGTGACCGGCTTGAGCATATCGACCACGTCCACCCCGTGGCAGGAACTTTCCTGGAAAGCCCCTTTCCCGAAGGACGCGGTCGACACCTGCCCGGTAATAACGAGCATGGGAATCGAATCCGCGTAAGCGCAGGCTATTCCCGTTATCAGGTTCGTCACGCCGGGGCCGGTAGTGGAGCAACAGACCCCTATTTTGCCGCTGGCCCTGGCGTAACCATCGGCCATGAAGGCCGCGCCGCCCTCGTGCTTGGCCAGAACAGCCTTTATCCCACCCAGATCGAACATGGCCTCGTAAAAATTTATCAGGGCGCCGCCCGGGATCCCGAAAACGTATTCCACCCCTTCGCCTTTAAGATACTCCACCAGCAGCCTGACAGCCGTTGTTTCTTTTAGCGTCATGAAGACTGCTCCTTTGACCGTCTCCCGCGTATCTCATCTATCCGCTTAAGGAGGGCAATAGGAGAAAAAGGTTTTTTCAGCAGGGACTCGACGTTACGGTCAAGATACTCTTCCTGTTCCTCGGTCAACTGCTTGCCGGTGATGGCTATTATCTTTATATCGGCCGTGTCGGGATTGCGCTTCAGTTCCCTGCAGACTTCTATTCCGTCCATATCCGGCATTAATACGTCCAGTATGACAAGATTGAAAGGTATTTTACCTATCAGCATAAGGGCCACCATCCCGTGTGTGGCCATGTGCAGTTCTATCTCGTCCGGGAATCCTTCGAACATTTTGCGTATCATGGATAGCATAACACTCTCGTCGTCAACGACAAGCACCCTGAAGCGGGCATCCGCCAGCGAAGCCGGAACCGGTATATTGAAGCGCTTCAGGAAATCAAGTAGGTCGCCCCGCTCTATACGTCTGTGCCCGCCCGGAGTTTCGTGGGCTTTAAGTTTTCCTTCACCTATCCATCTTATAACGGTGGTATGCGCCACCCCGCATACTTGCGCTATTTCCGAAGTAGTAAAGAATTTTTTCATATATTAAATATGTTAGATTTATTAGATATGTTAGATATGTTAGTTTATACAATTCTCTCCACAAATGTCAATAGTTTTAACATAAAGGTGACGCAAAAGCCGCAAGCAGGAGGGACGGGTGGTATAAAGCGGCGGCCGCGGATGTGCTTTTCGGGTTAAGCCTTAGCTGCGGCCGGGGAATCCAGAACCTCGCGCACTTTCCCGGCCAGATCGTCCGCGCTGAACGGCTTTTGGAGGAAAGGACGTTTTTCTTCTGCGGGTCGGGCGCTAACAAGTTCCGCGTCGGGATAGCCGGACATAAATATAACCTTCAATCCCGAGCAGCGCTTTGCGAGCAGGCCGTACAATTCATACCCGTTCATCCCGGGCATAATGGTGTCGGTCAGAAGCAGGCTGATCTTGGCGGCGTTATCTTCACAGAACCTGGCGGCTTCTTCTGCATTGCGGGCCTCTATTACAGTGTAGCCGTTCTCCCGAAGCGCGCGCAGGGCGAAACCGCGCATACTGTCGTCGTCTTCCGCGAGCAGGATGGTTTCCGAACCTCCCGGCGCTTTCGGCCGGGCCGGAGCGGTTGCGGACCCGACTTCCTCCATTACGCGCGGCAGGTAAATTTTATATGTGGCGCCCCTGCCGTGCTCGCTGTACACATAGATGTTCCCGCCGCTTTGTTTTATTATGCCGTAAACAGTGGCTAAACCCAGCCCTGTGCCTTTACCTGCCTCCTTTGTAGTATAAAACGGTTCAAATAAATGCGACATGACTTCGGAATCCATTCCGCAGCCGGTATCCGCCACCGAGATCATTACGTGCGGGCCCCGGCGCACCTCCATATGCAACCTGGAATATTTTTCATCAAGCTCCATATTTTCCGTCTTTATGGTCACCTTCCCGCCGTTGGGCATGGCGTCCCTGGCGTTGACTATCAAATTCATTATTACCTGTTCCAGCTGCCCCGGGTCGGCCTTTATCCGTGTCTCCGCTTTTGCCAGGTCGAGCACCAGGTCTATGTTTTCGCCTATAAGGTGCTTCATCATCTTCTGCATGTTGCAGACAACCGCGTTGCAGTCCAGCACCCGCAGCTGGAATACCTGCCGGCGGCTGAACGCAAGAAGCTGCTTGGTAAGCGAGGCAGCTCCTTCCGCGGCTTTTATTATCTCCACTACGTCGTCGCGTCTTTCGTCGCCCGGAGTCAGGCTCTTCAGCAGGAACCCCGCATAGCCGCCGATAGCTGTGAGCAGGTTATTGAAATCATGCGCCACCCCGCCGGCCAGTCTCCCGACAGCCTCCATCTTCTGCGCCTGCCTGAACTGGAGCTCCAGGGCTTTCCTTTCGGAAATATTCAGCCAGAGGCCTAGCACGCGCCCCGCAGTGCCGGTGGCGCTGGCCAGGACCCAGCGGTACCCGCCTCCTTTGATCAGCCAGCGGTATTCGGTGCTTATCGTTCCCGCCACTGCAAGCCGGGCGATATCCGCCATAACCCGCTCTTTGTCTTCAGGGTGTATACGGGACGACCACAAATCACGCTTGCCAAGGAATTCCCCGGGTTTATAACCGCACAGTTTTTCCACGCCTTCGCTTATCCATTCTATATGCAGCCTGCCTTTTTCCTGCTTCGCGGAAAAGAACACCACCGGCAGGGTCCTCAGTAACAGTTCCTCGCGCTGCACAGCACCGCGCAGTTTTTCCTCGGCCTTGATACGCGTTTTTATTTCCCGGTTGAGGTGGGCCGTTCTCTCCGCCACCTTCATCTCAAGGGAGTTATTGAGGATTTCCAGTTCCTGCCGCGCCTTCCCGAGTTCCCGGTTCTTCTTTACGGCTGTTTCAAAAGTGGAGAGCAGAATATCAAGTAGCTGCATCCTGTCGGAAGAGAGGAAATGCCTGTGACCCGCGAAAAAGAATTCCAGCCCCGTCCTGGCGCCTTCGGGCTTCCGCTGTTCCATGCTCAAGAGATGGTGTTTTATCCAGGAGAGCAGGGAATCGGCTTCAAAGGGCCTGGCTATAAAGTTATCCGCCCCGCATTCGAGGACGGCTATAATATCACCCGGGCCGGAAAGTGTGGTCAGCAGTATGAGCGGTATGTCCTTCGTGGACGGGTCCGCCTTGACCTTGCGGCAGAGATCATAACCGTTCATGCCGGGCATTTCTATAGCGCTCAGGATAATGGCGAAACGGCGTTCCCGCAGCATCTTCAGTGCCTTGCCGGCGCCTTCGGCCCGGAAAACCCTGTAGTTTTCTCTTTTCAGTATATTCCCGGCCAGTTCGGCCTGGGCGGGGACGGCCTCCACCACAAGTATGTCTGTTTCCTGGTCCATAAGAGTTCTCCTGGAAATAGGCGGCTCCCGGCTCGGAAGTCCGCCGGGAGCCGTTTTTTCATACGACGACCGCACTCTACCCCCAATACCCCTGTCTGCGCAGTTAATATAGAATTAACAGGCGTGAAAGTAAATCACAACTGCGTGAGCGGATTTCGTGTTTTCCGTCGCAGAATTAAATGCGGAATTATTGGTGGAAAAGGTCTTTGTCGGCCTGCCGCTCTTTCGCCGCTCTGCGTTTATCTTCCCGCGGCTGCGTATATATCCAGCCGCTGGAGCTCTTGTATTTTATGCGCCTGCCCAGCCGCCGGCCGAGTTTTGCGCGCATTCGGCTGGCCAGCCCGCGCAAAGAGTCAAATTTTTCCGGGGCAATATACGCGCTGAAGACAAATTCCAGGATGTCGTTCTCGCTGACAAAACAGGGGCTCTTTTCGATAAGAAGGAAAAGGAACCGGAACTGTTCCAGGGAGAGGCGGGCAAAGGGTTTTAAGTCCCTGAAAACCATTAGATTTTCCGTCTCGAGACGGATATCCCCTTTTTCAATTATCCCTCGTTCCCAGCATACGCGGCGCAGCATGCTTTCCACCATCATGCGTATCGTGTTAAGGGGGCCGCCTTTCATAACAAAACCGTCCGCCTCACATTTCAAATAGGAACCGCACTCCTGCTCGCCGTCGACGCTTACAATTATGATAGGCGTCTTTTTCAGGTTCTGGTCCGCCCTTATACGCGTGCAAAATAAGTCGGCCTCGGCGTCGGGCAGGTGGAAATCCAGCAGGACGCAATTCGGCCGGTGCTGCAGGGCTGCCTCGAGCCCCTCCGCACAGGTAAGCGCCGTGCGGACATCGTAGTTGAAGAATTTGAAAAAGTTGCTTATGGAGCGCAACCAGACATTGTCGTCATCCACTATCAAGATCTTGCGCCTGTTCATTTTTATCATAACAGTTCGGTCTCGCCGCGCCGGCGTGGGAGGCCCATCGCCTTCGTGAGAATAACAAAAAATACCCGGCAAATCAAATCCCCGGCGGGGCGACTCAAA
This sequence comes from uncultured Elusimicrobiaceae bacterium, assembly GCA_964622585.1. Lineage (GTDB taxonomy): Bacteria > Elusimicrobiota > Elusimicrobia > Elusimicrobiales > UBA9959 > UBA9959. The sequence goes on along the minus strand of CAZUQT010000004.1, from coordinate 24,066 downwards.
ACAGCCCGACGGGACTTTAAATTGGCCAGCCAACCAACGTAACGGAACTAAAAGCACCAGCCGTGTAAACATCCACCCGGCTGTATCGAGATGGGGCCACAAATATTGTAACGGTCCAGTCGCCCTATAAACCACTAAATTTATTTTTAAGACCTTACAGCAGACCTCTAACCGGACAGCGCAGGAGCTGTCCGGAATAAGCTTAAAAATACTCAGGAAGATGATACCGCTGTCAAAGGTTAGTCCACTTTCATCAATGAGATTTCTATCCGGCGGTTTTTGGCGCGACCTTCTGCGCTGGAGTTGTCTCCCACCGGACGGGTATCCCCGTAACCTATGCCAGCCAGGTGTTTCGCTGGAAGGCCCTGTTCCTGCATGAACTGGAGCACACTGTAGGCGCGGGCCATCGAGAGTTCCCAGTTGGAGGTATATTTGCCATTTTTTATCGGCACATTGTCGGTATGTCCCTCGATCAGGACATCATTCGGGAGTTTTTTCAACTCAGCTGCAATGGGGGCCAGCACTTTTTTAGCGGGCTCCTTTAAATCGGATTTACCGGAGGCGAAAAGCACCCCCTCGGTAAGCACCAGCTTAACTTTGCGCTCGCTGGACTGGACCTGGACAAGGCTGGCCAGTTCGCCCACCTGCATTGATTCCTTTAAGTTAGTCTCAACCTGCGACTCTTTTTCCTTAGCCTTGGCGCGTTCAAGACCACGGGAATCCGCCTTGCCGCCGAAAGCCTTCTGTATATTGCCCAAGGACTCCTCGTACTTTCGGCTTTTCGTCTTGTCCGTCTTGGCTACGGAAAAGGAGAACAGAACCAGGAAGAATATCATCAGGTAGCTCATCAGGTCGCCATAGGTTACGGCCCAGAGAGCGCCCCTGTTCAACTGGTTTTCTACCTCGTCACGTCTTTGCCTGTGCACGCTCATAATCGCATCCGGCTATTGGCCGCCGCTTTCCTGTTTTTTAGGGATTAAAAACGCCAGTTCCCTCCGGAAATGATTAAACAATGCGGTCAACTGTTTAACCTGCCGCGAGAGCGATTCAAAATCGGAACCTATTCTATTCTGCTCGCCAGAAATACCGGCGGCTTCGTGCAGAACGAAATTCACATTCTTTTCCATGCCCTCCACGCTTACCCTTAGCGCCTGCACAAGTGCGTCACACTCGTTTATCCTCTCCAATTTGCCCTCAATACTGATCATCCGGCTCTCCACATAGGCCAGCCTGGCCACTCGTTCCTCGACCTTGTCAACACGCCGCGCATTTCCAAAAGCCGTTTCATGCGCCAAGCCGGCCTTCCGCGACGTCTCGCCGAACGCGGAATCAAGCGCGGAAAAACGCTCCGCAAGTTCGGAGGAAATTCCAGTCTCAAGCTTTTTCAGACGCCGCTCAAACAGGTTAACATTCACGGAAATCCCGGTTAAATCCGCCGCGGCGAACCGCTGTCCCGATCCTTCCACCGCCGCCAGCCTGTAACAAACCGCGGATATGTCTTTTCTTAACTGTTCGAGGTACGGGATAAAAGCGTCTTTCTCATCCTGGTTTTTCAGCCGGTAACCCTCGAGAATTCCGCCAAGTTCAGCTATAGTCTTCTCCAGGTGCTCCACCTTCCGGCCGGAAGTCGCCGAAGTTAAAGAGGCGGCTTCCAGCTCTTTCAACTTTATATCAAAGTCCGCTATTTTTACGTCCAGACTGTCCGACTGCTGCTGTTGCGCCGGGGGCGGCGGAGCGGCTGGAGGCGCGCGGCGCGCAGCCTCAGCAGGGATGTCCTGACGCTTAACACAGGAGAATACAGACTCTTCGCCCGTCATTTCCCCTCCCCGCCGGATTTATGGGCCAGACTTTTCAGGTTCGCCTCTATTTCACCCTTTGCTCTGGCGAGCAGAACCGTTTCTCTTTCCAGTCCGGCCGCCAGCTCGCCTGCGGATTCAAAGCTCCTGCGTATAATAGCGCCTGAAACACCGAGCACAGCCTCCAGGTTTACCGGTTCCAGGTCCTTAACAAATGCTTTCAGGCAGGCAAGCGTGCCACCCAGACCGGCTTCAATTCCCGAAATGCTTTCCGCCACAGCGGCTAAAGCGGAGGTGTGCGAGGCCGCCAATCCGAACGCCCCTTTAATTTTTTCAAGTTGCGCGGCGTTTTCCGCTGCGGCCCGGAATGCCGCTTCGTCAATACGCGCGAGCAGAGCCTTCTCAAGCTGCTGCCGCGCAGATGATACCGCTGAGACTACGCTCTCATTTCCCGATTTAACATAACTTTCCAGTACATCTATTTTCACCGCGGCATCCCTGCCGCGAGCGGCAAGTTCGTCAACATGGGCAACAAGCATCTTCCCCAGCTCGTCCAGTCTCTCACGTTCATCAATGGCGATGGTATCTATATGCCTTACGATCGCGCCGCCGCTTTCCGCGAAAGCCTCCTTGACCGAGGAAAGAACATCTTTTTTTACTTCCGCCAAGATATCCTCCACCCGTTCCTTCCCGGCAAAAGCCTCAATATGCAGCTGACGTATTTCCGCCGAGAAACCGGCAAGCCGGACGTCTACCGCTTCCGAAAGCTCCGCAACCCGACCCGCTATTCCACGCGACGTCGATGAGGCGGCCTCGTTCTTTGCGGCAACACTTGCCAGCAAGGTCTCCAAAGGCGCCAGGCGTCCGTCGACACCGAGCGCTACGGCTTTAGACACCTCAGCGGGCATTTCCGCCGATAGTTGAGCGGCGGCATTTTTCAGCGCGGTCTCCAGGGGTTTCAAACGCTCTTCAAACCCGGCGTTCACGGCTTTCCTCACCTCGGCGGCTATTTCCGCCGGAGAGGCCGCCTGCGCGGCGGGCTCAGCCGGCTTTTTAGCCGCCGCGGTATAAACCTCCATCATCCTTTTCTCCATCTCCTCCACGCGCGACCAGGCTTTTTCAAGCTGGTCGTGCATCTGCCGGTCCAGCTCCGAATACTTCTGCTGCTCGCGCACCACCTTCAGCAGGTCCGCTATTTCGCGGCGGGCTCCTATTTTAGATTCCTCCATGTTTTTCGCCTGCGCGGCGCCAAGAAGGAATCTTTCCTGAAAGTCTTTCAGACGGTTCTCCATTTCCGTCATCTTTAATAGCACCGCCGGCGCCAGGGCGGACGGGGGCGGCGAAGGGGGAGGAGGAACGTGTTCCGAAAGTTTTTTCTCAAGCTGCCCCACTATATTACGCTCCATCTCCTCTATTTTTTTATTCAACGCGGCCACCTGTTCATCTGAAACGGCGGGTTTAGGCGCCTGCGTAACGTGAGCGGGCTGGGGCGCGGGTTCGCCGGATGGAAATATTCCGGAGAAAACCGAATTTTTATTTATCTGTGTTTCCATAGGTCCTCTCTAAGCCGCCGGCTGATCGCCGGTTATCATGCGCAGCCCATCCAGTGGATTGGCTATACGGCCTTCCTTTATCAACTCCGCCGCCTTGGCCATTATGCGCTCCATAGCCTCTTCCGTTTTCCTTGCCGACGGTGTGCCATAGCTCATGCTCTGCTCTACCATCAGCCAGGTCCTTTCCGCCATTTGTCCTTTAATCTTCTGCCTTACGGTATCCGGCAGTTCGAAAAGGGCAGAAGACCATTCCTCAACCTTAATCGCGCTGACCATGAGTGAAAGGTCTTTCTCCGCCAACATGGCGAGATCTTCCGGCAGAAGCAGGTGCCGCCTGACTTCAGCGGCCAGTTCCGGCTGCTTATTCTGAAGTTCCGTGAGCATTCCCAGCCTGGCGCGCAGGTTCACGCTTCCAATGGCGTTCAGCGCCCCTTCTATTCCCCCGACTGTCCCGCTCAGCCGCCTTTCCAACTCGTCCTTGAGCGTATTTATGACATCCGGCTCTACAAAACGTATTTTACTCATGCTGATGATCACGTCGGAGGAGAAAGCTGAGGGAAGCTTCCTGAGGAATTCACCGCGCACGTCAGGAGGCAGGTGGCCGGCCACCAGCGCCACATTGGCCGGATCCTCGTTCACCATCATATTAATCAGGAACGGGACCTGCGCCGGCCTGACATTAAAGACCACTTCGCCGTTCTCGGGCTGCCCGGCATCCTCCTGTTTATCGCGTGCGGACCTGACCGTATCCACAGGACTGCCCAGGCCCAGCGCCGGTAGGTCCGACCCGCCGGGCCCGGCGCCTTTCCCCAGGTCCATAGTGATCTGGTGGCTCTGCTGCACCTTCGCCATCGTGCTCATCGCGCCGGCCAGTTTAAGGAACCCTATGGCGACCACGACTATGGAGATGATCCCCATCACGCCCAGCATTATGTATTTCAGTACCAGGCTGACGGTCTCGGGAGTGTACCAGATGGTGCGCCACAACGGCGCGAACGGCGCCTTCAGCACCGTAAGCTGGTCCCCCCTCTTAACATCGAGCATAAGTATTTCCGAAACCACCCTGCGCACGTTTTCCGCGTCCGCCTCGGGCAAATCGCGGTTAAGTATTATGCTCACAGACATCCGCTTGATAAAAGCCGACGGGTAAAGCATCTGGCGGCTGTAGGACCTCTTTTCATCCCCGCCTGAGGAAGCGGCGGCAGGAAAACCAGGGAGCAGGTAGTCGCCGGACTGGGCGTCGCCGCCGGCGGCTTGCCATTTGAACGGCTCTGTCTTCTCTTTAGGCGCGAACTCGAGTTTCTCGGTGCGGTTAAAGTCCATTACGGTTTCCACCACCACCTTGGCCTGGTTCGGCCCCAGCAGCCGCACCAGCACTTCGTCGGCCTTCTGCTCCAGTGTGCGCTCGTACCTGGCTTTATCCTCGAACGGCATCGACTGGGCGCTAAGCGGTGCCGGGCGCAGAAGCGCCGGCGCCGCGAGCACTGCTAGCGAGGCGACGAAACGAATAAATGGATTTTTGATCATATATCTCATACTATTTACCCTCCTTACAAAAAAGACTGCAGCCGCCTTTCAACCACCAGCGGCACGCTGCCTTTCATAATTTCCAGTATACCTTCAAGTATCATGGATTTCATGCGCACTTCCATCCAGACCTTGGCCCTCATTTTGCCTGAGATGGGCACGCAGACCACGTTAGCGAAAAGAATGCCGTAAAAGGCCGAGGTTATGGCCACGGCCATGGCCGGACCGACGCTCTCGGGGTTGGCAAGGTCCTTTAGTACTTCCACAATGCCGATAAGGGTCCCGAGTAAGCCGAACATGGGCGACATTACCCCCATCGTGCGGTAGACGTTGGTCACTTCGTTCATATCGTCCACGTTCTGGTTGATCTCCTGCTCCAGCACCTGCCTGACGAAATTGGAATCGCTGTATTCCAGTGCCGCGGTGGCGGCCCTGTTTAAAAATCCGTCGGCCAGCTTCGGATCGGCTTCTTTAAGAGCGGAAAAACCGCGCTGCCGGGCCTGCTCGGCCAGGCTGACCAGCACCGGGATCAGTTTTTCCGGTGAGGCCTCGCCGTTTTCCTTAAAGATCCAGCTCAGCTCCGTCACCGCGCGGGTGACGAATTTCAGCGGAGTGTTTATGAGCGTGGCGACCAGGGTGCCCCCGAAAACGACCACCAGCCCGTGCATATTTATAAGCGAGGACGAAATCTGGTTGCCCGCTACTCCGGCTGCTATCAGAGCTACCGCCCCGGCAAATCCCAGCAGTGTTGTAATATCCATTACATTCCTCCGAATCCAAGTCTTCTACCGTGCTTCAAGCGCTGACCGGTATTTTAAACCAGAAAGTTGAGCCCTTCCCCAGCCCGGTGCTGGTCGCGCCGATGTCACCATTATGCGCGCGCACTATCTCCTGCGCTATGGAAAGCCCCAGACCCCAGCCCTGTTTGCGCAGTTTTTCGTCTTTCTGGTACTTAGCCTGGTAAAACTTTTCAAAGATCCTTTTCGTTTCACTCGGGTGTATTCCTATGCCGGAATCCCTTACAAGGGTGTCAATCGATCTGCCTTCCTTCCTGAAGGATATCTCCACTTTTTTCCCGGCGGGGGTGAACTTAATAGCGTTGTTCACCAGGTTCATCAGTACCTGCGAAAGCCGGAACTTATCCCCATCCACGCTCGTTCCCTCAGGGTAATCATGCACTATTAGTTCCACTCCTTTTATCTGGGCGTTTATAGAAAGGCCGGGCAGAATATCTTTAGCCACCTCGGGAAAATTAAAAACGGCCTTCTCCATTTTCAATTTCCCGGCCTCTATCATGGCCAGGTCCGTCAGATCAGCTATAAGGCGCCCGAGCTGGTTCGTGGAATTAACGATGTTCTTAAGGTACGCCGCTTCCTTTTCGCCCACGTTCTTCTTTAGCAGCAGCTCGCTGAAGCCCCGTATTGAGGCCAGCGGCGTGCGCACATCGTGTACCACCATGGAGAGGAATTTGGATTTCATATCGTTCAGACGGCCCAGCTCCTGATTGGACAAAGAAAGTTCTACGGACATTCCTTCTAGTTCCTGCTTTCTCTGGTAAAGCTGCCCCTGCGCCAGCGCAATGCGTTCCATGTACTGTTGTATGACCATATTGGAGAAATTCTGCCGGCTGTTAAAGAACACGGACTGCATGAAACCGGAAACCTGTGCCACCACAAGGAACCCGGCGCCAAGGAGCAACAGGGACAGGGGAATAAGGGCTATTATCAAAATTTCCATGGTCCCTCCTTATTTCCAGCCCTGCGCTTCCATAAATTTCATCGTAATCTGATCGCCTGGATTGAGAGCCAGCGCTCTCTGATAGGCCTTTCTAGCTTTTTCCCTGTCACCAAGCATAAAGTAGGCGGAGCCCAACCTTGTCCAGGCCACAGGGCTCTCTTCGTCCAATACGGACACTTCCTCGCATTCCTTGGCGGCAGTATCGAACTGCCGTATATAAAAACCTTTCGCGGCTTTCCTGAGCTTTTCCTTAATAAGAGCTTCCCTCGGCAGGATCTCGTCGCGGCGGACATGGATCTTAACAAGGTCACTCATTATGTAAAGCAGCTCCTCGAACATGGCGTCACCGCGCATATTCGAGCCCAGCGCCGCGTGCGTAAGCAGGAAAGCTTTAAGGTCCTTACCCTCCACATAGGCGTTTATAGCCTCAGCCCCGGTATTTGACTGTTCGGTGTCTTTTGAAAGCAGCTGTTCCCTGGCCTGGATGTCCGCCAGCTTAAGCCCGGTTATCACCGCGGCCAAGCGCTTCTGCCTGCGGCCCCAGTCTCCCTCTTTAAGTCCCGGCTCCAGGTTGAAGGCTTTGTTGATGTTGCCATCCGCGGAAACATACCTGCGCGCGGCCAGGTCTTTGCGGGCCAGTTCCAGGAAGTCATTAGCGAATATATCCAGCTTTTCTATCTTTTCTTTCCTGGCCATCAATTTAGCCTTCTCCACCCGCTGGGTCCTGCCCGCAAGCGGTTGTTTAGCCACAGGCGGACCAAGCCGCATGGAAACACCCAACTTGTGCATGGCACCCAGTTCCCCATAAGGGGACATGGAATAATCTATGTCCATGAGAGAAAGCCGGAAACCCACGCCTATGCGCAGGCCGCTGCCTATAGCCTGGCCGGTGCGGTAGCCGGCCCTGAGAGAGAGTAATTGGAAGGCCACATATTCGGCGCCGAACGCTGCGTAATATTTTTCATCGTTCGCATAGGTCTGGTCCAGGCTCAGAATCAGACTGGCGCTGCCGCCGGGGTGGGAATGCCAGGAGCCGCCCAGCGTGGCGGACGTGGGCAAAGGGGATGAGCGCCGGTCGAACTTCAACCCCGGCCCGATATTCCTTACCGCCACGGCCACGCGGAATTCCTGCGCCGGCGCCTTGCTCATCCAGTAATTGGCCGGCCTTATGTAATAAACAGCGCCCAGGTCCAGCGCGGCCGTGTTTGCGGAGGCTCTATGCAGTTTCTCGCTTATAACCTTAAGCCCCGCTCCCACGTTCAGCAACGGCCGCTCAATTTCGTCTTTAAGGAGAACCCTGCCATATGCCCCCCCCACCGCGATATCAGAGGATTCCACCTTGGCGCTCTTCGTGCCCTGCGCGTCATAGCCTTGGAAAGGAGGGACGCTGAGCCGGGTAATGTTAAAATCAAGGGTGGAACCATAACGTATTGGATAAGCCACGGACAAATACTGGGTCGTCACGTCTTCCATGGAGTCGTTATAGGTGGCGGCAAGCTCCGGGCTCTCCACACTGCCAAGCCCGGCCGGGTTCCACCAAGCGGAGTAGGCGTCTTCGGTGATGGAGGTATACGCCTCCCCCATGCCGGCGCCGCGCGGGCTGGGAGAGAATTTAAGGAAAGAGGCGGCGGAGGAACCCGCGTCTCCGGCAAAAGCGCAGGGATAAAACGCAAGAACCGCACAAGCCGCCTGTGTTATCGTCCAACTGCGTAAAGATAGCCCGCTCCTGAGCATCATAGGTATATATAGTCTATGCACTATATAGCCCTGAATCCCGAAGAAATAACGAAAAGAGGAAAATTTACATAACCCGCAGCCGGTCTTTGTCAACGAGCAAAGCGTGAATAGGTGGCTGTCTATTTCTCCCGGAGTGCCGCGCGGTCAACCGCCGCGGCTATCCGGGCGAAATCAAAGGGTTTCGGCAAAACGGGGATCTCCTTCGGAATTCCCATATCACGAAGCTCCGCCGCCGTTGCGCCGGTAATTATTATAAGGGGGATCCCCGCAAGCTCCGGATACATATCCAGCATGGCGATCATAGACCCCCCCGCCATCTCAGGCATATGAAGGTCGGTTATCACCAGGTCAGGCCGCCCGGCTAAAGCCAGTTTAACCAGCTCCGCGCCGTTTTCGGCGCTCTTAACCTCGTGTGCCAGTTCAGACAGAAAGTCCGTCAGAAGCGCCCTTAAAAGCTCATCGTCTTCAGCTATAAGTATGTGCATGTCACCGCCGGTCCCTGAGAACCTCTTGCGCTTTCTCAATTACTCTCTCGGGTGATATCATCTTCGGAAAAAAGCAGACAAAACCCGGGGCCCCGGAAAAAACTTTGTTCAATTCCGACTCCATGAAATTTTCTCCGGTCATTACGACAAATGGGATATTGTTCAGCCGCGGGTCCCGCGCCGCGCGGCGGCCGAGCTCCACGACCATCTGCGTCCCGGTCATTTCCGGCATTGAGACGTCCAGAACCATAAAATCCGGGACGCCGCCCTGAAGCGCGTCAAGCGCCTCCAGGCCGTTATTCGCCAGCGCCACCTCGTGCCCCGCGTCCTCGAAAACATATTTAAACAGTTCTCTTATAGCGGGCTCGTCGTCGACGATAAGTATTTTAGCCATAGGTTATTTTGCCGGGATGGAAAAGGCGAATTTGCTTCCTTTCCCCTCTTCCGATTCTACCCAGATGCACCCTTCATGCAGTTCCACCGCCAGCTTGCACATGGCAAGTCCGAGGCCGAAACCCATAAATTTATGTTCTTCCTGCTGGGCGTATTTTTTAAAAATTTCAGCGTGCTTCTCTTTCGGGATACCAGGCCCGTTATCCTCGACGGAGAATCTCGCCACGCCCGCATCCCGGCGGCAGGAAATGGTCACGGTTCCGCCGGGCGCGGTGAATTTCAGCGAATTGCCGACAAGGTTGCTTATTACCCGCTCCAGCAAAGCCATATCGCCGCAGAACTCTATCTTTTCAGGCGGAGGGACAAAGGAAAGTTTTATATTCTTCCGCGCGGCCAGTGGTTCGTGAACTTCGAACACACGCGCGCACAGATCCCCCGCGTTAACAGCTACAGGATTCAGCTTCATCTCGCCGTGCTCAAGCTTTATAGTGTTGAGAATGTCCTCTATCATGCCATTCAGCCGGGTGGAAGAGCGTAATATTACATCCAGGCACTTCTCCGTAGCGGGGGCCAGGGGAACGGTTTTTTTTATGATCTGCGCGTAGCCCTGTATGCTTGTAAGCGGCGCCCGCATATCGTGGGTTATCATATTAAAAAGCGTTTCACGCGCGCTCTCAATTTCCTTTTCCATGGTAACATCGCGCAGGACTATAACGCGGCCCGGACGTTTAAGCGTCGCCAGCTGGAAGTGCCGTGAAGTGATGCGGAAACTTTTAACCGCGGGCTCCAGGTTTGCCTCCAATCGTCCGCTCAGGAAAGGCTCGCTTGGAACCGGGACGTCGACTTCGGCCTTCAGGTTGTTTTCCTCCGATGACATAATCCGTGTTAAGACCGCTAAAAAGGCTTCCTGCCGCACGGACCCAGGCAGCGAAATGCCGGGTTCCTGTTCCGGGATACAAAGCAGGTTAAGAGCTTTCCTGTTGGAATAAATAAGCTGCCCGCGGTCGTCCAGAAGCAGGACGCCGTCGGTTATTGTTTCTATCAGCGCCTGGGCCTTGGCGCGGTCCTCCACCACCTGGTTAAGGTGGAAGGCACGGTAAGCGCTCAATTCAAGCATCAGCCTGTTAAGGCCGGAAATAAGGCTCCCGGCCTCGGGCCAGCCCTCTTTCTTAATAACAGACTCAAGCCGGTAATCGGCGGCTATAAAACCTTTTACGACCGAAGACGCCTTTACCACAGGCCGGGCCAGGCCGGACAGTATGGCCCTGGCCGCAAAAAAAGCTGCAAGAGCGGTTGAAACTACGGCTGCAAACAGGGCATCGGGTAAACTGCTGTTGAACGCCCACAGGCAGACACTAAAAGCCAGGACCGGCAGCAACAAAACGGAAAATGCTATGAAATTCAAGCGAAAAGATGTATTCATCAGGACCTTAGCGGCGCGTCACGCGGTCAACCACCGCAACAACCTTTGCGAAATCAAACGGCTTCGGCAAAATCGGAATCTCTTTTGGAATTCCAATATTGGAAAGTTCCAGTGGAGTAGCACCCGTGATCAGTATTATAGGGATGCCCGCCAGATCCTGATAGATATCAAGCATGGCTATCATGGAACCACCCGCCATCTCCGGCATATACAGATCGGCTATTACAAGTTCCGGCCGCTCTGATAAAGCCAGTTTAACAAGCTCCCTGCCGTTTTCCGCGCCTATAGTTTTATGTCCGAGTTCTGACAGGAAGTCCGCCAGAAGCTCCCGTAGAAACTCATCGCCTTCAGCTATAAGTATGCGCATGTCACGACCGGTTCCTGAGGATCTCCTCCGCTTTCGCAAGAGCCTTCCCGCTTTGAATCACCTTCGGGAAAATGTTCCCTAATACAACTCATTAATCCCGTTGGTAAATGTCTCTATCGGCCTATAGTCCGGAGTGGGGCGGCCATACTCGTCCACGAGCCACCCGCGGCTTGCGGCGAGTTTTAGATTGTACCAGCGATGACGCCGGCCGTCTTTAAGATCGAACCAGCGCAGTTCGGCCAAACGTGCAGCCAAAGTCTCTTCCCGACCCGGATCGGACATGAGGAGATCGAAGTTGATTTCAGGATTTCCCTCCTCCCCGATTACATAATAAGCCACCGTGCCGGTTACCCGGCAGCCTGGTTCCAGATCCGCCTGCGCAAGAAGGTCTCCGCGGCGTGACACCCCTAAATAGTAGGGGACGCGGTGTATTGACAGTAAAATCGGACTGAACTGAACCAGCCGCGAATTTAGATGCTCCTTGATCCGGACTGGGATGCCATCCGGGTCCGTGTGCTCTACCCACTCGGACTTTATGTCATCTATACCGGGGCAGCCAGGCACGGCTGAGACCGGCGCCGCGCCGGCTGGAGAGGGTCCCTTCCAGTCGCCAAGGAATGCCGGGTTCAGTTTACCGGCTTGCCTCGCTCCATGAATATCTCTGAGTGTTTCGTATCCTTGCGCCGCGCCGCTCTCAGCGTGAACTACTACGAGCCACATTGCTATCAGACCTGCCGTTAGGATCAGTTGTCTCATTTATTCCGCCTCCTTAGTGGACATCTACAGCTACTAGGCCCCCCACGCCACTTGCAGGCCCGCGCTTTATTGGATAAGCGCCCCGACTACAGCACCGATAAGCGCCGTAACCACGCCAACCACTACGGCGGGCACAAACAGGACCGCTCCCAGTAATTTACCTGCGACAGGAATTATGCTGCCGAGCGCTATGGCTGGACTCATCATGAGCAAAAAACCGCCCATAAATCCACCTGCGGCGCCGACTGCGGCTCCCTCCGCGCTCTTCTCTCCGGCCTTGAGCCCGGGAACTCTTCCTTTAATATCCTTTGCCCGCGTAAGCGGGATTACCGCTGAAGGCGCTGATGTTACGGCTGAAGCTTCCGATACGGGAGAAGCGGTATCGGTTAGCGGGTTCCCTGTAACAACTACCGGCGAGCCGCCGCGGGCAACAGCACCGTCATAAATGCCGGATGGATTATCGGCCGCTCCATATAATTGGTCAAGCGTTGCGCTATCGGCAAAAGCAACACCCGGACCTATTAATAGAATAAAACCTGAAACTACGGCACGAAACCTCGACTTGGCGCTTTTCATATTATTTTTCTCCTTAAATATCTGGTTGACTTTATTCAGCTTACAGGTATAGTATAGCGCGGCCTGTCGGCCGCCGCATGAGGCTGTGGGGAAGAAAATTGGATTTTTTTGACCTAGAACGGACGCTTTATGACCTGCGGCGTTCTAGTAACAGGAACCGTTACCAGCAGACTGCTGATCAGAATTTCCGTATCTTTTTTATACGTGTCTCTATCAGGAAGAAACCGGAGGTGTCCCCGCCGGAGTGGGTGGCGTAGGCGTTGGCCCCATCCATAGCCTGGGCCAGCTGCAGGCGGTAGTTGGAAACGGCGCCTTCCTCCGCGCGGATGAGTTCTACACGCTCGAAAAAGATCCTGCCGTTCACCCCGGCTTTATCCCAGTATGACTTTACCGCGGCGAGTGATCTATCCATGCCTTCAAGGCGGCCCGGGTAGGTGAAAAATTTCCCCTGATAGCGGCATTTGTATTTGCCGCCGGCGCTCTTAACGGCTATCCCGGCTTTTTTCAATTTCTCTAAGGCGGTTTTTACCGCTTTGGCTTCCAGATTGAGTTTCCCGGCCAGCTCCTCCGGTCTCCACGCCCCGGAATCGTTGCAGAGGGCTTCCGCGCACCAGTAGGCTGTTTCGCTGGCCGCTATGGCGGAAAACTCGTCAGGAGAAAGGTGCACGGAATTGTGGGCTTTTATCCAGTCCATGGGACCTGCGGAACTGGCAATATTACCGCCTCCGCTGAAAAGCGGGTTCAATATGTAATCCGCTGCGGGGCCGCCACCCAATGCGCTTCGAAGGTATGAAACAAGCAGTTCCCTCGCCCCGGCTTCGGTGGGCAGAAAACGCAAAGCCAAAAGAATTCCCTGCAACCCTTCGGCGCGCGGCAGTGAAACCCCGCGCTCTATACGGCTGTAGTGAACAAAGGTGAATTTAAAATGCCGTCGGCCGCCGTTACGGTGGTAGAATTTGTAGGCCGTGTCGAACCCCGCTGCTGAACGCGCCTTAATGAGCTGTTTCGAAAAACCCGTTCCCATCATACGTCCTATTGTACCATCTTGCGACCCTGGTTCCCGTTTTACACGCTGACAACCGGCGTCTTGAACACATACATTGCTTTTACAGAGGGCAAAGTGTCCGCTTTTACTTCGGCACGGCTCGACACAATTATCGGAACCGCATTATCAAGCGTTCACGGCACTAAGACGTAGTCCGGGCTCAGTGCTTCCTGCAAGCCCACATCTATAGCGCCAACTGACGATTTTAGCCCCTTCATTGCGCTGGTGGGTGAATCACCAACCGCGTCCCTTAAGTTCGGACGGGATGGCGCTGTGGGGGCGTGTATAGGAGAACGCACCCGCAAAACAGCCAGCAAGGGCCCTTCTTCACTTCCGAATTAAACTGATACGGAGAATATTTACTTCTTCACCGTCATGTTCATTCCGCATTTCTGGCACTTGCCCGGCTTATCGGACTCGGCGCATTTCATGGGGCAGGCGTACTTCTTGGAGGCTTTGGCCTCTTTTTTGCCGTGTTCCTCGGGGCAGCCGGCCTTGGAGTGGTCCTTGGCGGCGGCGGCCTGTATCTTCTTTATGTGCGCAAGGGTTTTGCCTGTGATATAGACTTTAACCCCGGTGGAGGTGTTCTCTATCCTGGCCACGGCGCCTTCCACGCGCGAGGGGCAGTCCTTTTCCATTGTTTCCTTGCTGGTGTAATGGACCAGGGTGAGTTCCTGGAGCTTGGAGATCGTTTCCGCGTTCCTGGCGGTCATCGTTATCTCGATACCGTCGGGGGTGTTCCTGGCGGCGGTCTCCACCCCATCCATCGCTTCGGGGCACATCTTATTGGCGCATTTCTTCGCGCCGGCCTGTCCGTGCTCCGGGCGACCCGCGCAGTCCCTCTTGCCGGTTTTGACTTCTTTAGCGGCGGCCGCTCCGGCCGCCACTACAAGCGCTGCGAGCGCAACGATCATGCTCTTTTTCATTTTATTGCTCCTGTCTTTTAATTCCCCAGTCCGTCCCCGCAATTCATTATTATAGCCGCCGGATAGTAAAAACAAGGGACCGCGACTCGCCCCTTATTTAAGGCTACGCGCTTTATTTAAATTTAAACCGATATCCAATTCCGGTAAGCTGTCGCCATAATTCCTCATGGGACACCCTGCTAGATAGTATCTACAATGCCGGAAGCGGTGGAAACATATATACCTTCTATTCTGCTCGCGATAATAAACCCCGCTCCCTGAAACTCGGGACCCAGGCCATCAAGCGAAATAGCGGCGTTCCTGAGGACTGCGCTCACCTGCTCCGGACCTTGGGCGCCGGCCTCAATAAGCCAGCACGGCAAGCCCTGTAACGAACGGCGCAGTTTTTGTCCTCATAACACCGCCTCGAATAACTGTTCCGTTACAATTAGTATAGAGCAAAAACCGCCTGAAGTCCCGAAGGGTTTCTAACCGCTACCTAACCGCCGGAGGGTTTTTATGGAACTCGGTCAGGATGTATCCGCGTGATTTCACAGTGACTATCCGCGCTCCGGTGAGGCCAAGTTTTTTCTGGAGACGCGAGATGCTCATATCCAAAGCCCCCGCGCGCGGGGCAACGGGCCGGCTCCCCAGACCGCCTCGGCCAAAAGATCCCTTGAAAGGACCTCCCCCGGCCGTTCCATGAAAAATATCAGCAGGTAGAATGCCCACCCTTGAGCGGATTTACACCGCAAACTATTCCCTAACACGACTCATTAATCCCGTTGGTAAAAGTCTCTATTGGCCCCACCCAAATCGAGAGTCGCCGGATAGCCAAACAGCTGATGATTGCGTTTTTCCAGCGAATAGCTGAGATCGGAAAGGAGCATGTTTCCCACCGGCAAATTTTCTGAAACAACAAGTTTTATGCTCCAGGGCGAGCCGCCTTGTGGGCCGACAGGTAACGCAGCATGGGTCGCCTTGACCTGTGATTTATACTGCCTGGACATCTGCTTCATGCACCCGGAAAGCAGCTCTATGCTCTCAAGGATTGTCGGTTGCTTTTTGAATTTAGCGTCCACGATCCGGCATTCCGAAAAGTTCAAGAATATATCCCCCGAGGCGGATAACACCGACAATTGCGTGGGCAGCGCCGACTTCGGTAGCTCTATCTGGGTCAAAGCCGACGGGGCCAGCGAATTAGCGAAGGCTTCCTCATCGTTCAACCCGGCGGCCTTCACACTATTAACCGCAAATAAAATACCGACCGAGGCGATTACGGAACTGACTCTTGTTAGATTTCTCATTTATTTCTCCTTTGAAAACCCAATATTATTCCCGGCTACAATCATAGTCTAACTCAAACCGGCGGTTATGGCATGAGGCGGAAGGGAAGGGGCGGGCAGTTATAAGACCTAAAACTCCGTGTTATTCCGCCGGCGATTTTAGGAACAGGAATAGTTACCAAACCTCAGAATTCTTTTAATTTTTCTATCCGGGTCTCTATAAGGAAAAAAACCGGTGTTTTCTCCCTTATCATGCGTGGCGTAGCCGTTGGCGTTATCCAGTATTTGCGCCAGTTGGAGGCTGTAACCGGAAACGGCGGCTTCCTCCGCGCGTATAAGTTCGACCCGTTCGAATAATTCGCGCCCGTCTTTTTTAGCTGCCTTTTCCCAGCAGCCTTTAATTGTGTCCAAGGGGGCATTCATGCCGTCAGGCGGCCAGGCTGCGTACCGACTGCGATTTGTCACCCAGCCGGTTTTCCAGCGCTTTGAACACCCTTTCATCCCTGTACCGCGCAAGCCCGGCGATCGCCGCCGTCCGGATCTTCATCCTAAAGTCCTCATGAAAAAAACGCTTTCAAAAGAAGAAGTTCTCATTATGCACCGGGATATCTTCGCTCCAGAAGAATCCAAAAGCCAATGACGGCAAACACCACGCGGAACGGGCCTGATTAAAAAAAGCCCATTCCGGTCAGCGTCTGCATATACTAATATACCGCAACTGCCTAAAAAAAATACAAAAAGGCAATTACTTCAACCTGGTTCGCGGTTATAAATGCCGTTATTTTGATTTTCATAATGCTGCCTCCTGGAATTACTTCCTCATCCCCGTTCCCATCTTTCAGTATTGGTTAGATTTAAGCGTGCTGTACAACCGTTGGTTCATCTCTATCTCCCTGATGAAGTCATATCCTGACAGGGTTTTTTCTATATGCGCTAACGCGGGAGGATTATTGGGCGCCAGGACCAGGAGAAAATGTTCCCTGTTAACGTCGTAACAGGTCATCACGCTTAAGCGGTTCGCGCGCAATTCCGCCTCCATGGCCAGTACGGGCGGCAGCCCGGCGAGCTTTACCACAATGAAATCCCACGTTCCGTCGCCCAAAAGCGTCATTTTAGGATTGCCGGGCAGGACATCTCTTGTGACCAGTATATCGGCGATAAAATCATACCCGGCAAGGTCCCGCGCAGTTGACTGGAAGCTTCTTTCGGACGCGAGGAATACCATGTCCGACGCGTATCTGCCGACGCAGGCATTCGCATTGAATCCGGCGCCGTTCATGTGCGCCAATATATAGTTCATCGGCGGCGCCGGCCTTTGGAGTTTTGCGACTACGCCAGTAACATCGCGCACCGTCAGTTTCGCGGGCGCAACAAAACCGTCTTTAGCCGCCCGCGCAGGAACCGGGACAGGCAGGGAGCCTCCCCCATCCCGACCGGAGGTGTCAAGCTGCCCGAGCGCGGAGGCGTTTGAATTAGGCGCGTCCCGCAGATCGGAGGGCAGGGCATTGTGCGGCCGCGTGTAAACGGACACGCCGACGGTTGCCGCGATGAGAATGATCAATACTATTCTGGTTTTCATAAGATCACCTTTATCCCGCTGATCTAGCGTTCACTCATAATACCGATTTATCGCAACAGCTCATGTCCAAGGACCAACTGGACAAGTGTCCAAGAGTTAACGACTGGACCTCACGAGGCGGAACCCAATGCCGCCGACGCGGTCGCCAGGGCCGCCGTAGAAGCGGAAATCGGCCCGCAGGTACCTGGCGACATTGCTGCCGAAGGAACCGCCACGCATCACCCGGGCGGAGCCCGCAGCTTCAAACGCACTGCCGTCAACAGGCGCACCCTTGTATGAATCCTGGTATTTATCCTGCATCCACTGCCAGACATTCCCCACCATATCGCACAAACCCTGCGCGGTATTACCGGCAGGCTTTGAACACACCGGCATCGTGCTGTTTTTACCACAACCGAAACCGTCGTTACCATACATCACGGCCTTGTCGCAGGTCGGCTCATCATCGCCCCAGGGGTATTTCTGATTCTTGCCGCCGCTTGTGGCCGCATACTCGAACTCGGCTTCGCTGGGGAGCCGCGCGCCTTTGAACTTGGCATAAGCCTGCGCCTGGTCCCAGTTCACGCAGTTCACAGGGTGAAGCTGGCGGCCGGGCTTGCCCCAGTTGCAATAATCGCCGGTGCCCGGTTCCGTACAGGCGCCTTTGATCACGCATTCCGCGTATTGCTCTACGGTAACCGCTGTTTTGGACATATCAAAGGTTTTGATGGCAACCTCATGGATCGGCTTGGCATCTTCAAAACCTTTTTCGCCGGTGTCCGTCCCCATGGTGAACTTTCCGCCGGGGATGGTGTTGAACACCACCGGCTTTACAGGCACGCCGGCTACCGAATCCGTCCCGGCCACATAACCCTTATTGCCTGGAGCCTTTCTGGAGCCGGTCTCGACATAGAACGGCTTTATATCCGGCTTCGTAATACTGACACCGGAAGCCTCCGCGCCGGCCTCGGTTTTCAGCGTGTCAATAGCGCGGTCGGCCACCGCATCCCTCAGGTCGGACGGGGTAGCGTTATGTGGGGGCGTATAAGCGAAGACGCCCGCGGTTACCGCCAAAAGTGCCAGCATTATTGTTTTTGTCCTCATAACACCACCTCCAATGGCTGCTTCGTTATAAAAATAATATAGAGCAAAAACCGCCTGAAGTCCCGAAGGGTTTCTAACCGCTACCTAACCGCCGGACCAACTAGGGGCCGCTGAAAAATTCTGGAGGCCGATTTTAGACAAAAAAACATTTCCGGAAAGTATTTTCCTCCGCTTTTGTTCTCGGTTTTATCGGCCTGGCTTCTTACGCCATCGCTTTTGCCTCTATTTTCATCATCGCCGTGCTTAGGTTCATTGCCAGCAACCCAAGGCGCACACACGTCTCCTCTCCGCCTGCATGCGGTACTTCGCCCTGCCCAGCACAGGCCTGTTTTTTCCAAGTCCTATTATTCCTTCCATCCGGCTTGCACGCTTCTTATGCTGCCGCAGGTACCAGGCCCGTGTCTCTTTCACCGCCGCCCCGCGCCCAAGCGCTTTGAAGCCGCCGCGCAAACTGATTCCTTTTAAATACTCACAATTGACCGGCTGCGCACGCACGACGTATATGGACCTGGATTGGCTGGGGAGGATTTGCGTTTGGCGGTCATATTGGGCGGAACATTACGTGGTAAAGTAATAACGCACAACATGAAAAAACACGGGAGCTGCAAAACAGATGGAATCGATCCGGTCCAGAATTCCGCCATGGCCCGCCAGCATATTGCCGAAATCCTTTACCCCTCTGTCCCGTTTGATCGCCGCCATGCACAAGCCACCCTCAAACCCCATAAGACAAATCAGCAAAGAGAGGAGGGCCGCCTGCCAGGGCGAAAAAGGCGTCGCCCACCATAAGCCGGCGCCCAGCGCCGTCGCCGACAGGACCCCGCCCATAAAACCTTCCCACGTCTTGTTGGGACTGATATTGGGCGCAATTTTGTGACTGCCCATGGTTTTACCGAACACATATTGCAGAACATCGCTCATTTGAACTACGATCGTAAAGAACAACACCAGCTTGGCGTTCTGCCCCTCATATCCCGGAATGGACAGCGTGAGCAGCGCCGGCACATAACTGACGCAATAAACGCAGATCATCAGTCCCCATTGTATCTTGGCGGCCCTCTCAAAAAATCGCTCCGTGTCCCCGGTCCAGGCGATGCGCACAGGAAGGAATAGAAAGGCATATACGGGAATCATGATAGAGAATAACTCGTACCATCGCATCCCGATAAGCCAGTACTGCAGCGGTGTAAAAATAAAAAAAACCCAAAAAAGAGCCCGATGGTCAGCCTGCCGGGTCGGCACAAGCGTAATGAACTCGCGAAGCGCCAGAAAAGAAACCATCCCGAACAGCAGAACCGTTCCCAGACTGCCTACGCCCAAAGATGCGGCGAACAATAGCGCCATGACCCACCAGGCCCGGACCCGGGCGTTCAGATTCGCCACGACCGCGCGGCCGGACTCGCCCGTCACCAGACGCGACAGGACAAATCCCGTAGCGGCAGCCACGACCAAAACGCCTACCAATCCGAGGAACAGCCACTCCATCTGAGGATCTATATTCATCCATATCCGGTTCATTTGTTAAGTTCCTCCATTACCCGTCGCGCGCGATCCAGAAAAGCGGATCTTGTTTCGTTTTCAGACAATAGTATCTCCGCCCCGAAGTGAACCTTGCAGATCAGCGGAACTATAAGCTGTTCGCCCTTCGGCAGTATCCGGTTCAGGTTCTCCATGTAGACCGGAACAAGCGGAATACCGGGATGCATCCTGGCCAGATGATACAGGCCGCTCTTGAACTGCGCCACTGTCTCGCCATCCCCGCGGGTTCCCTCGGGGAACAAGATCAGCGAGGCGCCGGAGATAATCGCATCCGACATATTCATAAGCGATCTATGAACGGCGCGAAATTCCGACGCCGCATCGGCATCTGAATGGTCACACCCCCTCGCAACCAGCACAACCTTGAACACATGATAAGCCAAAGCCTTGCGCAGCGGCCCCTTCATCCAATAGTCCTTTGCCGCTACGGGTCTTGTGCGGGCGCGAAGCCCCGGCGGTAAGAGCGCCCACAAAACTACGGCATCGAAGTGACTGGTGTGGTTTGCGTAAAAGATGAACTGCCCGCCCTCGGGCAACGCGGCGCCGAACCGTGGAGTCGCACCCGTCAGGACACGAAAACATCCGGCCAACAGCATAGCCGCGATATCCTTCACAGCCCCCTTCCAGCCTCCGCCTGCCTCAGAGTCCGCCGCTTGAGTCTGCTTCACACGCTCCCCCCGCCGTCATCACGTCCACCTTGCTGATGATCGGATTCCGTTTTCCGGTCCGCGTTTTCTCGCAGACGTCTACCAGATCGAGAGCGACCGTGACCGACGGCTCCAGCAACTCACCGAACCGGGCGGTGATCGCCCCCGCGATCCGTTCGTTCCAGCCTGCGCCGGGAACCACTTGCAGCCGCACGGCGCTTCTTGTGTCCTGGATCAGGCAGAAATCCCGTACCGCGGCGCTATAGGCCAGCAGGAACTCATAGGTCGCGTCGAGCAGGAACCCGGAGGAGAGGATGCGCCCGGATGGCATTATAAAACTGTCATTCTTGCGTCCCTGCAAACCGACCAATGTCCGGAACCTCCGGCCGCACCGGCATCCGGCCTCACCGATGGTTCCAAGATCATTCTGGCGATAACGGATCATCGGCATAGCGTTGTTGTGCAAATTTGTGCCCACAATAACGCCCTCACCGGAGGTCGGGTGTCCGTCCGCGTCCAGAGTTTCGATATAATTGATGTCTTCGAACAAATGGTGTGTCCCGCAAAGGCATTGGGCGGCGATCCGCGTCAACTCTTCCGACGAGTATTCGTCCAGAACGGGGCACTGGAACACTTTTGCCATAGCATCGCGTTCAGCCTGCGTAGACATTTCGGAATTGACCGAAATAAACTTCGGCTGGATCAGTTCAAGATCGCCGGGAGTAAGGCTCTGCGCTATCTGCTTGAGATGGGATGGATAGCAAACGAGCAAATGAGGCCGATGCCTGCGCAATGCCGCGAGGATTTCGGGAACCGGCGAGAGGGTACTGACGAAACACGCCGGATAGAGACCGAACAAGGAATTTATCGGATATGGCGATGTATAAACATAGACCTGGCGGTGCCAGGGCCGGTAATCGAACCCCATCCGATAAAGCCGCAGGCCCGCCTGGATATAGGTCACCATCGCCGCGCTGTCATACGCTATATCCAGCACCTTGCCGCTGGAGCCGCTGCTTCGGGAAACGATCAGGGAATCCATGTCGCGGCCGGGCTTCAGCATCCGGGCCGGGTAATTCTCGATGACCTGGTCTTTGGTGACCACGGGCAGGCGGTGGAAATCGGCCCAGGATCTAAGGTCGCCGGGGGAGAACCCGCAGCCGGAGTAGAGATCCCGGTAAAAAGGTATCTCGTTGTATGCCCGCGTCACGAGACTTACTATCCGGTTAAACTGCCACGCCAGCATCTGGTCACGCGGCCATGAGGGGGATAGCGCCAGAAATTTATTGCCAAAAATTAATTTACCGCCGAGAATCGCCAATTCTTTCAGTTGCAGATCACGCATGACGCATCCTTATAGCTCCGGCGTTACGAAACGCCGGCTGACCATGAGCCACGATATTACTCCCAGACACAATGCGAACCACACCGTTTCAGGAAGTCCCGTCAGGCGTTGTTGCAGCAACACGGCAACCGGCACCAGGTACCCGTTGTAGGTAACCGGCAGCCCGGCGTATCCCCGCCCGGCTAAACCCTCGATATTAAAGCGCGATAAACGCCAGATCCCCGCCGACACGAACACCGGGAGAACAAGCATAGCAACAACTCTGTATCCGACCGCGGCGGCCGCCAGCAACGCCGGCGCCAGCACAAAACAAACGGAGTCAGCGAACCCTTCTACCTGAACATCCGACGGCGACTTAACCCATAACCGCCGCCGCCCGATCCACCCGGACACGGCATCCCACCAGACGCACAAGACCAGCGCCGCGCCTCCAGCCAAAAGCCGGCCCTTCAATAAGGAACCACACCCTAGCAGGGCCGCCGTGGTCCGTACCAAGGCAAACCACGCATACGGCCCCGGACGGAAATGCGCGGAAGCATCAGATCTTATTCCAGTAGAATCCATAGACCACCAGCCAATATATTAGAAACACAGCCAGCGCCGTCGAACGCCGTCCCGGCCAAAACTTCCTGAACAACAGGCCGATGACCGCGAACAGCACAAAGCTCGCCAATAACCGCTCCAGGCGGGCCGGGACGCTCACCGAAACGAATGGGATCAGCGAAATGTGGGCCGGCGCAAGGACCGCATATATTTTATATGGAATACCCGAAAGCGGTCCCAGGCAAAGAGCCCATGCCCCATGCGCCGCCAGATCAGCACTAACGGTCCCGAACATCTCCGGACGGATAAACGGAACAGCTTCAACAAGCCTGATCATCTGTGACGGATGGCCTATGGCCGCTAAATACATCAGGATCCCTCCCGCGAGCGAACCGGCCAGCACGGCCCCCAGCTGCTTCAGACCATGTTTGACCGACAATAAACAGGCCAGCGTGATGAGCACGTCCGGCACGATAAAGAACACCGTCGCCTCCGCAAATCCCCAGAAGAATCCCGACCAGACCGGGAACCGGAACCGACCGGTCTCCGGCGGTGATATGTCAGGCGATTGCGCAGCGGCCTTGGAGCTCATCTTCGTATTCCCCGGTGCTTGTTAGACTTTTCCAAAGCGGCCGACATCCCTGGCCAGCGAACCGGGTTGAGCCGGAGAATACGCTTGGCCGCATCACCATCCCAGGCGTGATACACATTTCTCCAATCATCCAGGAACTCGGGCTGGGCCCGGCCGAGTTCTTGCACGAGCAGAGCGTACACGAGATCCATAGCCGCCGCATCCATCGCCGCATCCCGCTGCCATTCCAGATCGAACTCAAGGTACTGGCGGTCGTTCTCATACTTTATCCCCGCCTTGTAGACGCCGGTCAGCCATTTCGCCAATAACTTCGCCCGAACCGCCTCATCCAGCATGGCTTCGGTGATATTAGTACCGCATAGGATCAGGCAGCCATCAGACCGCCCTGAGATCGCGATCAGATCCGGCAGCCCCGCATCACCGCAGATTCCGGCCAACAGCGGGAACCGGGCGTTCATCTGTGACACCGCCCCGGAGACGGCTTTCCACGATATCAGTTCGGCCACATCATGCAGGTTGTATCGGATCAAGGGAATGCCTTGCCAGCGGGTCACGCATAATTCTCCGTTAATCGTTTCCAGATAGACGTCTGACGCGGTGAAATGAAAAAAATGAGGGACGACGCCGCGAACGCCGAATTGTTCCGCAAGTTCCGGATCACCGGTCAAAGCCTGCCTTAACAAGGCCGTCGCCGGGGTTTCCACGCCGAGAAACCCCGTATCGGCGCTCCCATACATGGACACGATCACCGGCTCGCTCTCTGGAACTCCCGAAGCGGATTGGAGACCGATCCGAAGGGACTCGGGAAAGGGCTCGCCCAACACCATATAACGCAACCGGCCATGGGGCAGCTTGATCCCGCGCTCCTCCGCCTTCAAATGCAGGTGCCGGATCGCTGACGGACAAAGGAATATCAGGAACTGGTCGATGAACGGTTCCGCGTTCCTGATCATCTCAATGATCTCTTCATGAACACTGCCCGGCGAAAACACGGCGAACGGATACGGCGAGACCGCAGCCAGGCTCTTTAACGACCACGAAACATGCTCACCCCCGATCCAACTTCCCAGCGCAAGGCCGACAATGGCCAACGTGCGCCGTTCATGGACACGGAACATGTTTTCAAGTAACCCGCGCATCATCGGCACGGTC
>CAZUQT010000003.1:36121-50857 GCA_964622585.1 uncultured Elusimicrobiaceae bacterium | reverse complement strand
CCAGAAGTTGTAGCCGAGCTTTTCCATTTCCATCACGGCCTCTTCCTTGTTCATGGGCTTGAGCGGGACGTCCTTCACGACGGAGAAGCGGATCTCGGGCCCCACCAGGGTGGTGAACTCGCCCATGTCCACGGTCTCGGTGGCGTGGTGGTCGGTAAAGCGTTCTTTGTACTTCTTTATCTGCACTTCCATCTTGTCCATGGCTTTGTCGATGGCGGAGTACATTTCGTCGGTGGCGGCGGCGGCCTTCATGGTCTGGTGGCCGGCGTGCACTATCACCTCGGCGGAGTGGATCTTCTTCTCCACGGAAACGATCACCTGAGCCCAGACTATATTCTCGAGGTATTCGTGAAGCTTCGCGAGTTTGGCCTCGATGAAATCCTTTACGGGCTTGGTCATTTTGATCTTGCGGGCCACTATGTGTATTCTCATTGTATCCTCCATGGAAATAAAACACGGACTTTTCCGCTTTGTAAGGGCGGAAAGGCTCTTATTTATATTTTATTACATATTCAGGGCTGTTTTCAATGTGGAACGGCCAGCGGGACGGCGCCGGGGCGGGCCTTTTCCCCCTACCCTCCCCCCTCCGCCCTGTGCTATCATACTCTTATGAAAATAGAAGCCAGGGCGCTTATCAAGATCTTTCCAGCGCCGCTTTTTTCCGGGAGCGCCCCGCTTTGCGCCCTGGCGGGGCTGGACCTGGAGGCCGGGCCCGGCGTCCTGGGGGTGGAAGGCCCCAACGGGTCGGGCAAAACCACTCTTTTCAAGACCCTGGCGGGAGTGATCGAAGCCGACGGGGGAGCGATACTCGCGGACGGCACGGCGGTGGGCGCCGGGCGCCTGAGAGAGCTTTCTGTCTATTGCCCCTCCAACCCGCGGGCTTTTTACTTCCGGCTGAGCGCGGCCGAGAACCTGCGCTTCTTCGGCGCGCTGGCCGGCCTTTCCGCGGCGCAGGCGCTGGAGCGGGCGAAGCTTCTGGCCGACAGGCTGGGGCTTTCGCAGGCGGACCTGGGAAAGCGCTTCGACCGCCTCTCCGAAGGGAATATGCAGAAAGTTTCGCTGATACGCTCTTTTTCCCGCCGCCACCCCCTGCTCCTGCTCGACGAGCCCTTCCGCGGCCTGGATAAAACCGCCTGCAGGGGCCTGCTTGGGCTGATAAAAGAGGCCGGCAAGACCTCCGTGGTCCTGGTCTCCAGCCATACCCCAGAACTTCTGCGAGAGGCGGCCGACAGCGTAATAGCCATGGAAGCGGGAAAGATCGTGAACGGGGGCAAAAAATGAGCGCCGCCCGCATAATACGGTCTTTCATCCGCAGGGATTTCCTGGCGGAGAAAAGCTACCGGCTTTCTTTCGCGCTGGGCGCTCTGGCCACGCTGGCCAACCTGGCCGTATTTTATTTTATAGGCAAACTTTTCGGCGGCGGCCTGGCCCCGCACCTGGAACCTTACGGTACCGGCTACTTCACTTATGTGTTCACGGCCATAGCTTTCTTCGGCTATATCGGAACCGGGGCCGGCTCCTATGCCGGGCGGCTGCGGCTGGAGCAGACGCAGGGCACGCTCGAAGCCTCCCTTTCAACACCCCTTAAGACGGGCCCCTTCCTGGCGGCCATGTCCGCCTGGAACTTCCTGTTCGCCAGCTTCGAACTGCTGGTTTACGCGCTGGCCGGGATCTTTATTTTCAAGCTCGATTTCTCGGCGGCCAACTGGCCCGCGGCCGCCCTGGTTTTCGCGCTCTCGGCCGCCTGTTTCGCGGCGCTCGGGATAATTTCTTCCTGTTTCGTGGTGCTGTTCAAGCGCGGGAACCCGCTGGCCTGGGTTTTGAATAATTTCGAGGGGCTGCTTGGCGGGGTTTACTTCCCTGTGGCGGTGCTGCCGGGCTGGCTGCTGGCGGTCGCTAAACTTCTGCCGGTCACTTACGCCGTGCGGGCTTTCCAGCTGGCCGTGCACAAGGGGGCGCGCCTTTCGGAGCTGAAAGGCGACCTGCTGATACTTTTTATTTTCGACCTGGTCCTGCTCCCGGCCGGCGCCTGGCTATTTTCTCTCTCGGTCAGGCGGGCCAGGAAAACAGGGACATTAGGCGAATATTAAGTTCACTGTTTAACCGCGATCACGTAGTGGGTGCTTTGGGGGACCTGGGCGCGGAAATAAACGCCGGTCTCGGATTCGGATATTTTTTCCGGAATCACCGTCAGCCAGCCGCCGGCCGTCAGGTACAGCAGTTCAGCCTCCGCTTCCGGGGCGCGGCAGGCTCCGGACAGACGGAATTCCATTGTGATTTCGCCCTGGACGTTCCCAAGTCCGGCCAGCATCTGAAGCGAGCCGCATACCCTGGCCTCTTTGGGAAGGCTGAGCGCGAGCTTCTCCGGCAGCTCTCCCTCGGCCACGGTGAAAGCGGCCGGGGGTTCTCCGCGGGTCAGGATCCTGAAACTCAGGTTCGGCGCCGGGGAATCCGGCGAAACCCCGTCTATCCGGTATTGCACTCCCGACGGAGACAACCTGAGCGCCCTGGCCGTAACCGCATAGGCGTGAAGCCTGGCGGACGTCAGACGCTCAGAAGCCAGCACCGTATCGCGGACCGTCCTGAGCTCCGGGCGCTCTTTTTTACCGAATCTGAAAGCGAGCGAGAAGCGGTGGGAATTACCCAGCTCGCCGAACGGCGAAAAGGCGTAATCCAGCGAAAATCTGTCAAAGGCGAGACCAAGTCCCGCCGAGAAGCCGGACCAGGCCCCGAGCTCGTTGCCGTGCAGCCGGTAGCGGTAGCCGGAGCGCAGGACAAGCCTGTCCGTCAGCAGTTGCTCAAGCCCGAGCGCGAAGAAGGGATAATTATCCGCTGACTTGGAGATATCCAGGCTGACGAGCGCCCCGGTCCCGGGCAGGCGGTGGCTTAGGCCCGCCCGCAGCGTGAACGGAAGAGCGTAGCGCCTGGAGATGAACTTGATGCCGGGGCCGATATTCTGCGCCGCGGCGCCGGCCGTGAACAGGCGGCCGCGCCAGTTGAAAGACCGGGTCACCCCCAGGTCCAGGGCGGCGCTCGAGCCGGATTCATTATCTATGTTCTGGTTTATGAATTTGACGGCCGCGCCGAGATTAGTGTCAGGATCATAGGCAAAACCATAACCCAGCGAAAAAGCCAGATCGTAAGCCCTGAAGGTTCCCTCCGCCGGCGAGATGGGGTAGAGCGGATCGCTTTCGTTCAGTCCGCTCCTGCGCTCCAGGTCCTTAGGCGTGTAGAAGTAATTCAGCCCCAGCCCCCATACCCCCTTGCGCAGGGCGGCCGTCTTCACGAATGGCGGCAATCTGCTTCCCTCAAGCGTATAAACAATGAATTCCTGTTTAAGCCCTTCAAAATAGTCGTTATGCGTGAAAGCGAGCGATTTATCCTTAAGATAGGCCAGGCCGGCCGGGTTCCAGTAAACGGCGTAGGGATCGTCGGAAACGGCGGTGAAAGCCCCGGCCATGGCCACCGCCCGGGCCCCCACCGGTATCTTAAGGAAAGCGGCCGAGGTGGAGCCGGCGCCGGGATGGATCTTCGCGGCATGAACGGGAGACAGGCAGAATAAGACTATAGACGCCGCTTTTATAAATTTCCCGGTTTTCATAAATATCTTCCTGGTAAAACTCCGGCTCCGATCAATGTATTATAGCCAGTTTCTTCGTCACCGTCTTCGAGCCGGAGGCGCTTTCCGCCCGCACGCGGTAGATATAGACCCCGCTGGCGATGTTTTTCACGTTCCAGACTATTTCCGAAGTCAGGCCCGCCGGGCAGTTGCTTTTGGAAAGCCCGGCCACTTTCTCGCCGGCCACGTTATAAACGTCTATGGCCACCGAGGCCTTGTACGCGAGATAGAATTTGAAAGTGAGCGAATCGCCTTTGGCCGGGTTGGGATAGGTGTACACGGCGCCGTCGGTCATAAGCGCGCCGGAAGGCACGTACTGCATTATCCCGAACACTGAAAAATGGTCCGATTCGGCTTTTATCTTATTGACATCCGCCATCACCACCGAGGTGTTGTTCAGTATCCAGTTGCTCCCGGAAAGGGAGTATATCCTGAGATTCTCCTCTTCCAGCCCGGCGATATCCGCGTCGGTGTAGGGCAGGGTGATCCCGGCTTTTCCCGTCAGCTTCGTGCCGGGATCCTCGAATTTTATCTCGTAGACCACGTTAGTGGGCCGGACCTGCGTATTCGCCTTCGCGGAAAAGAGCGGCTGGTAGGTGGCGGGGTTCAGCCGCGTGACAAGTATATTGTCGTTCTGGTTTACGGAACCGCGGGGTATGCTTACCTCCATACCGTCGGCCAGCCGCACGGAGCCGCCCTGGGAGGCGTCGAAAAACCGCCAATTATCGGCCGAAACGCCGCCCGCTTCGCCCGACGGCATGGAATTATTGCTGCTGTCGAAAGCCGCAACGGTGTAATAGAACTTCAGGTTTACCGGCGCGGCGGCGTCCAGATAGCCGGTTTCCCCGGCGGCGGTTACGGCGTAGGGCGCGCTGGAAACATACTGGCCGGCGGCCTGGCTCCTGTAAACCTTGTAGCCGTAGACGTCGGCCGCCCCCGCTCCGTCGTCCGGGGAGAGGGTCCAGCCCAGCGTCAGCCGGCCGCCGTGGTCCCCTCCGGTGTCGGTGACCGTCAGCCCGGAAGGCGCGCCCGGCGCAACGGGATCGAGCGCGGCCCAGGCCGCGGCCGTGCTCGAAACCGGGCTTAGATTGGGGATATCGTCGGCCGCTTTTATCGCGAAATAGTATGTCACGCCGCCGAAAAGCCCCGCCACCGTTTCGGTTTCGGCGGTCCCGGCGGCTCCCGCGGCGGCCCTGGAGCTTTTCCATAAGGCCGCGCCGTCAAAATTCCCCGCCCAGTCAAATCCGGGATCCGTCGAATATCTTATTGCGTAGCCGGCCGCCATGCCCACATTGCCGTCGTCTCCCGGCGCGGTCCAGTTCAGGACGGCATTTCCGCCTTTCGCGCCGGTCGCCGCGCCAAGATCCGTTATCGCGGCAGGCGGGACCGCGTCGCCCTGCGGGTTGTCGTTCATTGATGCCGCCGCCGCCTGGTTCGAATCCGCCGATTCCACGTAACCGTCATAAGCCCTGAGCAGGTAGGTGAACAGCACGCCGGTCGGCGCGGCCGTATCCGTGAAAGAAACGGTGTTGGAGCTGACTTCGGAGAGAAGGCCGAAAACGCCGTACGAACTCCTGTAGATCCTGTAGCCGGCCACCTGAGAAGCCGACGGGGTCCAGTTAAGCTGAATTTTATTTCCGGCGTCGTTGAGCACATCGGAAGCGGCAAGACCGGAGGGCGGACCCGGCGGGTAATTGACCCTGACGGTAGCCAGCGCGAAGTTATCCTGCTGGGAGGGAAGGACGTTCAGCCTGATAGTGTAGAGCCCGTTGGGGGAGCTCTGCGTGGCCCAGTATCCCAGTATCCCGTTCTCAATTTCGGCGGAAGCCGCCGCCGAACTTATTAAAGTCCAGGCGGCGGGATCCGCGCCCGCGCCGTATTCGAGGCTATAGCCGCTGAGCGCGGGGTTTTTGACGTAGCCCCTTATGGTTATGGTGTCTTTAACCAGCTCATACTCCCTGGGACTTGAAATGGAGGCGATCTTAGCGGCCTTATAGGCCCAGAGCTTCCCGCCCATGGTCCCG
Organism: uncultured Elusimicrobiaceae bacterium; assembly: GCA_964622585.1. Lineage (GTDB taxonomy): Bacteria > Elusimicrobiota > Elusimicrobia > Elusimicrobiales > UBA9959 > UBA9959. The sequence goes on along the minus strand of CAZUQT010000003.1, from coordinate 45,214 downwards.
ATGAAGACACGGCCGTTGGAGACGGCGGGCGAAGAGTGGGAGGAGGAAGGCAGCATTATTTCCTGCAGGACGGCCCCCGAACTGCTTATGGCGACAAGCCTTCCGTCCGCGGTCCCGGTATAGATAACGGCGCCGGCCATGACGGGGGAGGAAGGCATGCCGAACACGGAGGTGTTTCCCAGCACCGGGGCGCTTGAAACCAGGCCCAGACCGTCCGAATCCAGACAGTATAAAGTGTGGGGAGAGTTGCCGGCGGAATAATATATCCGGTTCCCGGCGAGAACCGGGGAGGCCGTTTCCATCAGGCCGGAACCCGCGGAATAAGGCTCGTAGATGCCGAGCCGGCCTCCGGTCGAGGGATCCAGTTTATACAGCTCGCCCGTATTGCCGGAGGGGACCGCGTATACCGCCAGGCTGGAGACGGCCGCCGTCATTATACCGTATGTCCCGTAGGTCTGCCCCAGAGAGCCCCATTTCCCGGAGCGGGACGCCATGTCCAGGGCGTACAATCTCCCGTCGTTCGAACCGAAAAAGACCCCGCTCCCGTCCGTCGCCGGCGAAGAATCAACGGGCTGGCTGGCCTTGTATTCCCAGAGGAACTTTCCGGTGGCGGAATCATAAACTTTCAATCTGTCGCCAGGCGCCCCCGTCCCGACGTAGACTTTCCCCCCGAAAACAAGCGGGGAGGAGACGGAAGGGGCGCCGAGAGCCGCCTGCCACAGAAGGCCGCCGTTGAGCCTGTCAAAAGCGTACAGATTCCCGTCCCTGCCTGCGGCGTAGACCGTGCCGCTGGAAACCGCCGGGCTCGAATCTATCCAGCCGTCGGTGGAATAATCCCAGAGCAGTTCCCCTGTTTTGGCGTCCAAAGCGTACAGGCTGCCCGACCTCGCGCCGACGTAAACTATCCCGTCATAGACGGCCGGGGAGGAGACCACGTCCCCCTGTATCTGGAATTCCCAGGCCCCGGCCAGCGGCGGGGCCGCCTGCTCCCTCACATAGCCGGTCCGCCGCTCGTTGCCCCTGAAACCCGGCCAGTCTCCGGCGCACACGGCGGCGGCCGGCAGCCAGCAGCAGACCGCCGGCAGGAACAGCCTGAAAAATTTAAAGAGTTTCATCTCTCCTCCAGCGGTTCTCATGGCCCTATCTCCAGCATATAAGTTTTTCCGTCGCTCGCGCCGGCCACCAGAACGTCCGGCCCGGCGGCCATTATTTCGATCATAAGTTCCCCTCTCACCGCGCCGCCGAGGGAAACCGGCCAGCCGTTCCTTAACGCGCCCGTAACGGCGTCGAGCGCGTAGACATAGCCGTCGAGCGTCCCGAAATAAACATAGCCGCCAAAAACCACCGGCATCGTCCTTATGGCGCCCTGGGCCTGGAATTTCCAGATAAGGCCGTCGGGGGCGCCGCTGGAAGCGTCGACTTTATAAAGATCTCCGCTCTCGTCGCCGAAAAACGCGTATTTCCTGGCCGGGGCGCCCAGAGTGGCTATCCAGGGAGACGAATAAATGGGGCTGGGCGGGCTGGTGGTAAAATCACCCCAGTTCGCCGGCAGCGTGTTCAGGTTGGCCGCGGTCCTCGCATAGAGCTTGCCGTCGGTGGAAGTTACATAGAGATTATTGTTCGCGCCGCCCCAGCCCGCGTCCACGAACGGCGAGGATTTGACGGCGCCGCCGGTGGTGAAGCCGTCCGCCGACACCGTGCCGTCGGCGGTTTTGAGCCTGACCACCTTGCCGTTCTCAAGGCCCACCCAGCCGGAATTCAGCCCGGGCGTGTAGTCGTCCAGGGAAAGAGTGCCGGATACGGCCGCGTTTATTCCGGCGTCGAAAAGCCAGCCGGCGCAATCCAGGCCGTCGGCCTTATTCAGGCAGCGGGCCCTGCCGTCCGACGCCCCGAAATAAAGCCTGGTTCCCGAAGTTACCATGCCCGAGCGTATCTGCGCCCCCAGGCTCCTCTTCCAGGCCTGGGCGGAGCTTGTCTCGTTATCTTTGATCTTGTAAACATCGCCGTTGTCCGCGGCGAAATACACGTATACCCCGCCGGCTTCCTCTTCAACCCACGGCGCGGACCGTATGGGGGAAACGGGAGAAGTGTTAAAGATCCACTTAAGTCCTCCCATGTAATTGAAAGCCCTTACAGCCCCGTCTATTCCCATGGAATAATAGGCCGAAGTGCTCAGAGCGGCGCCGCTGTAACTCCCGACGACAGTTTCAACGCCGGCCGCGGCTCCGGCGTCATAGGGCCAGATGGTTCCCGCCGGCGGTTTGGCCGGGGTGATGATAGTGGAGGAAGCCGTCTGCACCGGGGAAGAAGCGCCGGGGTCCTGCGGCTGGGCGCTGGGACCGTCCAGCAGGACCAGGCCGGAGCCGGGATCGAACTCCACCCTGAAGACGTTCGGGGCCTGGGACGCGCCGTTCGGCTGGATCTGCGCCACGATAAAGAATGTCCCGGTGGAAAGGGCCGTTATCGAAGAGTCCGCGCTTCCCGGGAAAAGGACCGGTATTACCTGAACGCCCTGCGCGTCCAGGGAGATGGAGCCGCTCGCCAGGTAGGCTATGGTGCCTATGTCTATGCCGGACTCGTATGCGCCCGTGGACCCGGATACGGAATCCCTGGCGACCATGACGGCGCTGAAAATATTCCGCGCCTGGAGGGTGGTCAGGGCGTTCAGGGCGGAGTCCAGCAGCCTGACCGTGACCGTGGCTATCTCGACCGGGTTATAGCCGGAAGGGCTGTTATTCGAGACGCTGAACTTCAAAACATCGTCCCTGGCGTCCTCATTGATCCTGCGCGGGGAGGTGTCCTGCGCGTACGAGGTGTGGACGCCCGCGTCATAGGTTGCCGTGGCCAGCGTTATCAGCGGAGCCGAGGCGGCGGCGGAATCGCTGTTGAAGAGCAGGCGGTACACGGCGCCGTTGACCAGCGGCCTGCCGTCCTGGTCCGCGAAAGAAACACCGGTCTGGACCGTGGCCTGGGCTGCAAGCGAGGCCGGGTCGAAGCCTATGTCCCCCAGCCGGTAGATATGCGGGGAATAGTTGTCGGCGGCGCCGCCGGTACGTATCAGCGCCAGGTTGTCGGCGGTCCCGCCGGAGGAATCCGCGCCCAGCGTCAGCCGCAACGGGAATTTCCTGGGCAGGATCTGGCCGACCGCCGGATATGAAAGCGTATTGGCGGCGCCGCCTCCCGCGCCGTTATTCCTGGACAGCGGGGTGGCCGCGGCCGTCGCCGCGAAATCCGAGGCGTCGGAGCCGGTATCGGCGCCTTCCGCCGGCCGCCGGCCGATGGAATTGGCCGCGCCGCCGGCGGCGTAAGCGGCGGCGGACACGAGCGCGGCTTTATAATTATACAGGCTGTAAGCCGCCCCGCTCTGCCAGGTCACCCTGTCAACGGTCTGGCCGGCGGCGTTTTCCAGCGCCAGGTAATCCCCGGCGGCCGCGAGGCCCGCCGCGCCAAAGGCGGCGGTCCAGGACGTCAGATCGTCTCCCACGGAAGAATGGGCCAGCAGCGAATAATTCCCGGCGTAGATCTTCCTGGTGAAGGGGAATTTAACGGCATTGGAATTCCTGAGCGCGTAGCCGGAAAGCGTCGGCGTAGCTGTCCCCGTATTGTACAGTTCCGCGAATTCGGAAGAGAGCGCCCCATAGGAGACCTCGTTCAGTTTCACCGGGTCGGTGGCTATGGCGTTGGCGTAATTCTTCGTGGGCGTCGGGTCCGCTTCGAAGAAGTCGGCGTTGCCGTCCTCGATCCGCGCGAAGGACTGGCCGGCGGAGAGCGGCGGCCACTGCACCCTGTCCATGACCACGCCGGAAGAGTCCTTGAGGATAAGGTGATAGCTCTGCGCGCCGTTGAGGTTGAGCGTCACCGGGCTGACGAAATGGGCGTTCACGCTGCTCCTGTCCACGGCCGCGCCGGTCCAGACCGTCAGCTCCGGCCCCGGCAGGTCTATCGTGCCCTGGTCGTAGACCAGGGTCCAGCCGGCCAGGCTGAAAGTGCTGGCGGTGTTGTTGAAGAGCTCCACCCAGTCGTCGGCGGCGGCCGCGCCGGAGGGATAGGCCTCGTTGATATATACATTGGCCGTCTGCGGCAGGCTCGACGGCACGTTGGAGACCGCGGACGTGCTTCCCGCCTTGTCGAAGGTCTTCACGGCGAAATAGCGGGTCACGCCGGCTTCGAACCCGTAGAGCACCCTGGATTCCGTCAGGCCGGCGTTCTGCGGGGTCCAGGCCTGGAAATAGGTGCTGGCGGAATCGAACAGTACGGTGGTGATATTGTACGTGGCGGATTTTATGACATAACCGCCCTGCGTATTATTATTAGCCGCCCCGTCGTCTCCGGGCGCCGGCCATTCCAGTTTCACCGAGCCCCTGACCGGGCCGGGCGAGGCTGTCAGGCCGGTGATGTCGGCCGGGACCTGGGTGTCCTTGAGCACCTTGAAGGCGTCCACGAGCGTGGCGCTGGAAGAGGCCCAGTCCCAGACCCGCACCGTGATATAGTTCGTGCCGTGCGCCAGCAGGTCGAAGTTCACGCTCCAGTCGGCGGCGTAGGAATTGCCCACTCCCGTGCCCGAGGAGATCACGGCGTCCACCGCGTTGACCCCGGTCTGTCCGGCGCCGGTCCAGGCGGAATAAGTTATGGACGAGATCTGCGCGCCGCCGGAGTCGGCGAAGTCCACGTCGTATATCGCCCCGGCGCCGGCCTTGCGCCAGGCCGGGTCGAAGCCGGCGGCCAGGTTGTTCGCGATAGTCGGGGCCGTGGTATCCTTCTTGACATAGAAAGCGTCCACCGCGGTGTTGGAGACATTGCCCACGTTGTCCAGCGCCCTGACCGAGACGTACGACTGGCCCTGCGGCAGTATATTGAAGGTACCGGGGGCCAGCGGCCAGTCGGCGGTGTAGAAATCCTGGTTTATCCCCGTCACCTGGTCCGTCCAGTCCTGCAGCAGCGTCCCTCCCAGGCCCGCGGCTGAATGCAGCTTGGCCTGGATGCGGGCCAGCCTGGACCCGCCGGAATCCGTGGCGTCGACATTGTAGTAGGCGCTGGCATTGCGCCAGTTGTCGTCTCCGGCCTGATTGTCGGCCACGGTCGGAGGCACTATATCGTGCCTGTCGAAATCCGCTGCGGCGAATTCGAAGTTGTGGTCGCTGCCGTTCTGCTCGTGCAGCGCGTTCGAGGTCGCGCCCGCGGCCGCCCAGACGGAACCGTTCCAGACCGTGCTCCTTATGTCGTCGGCCGCGTCCATGGCCAGCGCGGTGATATTGTCGGTGTTCGGATCGGGTATCAGCGAGAGCCAGGTTATGCTGCCGACGAACACCGTGTTATTGTTGGTGACCGTCACCGAAGGGCTGGCGGGGCTCCAGGTTCCGGCGGACCAGGTTATCCAGTCGAACTTATTGTCGATGGCGCCGGAATCGTCCACAGCCACGGCCAGCAGCTGGCCGGACTGCGACCCCCAGGCGCAGTCGGTCATCCGGTAGGCGCTGCCGCTCATCAGGGCGTCCTTCGTAGGCAAAGCGGACCAAGCCTCGGTACCGGCGGGCCGCCAGACCGCGGTATTCCAGGACGTATCGCCGTCGAGAGAACTGAGGCCTATCCGGTTGGAGGCCGGGTCGGTGCACAACCGTATCCAGTTGGCGCCCGCCGCGGCCCCTATAGCCGGCCCGGCCGCGGCCGCGGGGGCCCAGGTACCGGTGGAGAACCACTTCCGGTAATTGGTGCCTGTGCCCGCGCCCCAGAGCACCAGCGCATCCCCGGTCTGCGTCTCCCAGGCGGCGTCGAAGCTTTCCTTCGTGGCTATGGAACCCGCGGCGGTCAGATTGACATTGTCTATCCAGGCCGAACCGTTCCAGACCGCGGCGGAGATATCGGAATTGGCGTCCAGGACCGTCAGCAGTATCCTGTCGGTGCCCGGCATGGACTTTAGGCGCACCCAGTTGACGGTGCCGGTAAGCGAGGTCAGCGGCAGGCTGGCGGGCGCCGCCGCCCAGACCGAGGCCGAGGCCGACCAGACGGCATAGGTCACGGCCCCGACCGTCCCGTTGTAATAAGCGGTCATGATCCGGCCGCTCAGGTTCTCGGCGGCCATATCGAAGCGCCGCGTGGCCGAGCCGCCCGGGGCCGGCGCGGGAGCGGGCGTGGCGTCCGACCAGGCGGAGCCGTTCCATTTGAGCACCTTCAGCGAATTGTCGGAATAGAGCAGCCCGGCCAGTTTCTGGTTCGCCACCACCGGCACCGATCTAAGCACGGACCAGCGTATGACGGAGCCCGTAACGCCGCTGTCGGCCTCCGCGCTCCAGTTGGGCGGGACCCAGGTCTGGTATTTCAGGTTGGCGGAATTATCGCCGTAGACCAACATTCCGTGGGCGGCCCCGGCCGGGGTGGCGGTGGCGACTATCACATTGGAGATCGGGCCTGTATTGCCGGCCTCATCCACCGCCTTGATGGCGATGGAATAGGTGGCGCCGGGGATCAGGCCGTCCAGGCCCCTGGCCTCGGCGGAACCATAGGCCAGCGGCGTCCAGGTCTGCGTGAAGGAGGAGACGCCGGGCGCGCTGAAGTTCCCGGCGTTCACCGCGAAAGTGGCATAGCGCACTATGTAACCCTGGGCGGTTCCCGTGTTAGTCACCCCGGCGGTACCTTCGCCCGGCGCGGTCCATGACAGGTTTATCTGGCCCTGGAAGTCGCCCTGCAGCGAGCCGAGGTCGGAGACCGCTCCGGGCGGGGTCAGGTCCAGGCCCGCGTAGCTGGAGGTCATATTGGAAAGGGCGCCCATATTGCCGGCCTTGTCAACTGCCTTCACGGCGGCATAATACGTCACCGACGGGATCAGGCCGGTAATGGTGACGCCCTCCGCCTGCCCGGCCGCCTTAGGCGCCAGCGTGGAGACGAACACGCTCACGGCGTCGAAATTGCCGTCGCTGATGGCGCCGGTGTTATAGCGGATCATGTAATAGCTGGCGGAGCCCGCCAGGGCATTGTCGCCTACCGCCGTCCAGTAGACGTTGAGTTTGCCCTCGTCGGCGGCCGCCGGCGGGGTGACCGCGGAAAGCGTGGCGATACCGGACGGGGCCACGGTGTCCTTGAGTATATAGAACAGGTCCACCGCGGCCGAGGACTGGTTCAGGGCGTCCCAGGCCGTGACGCTGATATAGTTGGTCCCGGCCGCCAGCAGGGTGAAGGCCGCGTCCGTCAGGCCCCAGTCCGCGGTATAGGAGGCTGCCGGCGCCCCGCTGAAGATCTGCGAGGAAGCCACCACGTTCGTCCCGGTCCTGCCGGGGCCGGTCCAGGCCTCGTAGGCCGCGCTGGAGAGGCCGATGCCGGAGTCGGCGAAGTCCACGTTGAAGACCGCGCCGGGATTCAGCCTGTACCAGGTGGTGTCTCCGGCCTGGAGGTCGGTGATGGACGGGGCTGCGGTGTCCTTCTTGAGATAGAAGACGTCCACCAGCTCCGTCAGGTTGCCGGCCTCGTCCCAGGCCCTGACGGCGACATAGTTGAAGCCCTGGGCGGCGTTGTTGAAATCCACGCTCCAGTCCGCGGTGTACGTAAGCAGGCCGGTGGACGCGAAGATCTGCGTCCAGCCCAGCGACTGCGAGCCGCCCTTGGCGCTTTGAGTCCAGGCGGCGTAGGCCGCGCTGGAGACCCTGGAGCCGTAGTCGGAGAAGTCGGCGTTATAGAGCGTCCCCGCCGCCAGGCGCCAGCTGTCGTCGCCGGCCTGGTTGTCGGTTATGAGCGCCGGGGTGGTGTCCTTCAATATCCTGAAAGCGTCCGTCAGGGTGAACGAGGAGCCCGCGTTGTCGAACACCCTCAGAGAAATATAATTGGTGGCGCTGTCGGTCAGCGCGCCCCAGACCCCGGTTGTCAGAGGCCAGTTGGCGGCGTAGGAGGCGGCGTTCAGGCCAAGCGTGTTGTCGGTCCAGTCCGGCGCGTAGGGCCCGGCGCCGGGCGTGGTGGAAGCCCGGACCTGGAACCTGGACAGCAGCGAGCCGCCCGCGTCGGCGAAATCGGCGTCATAGAGGCCCGTGTTGAGGCCGCGCCAGTTGAACTCGCCGGCCTGGGCCGAAACGGCGGAGGGCGGCGTGGTGTCCTTGAAGATCCTGAAGGCGTCTATCAGCGTGCCGGTAGAGCCGGCCAGGTCCCAGGCCCGCACCGAGACATAATTGGTGCCTTCGGGCAGCAGGTCCCAGGCGGCCTGCGGCAGGGCCCAGTCGGCGGCATAGGAGGCGGAATTGATGCCGGAAGCTATGGCGGTCCAGTCCACCGGCATGATGCCGGTGCGGGCGGCTCCCGTGGTCACGCTCAGCTGGTAGACGGAAAGATTAGAGCCGCCGGAATCCTGGGCGTCGACGTTATGGAGGGTGCCGGAGGAGTTACGCCAGTTCAGGTCCCCGCCGGCGGCGCCGTTGACGAAGGACGGGGCCGTGGTGTCCTTGAGCACGTAGAAAGGCTGGGAACCGTAGGTGAAGAGGCTGCCGGCATTGTCGTAGGCGCGCACCGAGATATAATTCGTCCCCTCCCGCAGCAGGCCCCAGATCCCGGAAGCCAGGGCCCAGTCGGCGGCATAGGCGTCCTGGTTGAGGCCTGTTATGTTATCGGTCCAGTCGGGGGAGAAAGGCCCGACCACGCCGGCATTGGTGGAGGCGCGCACCTGGAATTTCGCCAGCCTGGAACCGCCCGTATCCGTGAAGTCCACATTATAGAGGCCGGTATTGGCGCCGCGCCAGGCGTCGTCGCCGGCCTGGAAATCCGTCACCGAAGGCACCGTGGTATCCTTGAACACCCGGAAAGCGTCGGTGGAGAAGGTGACGTTGCCGGCTATGTCATAGGCGCGCAGGGAGACGTAGTTGGTGCCTTCCCGCAGCAGGTCCCAGGCCCCTGCGAAGAGCGCCCAGTCCGCGGAATAGCCGGGGGCGTTGATGACGGTTACATTGTCGGTCCAATCGGCCACCAGGGTTCCGGTCTGGGAGGCCCCGGTGGTTATCTTCACCTGGAACTTGTCGAGCAGCGAGCCGCCGGCGTCGGAGAGGTCCAGGTTATACGCCGTGCCGGCGGCGTTGCGCCAGTTTTGGTCCCCGCCGGTTATATTGTTGGTTATCACGGCCG
>CAZUQT010000003.1:0-36111 GCA_964622585.1 uncultured Elusimicrobiaceae bacterium | reverse complement strand
AGACGTAGTTGGTGGCGGCGCTGAGCATGGCGTCGAACACTGCCCCCGGCAGCGCCCAATCCGCCGTATAGGACGCGGAATTTATGCCGGTGACGGCGGCGGTCCAGTCCGAGGTGAAGGGCCCCGCGCCGCCGGGCATGGTGGAGGAACGCACCTCCAGCCTGTCCACCAGCGAGGCGCCGGAGGCCGAGGCGTCCACGTTATACAGCCCGTTGTTGACGCTCCGCCAGACCGCGTCGCCGTTTTGGTTGTCGGTAATGACCACGGTCTGGGTGTCTTTCCTTATATAGAAAACGTCGGCCAGAGTGCCGGAGGAACCGGCATTGTCCCAGGCCCGCACGGAAATATAGCTGGTGCCGCTGGGCAGCAGGGCCCATAGCTCGGCGGTGAGCGCCCAGTCGGACGTATAGGAGGCGGCATTAATGCCCGCCACCAGGTCCGTCCAGCCGAAATGCGGCGTGCCGGCCAGGCCGGCGGCGCTGGAGGCCGTCACCTGGAACTTAGCCAGCAGCGAGCCGCCGGTGTCGGCGAAGTCCACGTTGTAGACCCCGTTGTTTGCGCTCCGCCAGATATCGTCGCCTGCCTGGAGGTCGGTCACCGACGGAGGCGTGGTATCCTTGCGCACGGCGAAAACGTCGGCCTGCGCGGCCGTATTGCCGGCATTATCGTAAGCCCGCACTGAAACATAGTTCTGACCCTCAGGCATGGCGGCGAAATCCAGCCCCCACGCCGCGGCGTAATAAGTGGCGTTGATAGAGAGCGCCTTGTCCGTCCAGTCCCAGACCATGGTCCCGGTCTGCGCCGGGCCGCTGGTCACTTTGGTCTGGAACTTCGAAAGCTTCGCCCCGCCCAGGTCGGCGAAATCCACGTCGAAGACCGCGCCGGGGTCGGCGGCCAGCCAGCTCGTATCCGCCTGGTTGTCGGCTATGGAGGGATTGGTGACGTCCTTGAGGACGTAGAAGGCGTCCTCCACCGTGCGCGACGAGCCCAGCGCGTCCCAGGCCCGCACCGAGACATAGTTGGTGGCCGTCTCGGCGAGGGAGAAGAAGTCCAGGCCCCAGTCCGCCGTGTAGGAGGCGTAGGCCTGGCCGCTGAAAATATTGGTCCAGTTCCTGAGCACGGTCCCGGCGCCGGCGGGCAGCGAGGTGATCCGGTACTGCGCCGTGCTCACGCCCACCCCGGCGTCGGCGAAGTCCACGTTATAGAGCGCGCCGGAGGCGCTGCGCCAGACGTCGTCGCCGGCCTGGTTGTCCGTTATGGAAGGGGCGCTGGTGTCCTTGCGTATCACGAAGGCGTCCGCGGCCGTGGAGGAAAGCGCGACGCGGTCGAAAGCCCGGACGGAGACATAGTTGGAGCCGTCCTTTGCCGCGGCGAAGTCCACGCCCCAGGCCGCGTTATAGAGAGCCAGGCCGCCCGGAGTATAGCTTATCACGGTCCAGTCCTTGCGCAGTTCCCCCCCGCCGGCCGGCAGCGAGGTGATGCGGTATTCCACCGAGGTCAGGCCGCTGGAAAGGTCGCGGAAGTCGATATCGAAGACCGCGCCGGGGTCGGCGGCGTACCAGACCGTGGGGCTGGCCTGGTTATTGATCACTTCGGGGCTGGAGACGTCCACGATGAAAGCCCGCGTGGCGGTCCAGGCCGAATAGTTGGAGGCGTTGTCGGCGGCCCTGACGCGCCAGTAATAAACTCCGTCGGCGACGGCCGGCAGCGAGGCCGCCGAAACGGCCGGCGCGGAAGCGTAGGCCACGGTCTGGAAACCGGCGTAAGTGGAGACCTCCAGCGCGTAGCCGGAGGTCCCTGAGCGCAGGTCGGAGGAATCGGTCCAGTCGAAAGCCACGGAGGACACGGAGTACAGCGCGTTGTCCGCCGGAGAGGAAAGGGCCGGCGAGGAGGGCGGCGTGGTGTCCTTGAGCACGGTGAAAGCGTCGTCGAGCGCCGCCGCCTGGCCCAGAGCGTCGTAGGCGCGCACCGACACATAGTTGGTGTAGACCTCGGCCAGGGCGGAAAAGTCCAGGGCCCAGTCGGCAGCGTAGGAGGCCTGGCCGGGGGTCAGGGCGGCTATGTCCGTCCAGTCCTTGAGCAGCGTCCCGGTCTGGCCCGCTCCGGACATCACTTTGTACTGCGCAGTGGCCAGGCCCGACAGCGAATCCAGGAAATCCACGTTATAGACGGTCCCCGCCGCCCTGCGCCAGGCGGCGTCGCCCGCCTGCCCGTCGGTTATGGACGGTGCCGAGGTGTCCTTCTGCACGTAGAAGGCATTGTCGAAGGTTCCGGAGCTGGGCACCAGGTCATGGACCCTCACCGAGACGTAGTTGCGCCCCGCGGCCAGGGCGGTGAAGACGGCGCCGGGGAGGGCCCAGTCGGCCGTATAACCTGCGGCGCCTATGGTGGTAACCACGTCGGTCCAGTCGGGGGCGTAGGCGCAGCCGGAGGCGCAGGTGGAGGCGCGCGCCTGGAACTTATCGAGATTCTGGCCGGACTGGGACTGGAAATCCACATTATAGACCGTGCCGGAGGAATTGTGCCAGGCGTCGTCGCCGCTCTGATTGTTCAGTATGGCCGGCGCGGAGGCGTTCTTGTAGAGCGAGAAGACGTTCTGCGTGCTGGAATTCCCGGCATTGTCGTAGACCCTGACCGTCACGTACGAGTAGGCGAGGTTGGGCAGCACGGCGAAATTCATTGACCAGTTCTGGGTATAGGAGGCGGCATTGATGCCGGTGATTATATTGGTCCACGGTATGATCTCGCCGCCCGCCAGGTAGCCGGCCGACCAGGCGGTGTACTGCGCGTGCGAGAGCAGGGAGCCGCCGGTGTCGGAGAAGTCCACGTTCAGCGCGGAAAGGTCGGCCTGCGTCTGCGCCAGGGCTATATCCGCCTGGTTGTCGGCCACGGCCGGGGTGGTGGTGTCCTTCCTGACATGGAAAACATCGTAAGAGGTGGTGTCCTGGGCCAGCGTGTCGAAGACGCGCACGGTGACATAGGAGGTGCCCTCGGGCAGCAGGCTCCAGGCGGCGGCCGAGAGGCCCCAGTCGGAGTTGTACGAGGGAGCGTTCAAGGCGGAGAAAATATCGGTCCAGCCCTTTATCTGCGTGCCGGTCATGGCCGTGCCGGAGCTGATGTAATACTGCGCCGTGGCCAGGCCGGAGAGAGCGTCGGCGAAGTCCACGTTATAGACCGCGGAGTTGGAATTGCGCCAGGCGTCGTCTCCGGCCTGGTTGTCGGCGACGGAAGGAGCGAAAGTGTCCTTGAGCACGGTGAAGACGTCGGCCAGGGTGCGGGTGGAGCCGGCCTGGTCCCAGGCCCGCACGGAGATATAGTTGGTGCCCGCCGCCAGCAGGGAGAAGTTCAAGGCCCAGTCGGCCTGGTATTGCTGCTGGCCGACGCCGGCCGCTATATTCGTCCAGGGGACGGGATTCGCGCCGGTCTGGCCGGCCCCGGTCCAGGCCGAATACTGCAGTGTGTCGAGCGTGGAGAGCCCGTCGGCGAAGTCCACGTTATAGACGGCCCCGCCGCCGGTCTTGCGCCAGAAGACTTCGCCCGCCTGGCCGTCCGTGATGACCGGGGCTATGGTGTCCACCACCAGGGCATAGGCGGACGGGTAGGCGGAGTAATTGCCGGCATTGTCCCTGGCACGGACCTTCCAGTAATGAGTGGCGGACATGGAGAGGGCCGCGGCGAACTGGGAGACCGCGGGCGCGCCGGAGGAAGCGATGAAGGAGAAGCCGGAGTCCGTGGAGACCAGCGCCTCGTAGCCGTAGAGCCCGGAGCTCCCGTCGGCGGCGTCGGCCCAGTCCAGCGAAGGCGCCAGCGTGCGGGCGTAAGCGAAGTCCGCGGGGGTGACGAGAGCGGGCACGGAGGGGACCGTGGTATCTTTCCTGACATAAAAGGCGTCCGAGAGAGCGGAACTGTTGCCGGCATTATCGTAGACGCGCACGGAGACGTAGTTGGGCCCCTCCGGCATAGCGTTCCAGACCCCGGCAGGCAGGGCCCAGTTGGTGGAATAGGCGGAGGAATTAATGCCGGCGGCGGCGTCGGCCCAGTCAGAGACCAGGGTGCCGGTCTGCAGCGGGCCGGTGGTCACCTTCACCTGGAACCTGTCCAGCAGGGAACCGCCGGCGTCGGTATAATCCACGTTATAGACGCCGGTGTCGGCGTTGCGCCAGGTATCGTCTCCGGTCTGGTTGTCGGTTATGCCGGGCAGGGTGATGTCCTTGCGTATATAGAACACGTCCGGAACAGTGGTGGTGGCCCCGGCCACGTCCCAGACCCGCACCGACACGTAGTTGGTTCCGTTTTCGGCGAGGGCGGCGAAATCCACCGACCAGTCCGCGGTATAGGCTGAGGCGTTGATATTGGAGGCTATGAAAGTCCAGTCCTTGAGCAGAGTCCCGGCCTGGCCGGGCAGCGACGTGATCTTATACTGGGCGGCGGACAGCAGCGAGGTCCCGGCGTCGGCGAAGTCCACGTTGTAGACCGTGCCGGCAACGCCGCGCCAGGCGGCGTCGCCGGCCTGGTTGTCGGTAACCAGCGGGGCGGCGGTGGATTTCCTGACATAGAAGACGTCGGTGAGGCCCTGCGTGAGCCCGGCATTGTCGAAGACCCGGACGGAGACGTAGTTCAGGCCGCTCTGCATGGCAGTGAAGACGGCCCCCGGCAGCGCCCAGTCGGCGGAATAGGACGCAGCGTTAATGCCGGAGACCACGGTCAGCCAGTCGGAGAGCAAAGTTCCGGTCTGGGACGGCCCGCTGGTGACCTTCACCTGGAAATAGGACAGGCCGGAGCCGCCCGTATCGGCGAAGTCCACGTTATAGGTACCGCTGTTGGAGCCGCGCCAGGCGTCGTCGCCGCCCTGGTTGTCGGTTATGGACGGAGCGCTGGTGTCCTTCCTTATATGGAAGGCGTCGGAGAGCGTGGCCTGGTTCTGCGCCCCGTCGAAGACCTTCACCGAGACGTAGGAAGTGCCCGGCCCCAGCAGCGTCCACTGGTCGAAGGAAAGGGCCCAGTCGGCGGTATAAGTCTCGGAGTTGATGGCCCCGGCCTTGTCGGTCCAGTCCAGCAGCACCGTGCCGGTCTGCGACGGACCCGTGGTTATCTTCAGCTGGAATTTATCCAACCTGGAGCCGCCGGCGTCGGTGAAGTCCACGTTGTAGACGCCCGCATTGGAATTGCGCCAGGCATCGTCGCCGGCCTGGTTGTTGGTTATGGACGGAGCGGAAGCGTCCTTTCTCACGTAGAAGACGTCCTGGGTTTCCACGGAGCCCTGCGCCCTGTCGGCGGCCCGGACCGAGATATAACTGGTGCCTGAGCCCAGCAGGCCGAAATCCGCCGCCCAGTCGGCCGTATAGGCGGCCAGGTTGGCCGGCGGAGCCGTGATATTGGTCCACGGCACCAGATTGCTGCCGCCGAGCCCGGGCAGGGTCCAGGCGGAATACTGCACGGTGTTGAGCAGCGAGCCGCCCGCGTCGGCGAAATCCACGTTATAGAGCGTGCCCGCCGCGGCGCGCCAGACATCGTCCCCGGCCTGGTTATCGGCCACCGTGGGCGGGGCGGTGTCCAGCACCAGCGCGTAAGTTGAGGACCAGGCCGAGTAGTTGCCGGCATTGTCCGCGGCGCGGGCGCGCCAGTAATAAACGGCGGAGGCCAGGCCCGCCGCCTGTTGCTGCGAAACGGAAGCCGCGGCGCTGGCCGAGAAGACGGCGAAATACTGGTCCGTGCTTATATATAGTTCGTAACCGTTTATCCCGCTGAGCGCGTCGGCGGAGTCCGTCCAGTCGAAGAGCGGCCCGGCGGAATTGGAATAGCCGCCGTCGGCCGGGAAGACCGGGGAAGGGGCGGAAGGCGCCGAAGTGTCCTTCCTGATATAGAAGACGTCGGAAAGGGCGGCGGTGGAACCGGCATAGTCGATGACGCGCACCGAGACATAGTTGGTGCCGGACTGCAGGAGCGTGAAGGTGGACGCGCCCAAACCCCAGTCTGAAGAGTAAGAGGCGGAATTCAAGCCCGAGGCGAGGCTGGTCCAGTCGGAGATCAGCGTCCCTGTCTGCGCCGGGCCGGTCGTTATCTTCACCTGGATGCGGTCTATCAGCGAGCCGCCGGTGTCGGTGAAATCGACGTTGTAAACGGCGGAACCGTCCTTGCGCCAGGCGTCGTCCCCGGCCTGGTTGTCGCTTATCCCCGGGGCGGCCGCGTCCTTCCTTATATAGAAGACGTCCTCCAGTGTCGTAGTGCTGCCGGCCGCGTCCGCCGCCTGCGCCGAGACATAGCTGGTTCCGTTCGGCAGCAGGTCCCAGTGCGCCTGCGCAACGGCCCAGTCCGTCGTATAAGAATCCGCGGCAATATTGCCGGCTATAAAGCCGGCGGTGAACGGAACCAGCTCCGCGCCGAGCCTGCCCGTGGAGGAGTAGACCGCGTAGTGTACGCTCTGTAGTTTTGAGCCGCCGGCGTCGGTGAAATCCACGTTGTAGACGGTGCCCGAGAACCTGCGCCAGGAGTCGTCGCCGGCCTGCGCGTCGGTTATCACGGGCGGAGCGGTGTCCACGAGCACGGCGAAGGTGGAGGACCAGGCCGAATAGTTGCCGGCATTGTCCAGCGCCCGCGCGCGCCAGTAGTAGTGGTCCGAGGCCAGGCCGGAGGCCTGGCGCTGCGAGGCCGCGGCCGCCGCGCTGGCCGTGAAAACCGCGAAGTATTGGTCGGTGCTTACATAGAGTTCGTAACCGGAAACCCCGGAGGCGCCGTCGGAGGAATCGGACCAGTCAAAGGCCGGGGCCTGTGTGTTCACGGCCGCCTTGTCGGCGGGAGAAACAGGCGCCGGAACGGAAGGCGCGGTGGTGTCCTTCCTGACGTAGAAAGCGTCCACGGCGGGATTGACGGTGGTATTAAGCGCGCCGTCCACGGAGCGCACCGAGACATAATTAACGCCCTCGCGCAGGGCGGTCCAGGTGCTGGCGGCCAGCGCCCAGTTAGCCGTATAGGAATCCACCCCGGCGGTGGAAACCTGCGCCGACCAGTCCAGCACCAGCGAACCGGTCTGCCCGGCGCCGGTATAGACCTTTACCTGTATCTCCTTCAGGTGCGAGCCCCCGGTGTCGTTGGCGTCCACGTCGTAGGAGCCGGTATTGGTATTGCGCCAGGTATCGTCCCCTGCCTGGTTGTCGGCCACGGTGGGGGCGGAGGTGTCATGCCTGTGCAGGGCGAAGTCGAAAGGCATATAGGCGTTGGCGGAGATGCTCGCCGTATGCGCGGAAGAATACAGCGAGAAGGCCGAGCCGTTCCAGGTGGCCGAGCGCAGGTCATTGGAGGAGGACGCCGCCGTCAGTATCAGCGAATTGGTATTGGGATCCGCTTCCAGCCGCAGGCCGCGTATGCGGTTGGACCAGCCGGTGAGGACGGGCGCGGCCGCCAGCGTGGTCCCCCAACCTCCGCTGACCGTCCAGGTGGAGTACAAGAACCCGGAAGAAGCGGAATGCGCTGAAACCACCACCAGCTTGCCGCTCTGGGATTCCCAGGCCGCGTCTATGCTGCAGGCCTGGTTGTTATTGTTCGCCACGGTTGGATTCTCGGTGGCCTGGTAGGCCCAGCCATTATCCCAGATGGAGGCGTTCCAGCCGGAGAGGCTGTCCACGGATGTAGCCCCGATACGGTCCGAAGCCGTATCTGAAACCAGTTTTATCCACTGGGCGACGCCGTCCGCTCCGGTAAAAGAGAAGTAAGTGGCCGTATATGCCGACCAGGCGGCGCCGTCCCAGATTTTCGTGTCCGCCCGGCCGGTAGCGCCGCCATAAACCACAAGGCAGCGCCCGAGGTTCTTTTCCCAGGCGATATCATACCTCTGCTTGGTCGAGGAGCCGGCGCTCGCCACTATCTGGGTGCCGTCCCTCCAGGTGGTGGAGGTCCAGCGCATAGCGTAGATCTCAAGGGAATTAGCTTTAAGCACCGCGGCCATCAGCTCGTCGGACTTCGGTTTTGGCTCCAGCCTCACCCACAGCGAGGCGTTGGCCGTGCCGCTGGTCAGCGTCACCGCCCCGCTCCAGGAGGAACCGTCCCAGATATTGTATTTAAGATCTCCCGCCGTTACGCCGCTGTACAGCACCATGGCCCGGCCGGAATTATATTCGTAGGCTATATCGAAGCCGCGGTAAGCGGAATTCGTGGCGCCGATATCCGTCACGCTCCATTCATTGGTCCAGGTATTTGTGACGCCGTCATAGCGCTGTATCTGCAGCACGCCGTCGGAGGAGAGCAGGCCGGACATCTTCTCGTTGCGCAGCCTGGAGGCTTTGACCACCGCGTGCCGTATCTGGGAATTGGCGGCGGCGGCGGTTACCTGGCCGGTCTGGGCGGAACCGAAGGAAGGCGGCGCCCAGTTCCTGAAATACGGCGCATTATAGGCGGTACTGACGCCGAACTGCATTATGCCGCCCACGGCGCCGGCGGTCTGCGCGGAGGCGGACGGGCTGTTGGAAAGAGCGCCGGTATTATTCACCTCGTCCACGGCCCTGACGGCCCAGTAATAGACCGCGCCGGGAACCAGGCCGCTTATGGTCTTCACCTCGGGGTCGCCCGCGCCCAGCGGAGCCCAGGCCTGCGTATAGACCTGCGCGCTGTCCCAGAGCGGCAGGCTGGTTATGGCCTGGTCGGTGCGGTAGCGCGCCAGGTAGGCTGTGGCCGTGCCTATAGCCACACCGTTGTCTCCGGGGGCGGTCCAGGACAGGTCCACCTGGCCCTCGAAAGCCCCGGTGGCGGCGGCCAGCGTTATGGCGCCCGGCGCCGTGACGTCGGCCCCGGTGGCGGCGGTGGGCAGATTGGAGACGGCCGACAGATTACCAGCCTTGTCCCGGACCTTTATAGCCACGTAGTAAAGAGTATTGGCCTGCAAACCGGTGAGAGAGCCGTTCTCGGTGAGGCCCGCGGCGGCCGGCTGCCAGACCTGGGCATAGGTCTGGGCCGCGTCGAAATTGCCGGCGTTTATCGCCCCGGTAGAGGAGATCTTGACCACATAGGCGAAAGCCTTCCCGGAGGAGGCGTCATCCCCGACGGCCGTCCAGGAAAGGGTTATCTCGCCCTCGGAGCCGGTACCGGCCGAGAGATTGGAAATCGCCGCCGGCGCGGCGGTATCCTTGAGCACGTAGAAAACGTCCGTCAGCGTGGTGGTGGCCCCGGCCTCGTCGAAGGCGCGGATGGAAACATAGTTGGTGCCGGGCAGCAGCAAAGCCCATACTCCGGGCGCGAACTCCCAGTCGCCGGTATATGAGGCCGCGTTAATGCCGGCGACATTGTCGGTCCAGTCCAGGGCCTGGCTGCCGGTGAAGCCCTGGCCGCTGGAGGCCCTCACCTGGAACTTCGAGACCAGCGACAGGCTGTCGGCGAAATCCACGTTGTAGAACACGCCGCTGTAAGTGGAGCGCCACACGGCGTCCCCGCCCTGGTTGTCGGTTATGACGGGGCCGGTGATATCTTTCTTCACATAGAAGACGTCGGTGAGCTGGGAAAAATTGCCAGTGCCGTCGTTGACTTTCAGCGAAACATAGTTGACGCCTTCGGCCATGGCGGCGAACAGGGAAGGCGGCAGGGGCCAGTCCGCGGCATAGGAAGCGCCGGAGAGCGCCGCGGCCGGCGTCCAGTCGGCCAGCAGCAGGCCGGCCTGCGCCGGTTCGCTGTGGACCTTGGCGTAAAGGGTGGACAGACCTGAGAGCTGGTCGTTGAAGTCAACATTGTAGACGGCGCCGGCGGCGCTGCGCCAGACGTCGTCGCCCGGCTGGTTGTCGGTTATGGACGGGCCGGTCTGGTCCTTGAGCACGTAGAAGACGTCGTTGAGCGTGACCGTGGCGCCGGCATTGTCCCAGGCGCGCGCGGAGATATAGTTGGTGCCGGGCAGCAGCAGGCTCCACTGGGCCGCGGTCAGGGACCAGTCGGCGGTATAGGAGGCGGCGTTCACATTGGCCGCCAGGTCGGACCAGTCGAAAGCGGGCGTGCCGGTCTGCGCCGGGCCGCTGGAAGCCCTCACCTGTAGGAACGAGAGCAGCGAGCCGCCGGCGTCGGCGAAGTCCACGTTGTAGACGCCGGTATTGGCGGCGCGCCAGGCGGCGTCGCCGCTTTGGTTATCGGTTATGACCGCGGGCACGGTGTCCTTGTATACGTGGAAGATATCCGTGCTTACGGACGTATTGCCGGCCAGGTCGTAGGCCCGCACTGAAATATAGTTCGTTACGCCGCTGGTGAGAGCGGCGAAGTCCACCCCCCAGTCCGCGGTATAGTTCTCCGCCGAGATGCCGTAGGCTATGTTCGTCCAGGCCACGAGGTTCCCGGAGGCGGAGCCCGCCGCCGAAGAGGCCGAGTACTGCACATTGGCCAGCAGAGAGAGCGGGTCCTGGAAGTCCACGTTATAGAGCGTGCCGGCCGCTTTGCGCCAGGCATCGTCGCCGGCCTGGTTGCCGAGCGCCGCCGGCGGGGAAGTGTCCTTCTTGATATAGAAGACGTCGTTGGCCGTGGTGGTGGTCCCGGCCACCGTCCAGGCCCGCGCCGAGACATAGTTGAAGCTGGATTTCAGCGCGGCGAAGTCCACCTGCCAGTCGGCGGCGTAGGAGGCCGAGCCTATGCCCGCGGCTATGTTGGTCCAGTCCTTGAGCACGTTACCGGTCTGCCCGGGCCCGGCGGTGACCTTGTACTGCGCCGTGTCCAGGACCGAGGCGCCGGTGGCCGAGAAGTCCACGTTATAGAGCGTCCCGCCGGCGACGCGCCAGGCGTCGTCGCCGGCCTGGTTGTCAGTAACGGCGGGAGCGGCCAGGTCTATCAGGGTGGACGACTCCGGCGCGGTCTCGGCGGCTGGCGGGGCGGCCTCGTCGGAATTGCCGGCCCTGTCGTAGGCGACTATCCTGAAGCCGGCGGTGCCGCCGGAAGGGGCGTTGAAGGCTATGGGGGAGGAATTGAACGTGGCGCCGAACTGGGCCCAGGTGTAGGGCGAAACCGTGTTCATGGTATAGTAAAGTTTGACGTAGTTGACGCCTGAGGGGCCGGCGTCCGGGGCGGTATAGGCCACGTTGAAATTAAGGCTTCCGGCATAGGCCGGCGGGACCGCGGTCCCGGAGGGGTTCTGCGTGTCTTTTAAAACGTTGAAGGCGTCGGCCAGGTCCGTATAGGACCCGGCATTGTCGTAGGCCCTGATGGAGATATAGTTGGTGCCCGGCTGGAGCAGGGTCCAGACGCCTGGAACGAGCGCCCAGGGCCCGGGATAGGAGGCGGCGTCGATGGCCGTGACATTATCGGTCCAGTCCGGGGAGAAAGGCCCGGCCCCGCCGGCCACCGTGGAGGCGCGGACCTGGAACTTCGACAGCAGCGAACCGCCGGCGTCGGTGAAGCCTACGGAGTAGGAACCGGAGTTGGAGTTGCGCCAGACCGGGTCGCCGCCCTGGGTGTCGTTGATAGCCGGGGCCTGCGTGTCCTTGCGCACGTAGAAAGCGTCGGTCAGCGTTGTCGTGGCGCCCGCGTTGTCGAACACGCGCACCGACACGTAGTTCGTGCCGGACTGCAGCAGGCTCCAGTGGCCGGCGGCCAGGCCCCAGTCGGAGGAATAAGAAGCGGAATTGATGCCCGTAACGCCGTCGGCCCAGTCGGTTATGACGGTGCCGGTCTGCGACGGGCCCGTGGTGATCCTGACCTGGAATTTAGAGAGCAGCGAGCCGCCGGAGTCGCCGAAGTCCACGTTGTAGACGGCGGAGTTGGCGTTGCGCCAGGCTTCGTCGCCGGCCTGGTTGTCGGTTATCACCGGCGCCGAGGTGTCTTTCCTTACATAGAAAGCGTCGGCCACCGTTCCAAGGTTGGAGGCGTTATCGTAGGTCCTGACGGAAACATAGGACTGGCCCTCGTTGAGCAGCAGCCAGAGGGCGGGGGAGAGGGACCAGTCGGCGGTATACGAGGAGGAATTTATTCCGCCCAGCAGCTCGGTCCAGTCCGCCACTACGGTGCCGGTCTGGGCCGCGCCGGTGGTTATCTTCACCTGCAGGCTTTGCAGCAGCGAGCCGCCGGCGTCGGCGAGATCGACGTTGTAGACGGTGCCGGAGGAATTGCGCCAGGCGTCGTCTCCGAGCTGGTTGTCGGTTATGGAGGGCGGGGAGACGTCCTTGCGGACATAGAAGGCGTCCTGCACCGTGGTCCCCTGCCCGAGCCGGTCATAGGCCCTGACGGAAACGTAGTTGGTGACGTTTTCAAGCAGCGCCGAGAAATCCAGGGTCCAGTCGGCGGCGTAGGAATTCTGCCCGTTGAGGTCGGGCACTATCTGGGTCCAGTTCTTTACCAGAGTCCCGGTTTCGCCCGGCCCGGTGGTCACCTTGTACTGCACCGTGGTCAGGCCGGAGGCCAGGTCCGCGAAATCCACGTTGTAGACGGTGCCGGGGGCGCCGCGCCAGGCCGCGTCTCCGGCCTGGTTGTCGGCTATGGACGGGACGGTGGTGTCCTTCCTGACATAGAACAAGTCGGAAGCCTGCGCCGACAGCCCGGCTTTATCGAAGAGCCGCACGCTGGCGTAATTGGCGCCTTCGGCCGCCGCGGCGAAGTCCACCCCCCAGTTCGCGGCATAATGGCTTGTCCCGGCGGGCAGGAAGGCTATAGTGGTCCAGTCCTTGAGCAGGGCGCCGGTCTGGCCGGCGCCGGAATACAGCCGGTACTGGGCCGTGGTCAGCAACGACTCCAGGTCGTAGAAGTCCACGTCGTAGATATTGCCCGGGTCCGAAGAGCGCCAGGCGTCGTCGCCGGCCTGGTTGTCGGCGGCGTAGGGCGGCGCGGTGTCCTTCCAGACGGTGAAGACGTCGTTCTGGACCAGATAATTGCCGGCCCGGTCGAAGACCTTCACCGAGAAATAGCCCGTCGGGCCGGAAGGCAGGGCGTTCCAGACGGAGGCCGGCAGTGCCCAGTCCGGGGTGTAGGAAAGGGAATTTATCCCGGTCACGGCGTCGGTCCAGTCGGCCAACAGGGTACCGGTCCCGGCGGGGCCCGAAGTAACCCTGACCTGCGCCTTGTCCAGCAGGGAGCCGCCGAGGTCGTCGAAATTGACGTTATAAACGGCGGTATTGGCCGTCTGATAATGGGTGGCGTCGCCTTGCAGGTCGCTGACCGTGGGCGTGGTCAGGTCCACCGTGAAAGCGCGGGTGGCGGAGTAAGCCGAATAATTGCCGGCATTATCGAGCGAACGCACCTTCCAGTAATAGGGCTTCTCGGCCAGGCCCGGGAACGAAGCCTGCGAAACAGCCGGGGCGGAGCTTGCCGTTATGGTCGTAAAATCGGAGGCCGTGGCCAGTATCAGCTCGTAATCGGAGGTTCCCGACTGGAGGCCGGCCGAGTCCAGCCAGTCGAAAGCCGGTCCGCCGTGGTTATAGAAAACTCCGTCGCCGGGGGAGGAAAGCGCCGGGACCTGCGGCGCGGTGGTGTCCTTCCTGACGTAGAAGGCGTCGCTGAGGATGGAAACGTTCGGAGTGGGCGAGGAGTCGTAGACCCGCACGGAAACATAATTGGCCCCCTCCTTCATAGCAGTGAAGACCGCCGCGGGCAGGGCCCAGTCGGTACCGTAGAAACCGGCGCCTATGGAGCCCTGTACCAGGGTCCAGTCTATGAGCAGGCTGCCGCCCTGGTTGAGCGCGTCGTGCGCCTTCACCTCGAACCTGTCGAGCGGATGGCCGGAGTTGGTGGAGAAGTCCACGTTGTAGGCGCCGGAGTTGGAATTGCGCCAGGCGTCGTCGCCGGCCTGCTTGTCCTTTATGTCGGGGTTGACGCTGGAGGAGCGGAACACCTTGAAAGCGTCGGCCAGGGTATAGGTGTTGCCGGCATTGTCGTAAGCGCGCACCGAGACGTAGTTGGTGGCGGGCTCCCGCAGAAGCGAGTAGAAGTCCAGCTGGAAATTGTTCGCGTAATAAGTGGCGCCGATGTTGAGCGCGGCGTCGGTCCAGTTCTTTACCGGCGTGCCGCCCAGGGCGGTGACCGAGGAGATGAAGTACTGGAAGCCGGAGAGCAGCGAGCCGCCGTAGTCGTTGAAATCCACGTCGTAGACGGCGCCGGGGTCGGTGATGTAGGAGCCGTAGGAAGCCGCGTTGGAGACCGCCGCCGGGGGCACGGTGTCCTTGAGGACGAGGAAGGCGTCGTTCACCTGCGCCGCGTTGCCGGCGGCGTCCCAGGCGCGCGCCGAGACATAACCGGTGACGCCGCTGGTCAGCGCGGCGAAATCCACCTGCCAGTTGGCGGCGTAGGAAGCCGTCTCCTGGCCGGTGAAAATATCGGTCCAGTCCTTTATAACCGTCCCGCCCTGGCCGGCGGCGGAGGTTATCCTGTACTGCGCCGTGGCCAGTTTGGAGGTGAGGTCCTGGAAGTCCACGTCGTAAACGGTACCGGCGGCGTTGCGCCAGGCGGTATCTCCGGCCTGATTGTCGGTTATCACCGGGGCGGCGTTATCCTTTTTCACGTAGAAGACGTCCACCGACGAAGCCGTGGAGGCCAGCGCGTCATAGGCCTCCACCGAGACGTAGTTGGTGCCCTGTTCCAGCAGCGCGAAATCCACCGTCCAGTCGCCGGTGAAGGAGGCCCCGCTGACTCCGGGTACGGCGGTGAGGGCTATCTTCTGGGTCCCGGTGCGCCCGGCGCCGGTCCAGGCCTCGTAGGCCGCCCCGTTCAGGCCCGCCCCCGCGTCGGCGAAATCCACGTTGTACGCCGTGCCGCCGAACCGGCGCCAGGCGTCGTCCCCGCCCTGCCCGTCGGTCACTGTCGGCGCCGAGGTGTCCTTTCTCACGTAGAAGGCGTCGGCCAGGGCGGCCGTGGAGCCGGCATAGTCGAAGACGCGCAAGCTGACGTAGTTGGTGCCGGCTTGCAGCAGGTCGAAGAGGCCGGCGGCCAGGGGCCAGGCGGCGGAATAGGAAGAGGCGCCGATATTCGTGATATTGTCCGTCCAGTCCGTCACCAGGGTGCCGGTCTGGGAGGGACCGGTGGTTATCTTCACCTGGAGCTTTTGCAGCAGCGAGCCGCCGGCGTCGGCGAGATCCACGTCGTAGACGGCGGAACCGGTCTTGCGCCAGGCGGTATCGCCGGACTGGAGGTTAGTCAGGGAGGGCGCCTGCGTGTCCTTCTTTACGTAGAAAACGTCGGACTGGGACTGGCTGTTGCCGGCATAATCGGTAACCCTTACTGAAACGTAGGATAGCCCGGCCGGCAGGCCGTTCCAGGCGGACTGCGACAGCGTCCAGGGGCCGGGGTAGGAGGCCGCGCCTATGCCGGAGGCCAGCGCCGTCCAGTCCAGCACCAGAGTGCCGGTCTGGCCGGCCCCGGTCATGAGTTTGAACTCCGCGTTATTGAGCAGGGAGCCGCCGGCGTCGCCGAAAGACACGCCGTAGAGGGTGCCGGACGAGGCGCGCCAGGCGTCGTCGCCGCTCTGGCTGTCCGTGATGGAGGGCAGGGAGACGTCCTTCTGGACGTAGAAAACGTCGTCGTAGACGGAGGTGCTGCCCGCAACGTCCCAGGCCCGCACCGAGACATAGTTGGTGGTCTGCCCTTCGGCCAGGGCGGAAAAATCCACCGGCCAGTCCGTTGTATATGAGGGCGCATTTATGGGCGAGCCGTTTATGTAGGTCCAGTCCTTCCTGAGCGTCCCCGTCCTGGCGGGGGCGGACCAGATGGAATACTGGGCGTGTTCAAGGAGGGCCGGGTCGCTGAAGTCCACGTTGTAGACCGCGCCGGGGGAATTGCGCCAGACGGCGTCGCCGCCCTGGCCGTCGGCCAGGCGCGGGGCGGTGGTGTCCTTCTTCACTATGAAGGCGTCCGTTATCGTGGAAGTATTGCCGGCCACGTCGTAGACTTCCACCGAGAGATAATTCGTCGCCTCGTCGGCCAGAGCGTTGAAGTCGGCGGCCCAGTCGGTGCCGAAGGAGGCCCCTGAAACTCCTGGGATGGCGGTGAGGGGTTTTTTCTGCGTCCCCGTCTTACCCGCCCCGGTCCAGGCCTCGTAGGCCGCCCCGGCCAGCAGAGAGCCGCCGTCGCCGAAATCCACGTTGTAATTCCTGCCCGCCTTGCGCCAGGTATTATCCCCGCCGGCCTCGCCGTTGACATAGGACGGCGGGGTGGTATCCTTTTTGACGTAGAAAGCGTCGGTGACGGTGGCGGTATTGCCGGCCACGTCGTACAGCTCTATGGAAACGTAGTTGGTGCCGTTGCCCTCCAGGGAGACGAAGTCCAGGCCCCAATCCGTGGTGAAGGAGGCGCCCGAAACCCCCGCTATGGTAGTGGAAGCCACTTTGAGCGCGCCGGCGTAATTGGGACCGGTGCGCGCCGCGTACTTGGCCCCGTTCAGCCCCGAACCGGCGTCGGCGAAGTCCACATTGTAGTTCCGGCCGGCCTTGCGCCAGGTATTGTCCCCCCCGGCCTCGCCGTTGACGTTGGACGGCGGGGTGGTGTCTTTCCTTATATAGAAGGCGTCGGTTATTGTAGTGGTGTTGCCGGCCACGTCGTACATTTCTATTGAAACGTAGTTGGCCGCGCTGTCCTCCAGCGAGGCGAAGTCCACGCCCCAGTCGGTATTGAAAGAAGCGCCGCTTACCCCCGCTATGGTTGTGGAAGCGACCTTCAGTACGCCGGTGTAATTGGCCCCGGTGCGCGCCGCGTACTTGGCCCCGTTCAGCCCCGAACCGGCGTCGGCGAAGTCCACATTGTAGTTCCGGCCGGCCTTGCGCCAGGTATTGTCCCCCCCGGCCTCGCCGTTGACGTTGGACGGCGGCGTGGTGTCTTTTCTGATATAGAAAGCATCGATTATGGTGGTGGTATTGCCGGCCACGTCGTAGACTTCCAGGGAGATAAAGTTGGCAGCGCTGTCCTCCAGCGCGGCGAAATCCACGGGCCAATCCGTTCCGAAAGAGGCGCCGGAGACCGAGGGTATGGCCGTCAGGGCTTTCTTCTGCGTCCCGGTCCTGCCCGCCCCGGTCCAGGCCTCGTACTTGGCGCCGGCCAGTTTGGAATAAGGGTCTGTGAAGTCCACATTGTAGTTCCGGCCGGCTTTGCGCCAGGCGGCGTCGCCGCCCGCTTCGCCGTTGACGTAAGACGGCGTGACCGTATCCTTGAACACCTTGAAGGCGTCGTTGAGAGTGTAGGTCTGCGAGGAATAGTCCACCACCCGCACCGAGACATAGTTGGTGGTCCAGCTCTGCATCAGGTTCCAGACTCCGGCCGGCAGGGTCCAGTCGGCGGAATAGGAAACGGCGTCCACGCCGGTCAGCGCCGGGGTCCAGTCGGAGAACACCGTGCCGGTCTGCGCCGCGCCCGAGGTCACCTTCACCTCCACCTGTTTTATCAGCGAATTGCCCAGGTCGGCGAAGTCCACGTCGTAAGTCCCGTCATTG
Source organism: uncultured Elusimicrobiaceae bacterium (assembly GCA_964622585.1). Classification (GTDB taxonomy): domain Bacteria; phylum Elusimicrobiota; class Elusimicrobia; order Elusimicrobiales; family UBA9959; genus UBA9959. Next base: position 18,751 of record CAZUQT010000003.1, on the reverse strand, counting down.
GCTTTGCGCCAGGCCTGGTCGCCCGTTCCCATGTTGGTGGCGGCCGTCGGGGTTGAGAGGTCCACCCGGAAATTCCTGTCCGCCGACCAGAGCCCGGTATTCCCGGCATTGTCCAGCGCCCGTACGCGCCAGTAATAGTATTTCTGCGTCAGGCCGGAGACGAAAGCTGAGGCGGCCAAAGGCGCGGAGCTGAAAGACAGAGTGGCATAGTCGGCGGAAGTGGCCACCTGCAATTCGTAGTTCTTCAGGCCGGAGCCGTCTATATCGGCCACGGCCTCCCAGGCCAGCGGGAAGGCGGTTATGCTCAAATTGGCGTTATGGGCCGGGGCGATGGCGGCCATAGCCGGCGCGGGAGGGCTGGAATAGTCCACGGCGAAGGAAGGCGAAGTGAAAGCGGTCCAGCCGCCGTTCCCGCCGTCCCCGGCGGCGCGGGCCCGCCATTTATACACGGTTCCCGAGGTCAGGCCGGAAGAACTGAAGTTTACCGTCAACGGCGTGCCGGAATAGCCGCCGAAAGTCCCGGTGGCGAGGTTCAGACCGTCAAAGGCCGAGGCGGACGGCTTGATCTCAAGGACCAGGGCCAGGCTGTCGGCGCTCATGGAACTGGAGAGCACGGCCTCCAGTTCTATGGCCCTGGCATTGGTATACGAGCCCGTCACAAGCGTGGAGCCGTTGGCCCGCTGCGCCAGCGTTACGGCCAGCTTGGGCGGCGGCACGTAAAGGTAGGAAACGGCCGCCTGGCCGCCGAGGGCGCCGACGGCCGAACTGAGGGTATAATTGAGCATTACCTGGGCCGGCAGCGTGGAAACCTGCGGCAGGTTCTCATAGAACTGCTGGACCAGGGTGGCCTCGGTGACCGTCCTGTGGGCCGGCGTGATGGGCGTATTGCCGTTGAAATCGGCGGTGGTGGTGAAGTCCTGGGTGGCGGTATTGTTTATGGTGTCCGCCTGGAGGCTCGCCCCGGTCACGGTCTTGGAACTGCCGGCGGTCTCGGGGTAATAAAGGGCGCGGCCATAAGCGTAAGGTTGAGTGGTACCGGTTGTGGAATTGCCGCCGAAGGCCAGGTAATGCGAGGTATGGGCCGCGTCATTGGTGTAGTTGTAGGTGACTATAAGCTCCATGCCGTGCGCCCCGGTGGCGCCTCCGGCGTTGGAAACCCCGGTTATCGTGGCGCTCGCCACTCCGCCGTTGGTCCACCCCGCCAGCGCCGGGGTCAGGTCGTGGAAAAACTGGTAGCCGGAGATCTGGGCCGCGCGGGACATTATTGAGTAATTTCTCTGCGGCACGGCCACGGCGCCTATCGAGGAATCCACCGGCAGCATGCCCCCGGTGGAGGAGTCAAAACTGCCGACCACCCTGGCGTAAACCCGGCGCAGGGTTATGCCCTCCTCCCTGAGGGAAAGCGGCATTGCGAAAAAGGTGGTGGAAGCGGCCAGTTCCCCCTGCCCCAGGAAGTAACGGACCGTCTGCGTTTTGGAGGCGGAATCCCTTGAGAACTCATAGGTTACCACCACCTCGCCCGAAAGCAGGTTTATGGGCACTATGGTGGTGGCCAGGTTAAGGGTTTGCAGCGTATTAGCCAGGAAACCGGCGGCCTGGGTGGAAGAAGAAAGATACAGGAAATCATAGGAATCCCGCAGGCTGCTATCCAGGTTCATAACCGGCTCGGGCGCGTCTGCGCCTATCTGGCATTGCAGCGTACCGTCCGTGCCGCTGGTGTTCTGCCTGAAACCGCGGATCTCGAACCACTGCTGCTGCAAGGATACGCCGGTATCGGCTAGCTCCGCATTATACTGCATGGCCGCGGCGCCGGCCGGTATCTGGGCGGTAAAAGCCGCTATGCCGGCGGCATAATCGGAATAGAGAGGGAAGCGCACGGTTTTTACCTGTACGGGCGACTGGTCGTCGTACTCGTAGGTGACGTAGAGCTTCATCGTATGCATGTTGGAGGTGGGGCCGGTTATGGTAACGGCGGCGGTGAACTGCCTGCCCGCGGCGAGCTGGGCCAGCTCGGCCTGCACCGCGGCGGTGACGTCGGCGCGGGCGAAAAGATTTATGGATTCGCCGGTCTGGGCGGTGTATTGCGCGGAAGTGAACCGCGCCGTGGCGGCGGAGGCGCCGGCGTCGAAATATATGACCAGGGGATTGACGTTTACCGCGCTGACGGCGAGCCCTTCGTAGGACAGCCACGCGCTGCGGATGGTCTTGCCGTTCTCGGGCAGCTTTATGGTGCGGGTGGGGAAGGTATTCTTGGAGGCGGAAGCCGTGTCCGTGTTGGAATAATAGCCGCCGAAATTATATTCTACGGTCTTGATGCGGGTATCGGCGCGGAGAAAGGCCGAAGGATGAATAAAGAAAGCTAAAAAGAGGAAAGCCCGGGCAAGCCTGTGGCAGTGCCGCGCAAGAGCTATGCTCATAGGGCTGCCAAAAGAAAGACCGCGCGGCTCTGCTCCGCGTTTCGCGCCCCCTTTCTTTTTAGCGTCCAGGAAACTCATATGGATCTTTTGGCCTTTAGCTATTCTTCCGCCGCGCCGCCGCCGCTGGTCTGCTTCGGGCTTTTTTTCTTATCCTCTTCCCGGTGCCTCTCTTCCTCTTTCATCATCTCGACGATGTCCTGCACGCTCAGTCCCACCAGCCAGTGGTTAACTTCTTCGCGCAGTGTCTCGTACAGCTTTATGGAGATCTGTTTCCTGTCGGCCTTGGGCGCGCCGTTGAAAGTGAAGGACTCCATCAGTTCCCAGACGCTGATAGCGTCGAGCTCTTTGGTCAGGCGGTAGCCTTTCCCTTTCTGCGATTCCACGAACCCGGCGTGCACCAGCGCCTGCAGCACCTTGTTGCAGTAGGCCGGGGGCAGGCCCTGGAATTTTGAAATTTGTCCGACCTGGTTCCAGGCGCCGCCGTTGTTCTGCCCCAAATAATGAAGGCAGGCGAGGCCGTAAGCTAAAGTGCGGTTCAGTTTCATAAAAATGACTGCCCCAGAACACGGAACACATTCTATACCGAACGTCCATTGGATACAATGTGTCCAATGGACGTTTAAAAAAAAGGCGGCCCGAAACAAGCCTGCCGCAGATTGATATCAATAGTATAGCAGACAGAAACCCAGAGTCAAGGGGGTGATTTTGTGACTTAAATCACAGGGAGCCGTGCATTATTTTCGCCATTTCGCAGGCGGGTTTGTTCGGGGCCAGAATATCGCCCTCCTCTATCAGGCTCACCCCGGGGCAGCGGCTGCAAAAGCCGGTATGGGAACAGGAAACGCAGCCTTTAAGGTCCTTAAACCCCGCCCGGCGCCACTTTTTAAGCCAAGGTGAATTTTTCCAGATATCCGCGAATTTACGCTTCGTAAGGTCGCCGAGCTTTACAGGGACTTGCAGGCAGGAATAAAGCTCGCCGGCCGGCCCGACGGCGCAGACATTGCGGCCGGCGCCGCATAAAAGATCATGCGCAAATCGGGAGTCGGGAATCGAAGGTCGAAAATCGGGGGTCGGGGATCGGGGGTCGAGCGAAGCGAGACTGTGCTTGTCGGGGATCGGGGATCGGGGATCGGAAAACGGAACGAGAAGTTTTACGGCTTTGGCCAGCTGGGGGCCGGAGAGGCGCAGCTTAAGAGCCGAATTGTTTCCGTCGTTGGCGGAGGTGATGGTCGGGTCGAAAGAGATCTCGAAACCCTCCACTTTAGCGAGTTTTCTCAGCCAGGCGGCCTGGGCAAGGTTCTTTTTCATCAGCGGCGTTTTTAATTTTACTTTTATCCCGGCAGCCTTGAGCAGGCGGGCCGCGGCAAGGCTGCGCTTAAAAGAATCTTTCACACCGGTAATAGAATCGTGCAGGGCCGGCCTGCCGTAAAAGCTTATTTCGAAAGCCGAAACCCCGGATTTTTTAAATTCGGCGGCAAGGCCGGGGGTCAGACCGGAACCTGTAGAGAAAACCCGCACATCGAACCTCAATTCTTTGGCATAGGCGCAAAGTTCGGCCAGATCCGACCGAAGCAGCGGTTCCCCACCGGTAAAAACCAGGTAAAGCCCGCCGGCTTCGGCCAGCTGAGCGAGGATCTTCTTCCATTGGACCGTAGTCAGTTCGCGGACCGGGCCGGAGCGCCCGCGCGTTTCCGGCAGATAGCAGTGCCGGCAGGCCATAGGACAGCGGCGCGTCAGCTCCAAAGTCAAGGAAACCGGGATGGAGAGCCCGAGCGTGAGCGCGTTAAGTTTTGCGGGGATTTCGGGTGTCACAGGGGTCTGCCTAGATGAACAGCGGGGAGATAGCGCGGCGTATGCCGGAATAAAGGCGGCCGCAGAGGCCGCCGGCAAGCGGGTGGCCGCTTGAAACTTTGCCGCGCACTTTTTCCCAGGCGACCAAATGGGGCTCGAGCCGGCCGGCGTCGTCGGCGAACCAAACGCCTTCCGGCCCGGTTTTTATGACCCTGTGGAGCAAAATTCGGCCTTCATATTCATAAACCGCGCAGTCTCCGGCCTCTGGACGGGCTGAAAGGACTATCGCATACTGCCCTGGCTTGAAAAGCGGGAGCATGCTTGAACCTTCCAGACGGAAAGATGAGGCCATCTAGCTTAGGAAGCTTTCTTAAGCGACTTGCAGGCCAGCTGGCTTATAGGGCCGGTCTGGCATTTGCCGCAGGCCAAAGCCGCTGTCTCGAAGACTTTTTCGGTCTTTATCGCGGGCTTTTCATAAGTTTTTTTCTTTTTCATAAAGGAACCCCTTTTACCGCGGCTGCACGGAAGAAACAAGCCCCGCTTTTTGCATCGTTTTTAGAAAAACTTCCAGGTCCTCGCGGGCGGTCTTTTCGTCAACTTCAAATTCAGCCGTTATAGCGGAAACAAGCGATCTTTCGGTTTTACCGGCCGCCAGGCCTTCCCAGATAAGCGCGGCCGGGCCGTTGAGCTCGTGCATTTCGGCTTTAGCGGAATCAACGATAAACAGCTCGCCGGCTATGCGCCTGTAGGCCAGGTCTTTTTTAACTTTAAGGTTCATATCAGGTCCAGGAAACTGCCGTCGGTTTTTGAGAACTCAAGGCGGCTGAATTCAGCTTTTGCCAGCAGCCTGAAAGCGTTCTTAAGCACAAGCTCCGCCGCCGAGGGGCTTTTATCGAAATTTACAAGGCAACGCAGAAGCAGCTTAAGGAACTCCCCCGCCGTCGCTTCGCTCAACCGGTTGACCTTAGCCTTTCTGAGCAGGAAGATCCCTCCCAAAGGCCAATTTCCCTGCCTGCCGTCCGACCGCATCTCGCCCCAGAAAGGCGAGCCGTGAACGCGGAAGCGGCCTTTCTCGAAGCGGAGAAGATTTATCTCGTCGCTTACAACTTCAACCCCGGCGGCAGCCGCCAGTTTTGACAGGGTGGACTTGCCGGCCCCGGACTTGCCCAGAAACAGGTAAACTTTACCATTTTTCAGCAGCCCGGCCGAGTGCAGCATGAAGCCGCCTGAGCGGAGGAGCAGGAAACTTAACAAAGAGCGCAAAAAAGCGTCAAGACACTGCTCATTGGGAGCCGCGGTTAGCTCCCCCACCCCGGTTTTCAGGTCCAGCCCGGCCTTAAAATCCCCCCTCTTTATTTCCAGCCGAGAATCCTCAAGAAATACTGACGGGGTAAACGGATCCCGGACTCCGGGCCGGGCATAAACCCTGAAATTATACCCGCCGTCCGTGCGCGACGAAAAACGCGCATACCTTCCGCCTAAAACATTAATGATATTTGGCCGGTCTGATTTAAAACACAAACCATAACCGGCTATTTTCAGCCTCCCTTGTTTCAAAATGGAAGCGGGAGTTTTTTTCATCAGGGTAAGGCGGCGGGCCAGGCCTGCTTGCTGTCCAGCCAGGAGGTACGCGAGAGGTAAAGCGTGCTGGTTTGAATAGCGGCCGCCACATTGCTGTCATAATATATGGAAACTCCACCGCTAAGTCCGGAAATCCCGCTCGGAGAAAAAACAACGCCGTGGAGGGCTACGCCGCCGCTGCCTGAAATAGTTCCGCCGCAATAAACGAAGCCGCGGACGGAAGGCGCGGCAGTGGTCCCGATATGCCTGGCCGGACTGCCGTTGAGTCCGAAACCGAACGTAGCGGCCAAGGCTTGAAACCCCGAGTCCCCGTAGTATTCATCCGTGGCCGCGGTGTCGAAAGTCTGGTATTCCTTCCAGGCTTCGGCAGGGATGCTTCCGGTAAAGGGGACGGGCGCCCCGGCCGTGGGTATGGAGTATACGCCCTTTCCGCCGCCGGAAAAACTGATGTCGCCGGTAACTATGACATCCCCCCATAAGAAGCCGTTGGAAACGCTCAGATTGCCGTTAACATATACTGTCCCGGTAGAAGTCACCTCCACATTATTGAAACTTATGTTGCCGGGCCAGTAGCAGCTCCCGGCCGGAGAGGCTCCGGCGGGATAATTGCCGACGGGGCATTTGGTCGCCTGGGCCGTGGCCTTGTAATCGTCGAGGTTGATCCTGGGCAGCGGGGGCACGCCGGGGGCACAATTGAAAGCCCAGTATTCTACATTGTTAGTGCAAGGGGAAACGGGCGAAGTCCAGTTGTCATGGCAATGCTGCGGGCTTGTTCCGGTAGTAGTTATAGAACCTGTGGCGTACTTTCGCGGGTAACATACATTGGAAGCGCCGTTCAGGGCTATGTTTCCGCGGCTTTTCATCGGCCCCCATTCTATCTTAACGCCTCCCGAGCCCGAGATACCGTTGGCGTACATGGCCGAGTTTATACCCTCATTGGTATAGACCACTTTAATGGCACGGGTCTCGCGGTCCATCTTATCGCGGCCGACGGAGGTGATAGTAACGTCATCGGGCCTGGGGCCGCTGGTAATTTGAACGGAGTAGGTTCCGCCTGAGATATCGTTGTAGGCGGCGTCGAAATTAAACCCCTCCAGAACCGTACCGCTATGGATGGCCCTCCAGGTGGAAGTGGACTCGGCTATCTTCTGGTAGCCCCTGTCCACCCCCGCCTCGGCGAGCTGGAAGGCGTTGGTGTTCTGCCCCTGCTTCACGCTCCACTTAGCCTCGTGCTTCACATACTTCACCATGATGGGGACGACGACCAGAAGCAGCGCAAGCAGCACTAAGACACCGATAAGCATCTGGCCTTTTCTGTTTTTCATCAGTTCGCCCGTTCCCGCTTTTTCTGTACCGGAAAGGCGGCAGACGCCTCAAGGCAGGGCCGCAGGCCAGGCCTGCTTGCTGTCCAGCCAGGAGGTGCGCGTGGGATAAATGGTGTCGGTCAGAACGGCGGCCGCCACATTGTTGTCGTAAAACACATTGATCGCGCCGCTAAGACCGGAGACGCCGATGGGGGAATAAATGGCCCCGTGGAAAACCGTGCCGCCGGCGGCCTCAAGCTCGCCTCCGCAATAGACGAACCCGCGGACGGATGGCGTAACCTTGGCCCCCAAATGCTTGGCCGGGGTGGCGCCGCTTGACGAGAACGAAAATGTGGCGTTGACCGTTTTCAGCCCGTTATCGCCGTAATACTCATCCGCGGCGGCCGTATCGAATTGCTGGTATTCCATCCAGGCCAGGGAAGGAATGCCTCCCGTGAAGGGGGCGGGGGCCCCGGCCGTAGGGATGGAGTAAGCGATGCCGCCGGCGCCGCCTTTGAATTCAAGCTCACCGGTAACAATAAGGTTGCCCCATATGAATCCGTTCGTGACGGTCATGTCGTTCTCGACGAAAATGGTCCCTGTGGAAGTCATCACGATGCCGCTGAAACCGGGGTCGGTGTTCCAGTAGCAGCTTCCGGCCGGTACGGCGCCGGCGGGAAACCTGGGGCCGGAACCGGTAGGGCACTTGGTCGCCTTCGCTATTGCCCTATAGCTGTTGAGGGCGATCGCCGGCGGAGGAGGCACCCCCGGGGAACAGTTATAGGCCCAGAATTCAATGCTGTCAGTGCAGGGGGAGATGGTGTTCCAGCCGGTAATCGAACCTATAGCGTACTTCCGCGGATAGTGCGGGGGAGACCCGGTCAGGTTCATGCTTCCCCGGCTTTTCAGCGACCCCCAGTCGACCAGAACGCTTCCGGCGATAGATATTCCGTTGGCATACATGGCCGAGTCCATGGTCGCTTTGGAATAGACCACTTTCAGCGCGCGGGTCTCTCGCTTCATCTTATCCCGGCCCACAGTGGTGATAGTGACGTCCCCGGAATCGGGGCCGCTGGTTATGGAAATAGTATAGGTACCGCCCGTGATGTCGCTGTAAACGGTGTCAAAGTTAAACCCGGTCAGTACCGTGCCGTCCTGGATGGCCTGCCAGGTGGAAGTGGATTCGGCTATTTTCTGGTAACCCCTGTCCACGGCGGCCTCGGCCAGCTGGAAAGCGTTTGTGTTCTGCCCCTGCTTCACGCTCCACTTGGCCTCGTTCTGCACATACCTGACCATGGTGGGAACTACGATAAGCAGTACCACCAGCAAAGCCAGGACTCCTACAAGCATCTGCCCATTTCTGTTTTTCATCAGTTCATTATCCTCACTTTCTGGATCGAAAGCTGCAGCGCTTTTTTACCGCCTTTGTAGGTGGGAGACTGCATGGTCATGGCCACTGAAATAATGCTGATATCGTCGCTCTTCGGATAAGTGAAAGCTATATAGGCCAGGTTGTCGGACAACTTGCTTACATTCCCGTTATTGTTCATGTAAAGCTTCTTCCCGGTCTGGTAGAAAGACACCGACACTGTGGCGCCGGTCGAGTTCACCACGCTGAACGTTATGCGGGAGGCGGGAGGCTGGCCGGAGGCGCTGTCCACCACCACCGTAGCGCTCTGCGCCTGCCGGGTGAACCTGTTTATCAGGTCGATGGACGTGCGCACGTCCCGCTGGATGGCGAAGCGCGCGGAGGTCAGCTTCCAGAAATTGGTGGTCTGGTACATCAGGGGCGCGGCGGTGGTGATGACGATGCCGAGGATGGCCACCACCATCATCATCTCCATCAGCGTATAGCCTTTCCGGCTCTTCCTTACCATAGAAAATGCCTTGTAGTGGTGACGCCCGCGCTGCTCACCCAGACACCAGTGGAGGTCCTGCTGGTATAGCTGACCGCGCCGCTTACGGCATCAACTATAGGATAAAAAGCGCGCACATTATAAGGCGTGCTGGTGCTGGACCTTACATCCAGGGTATAGGTCCCGTCCGCCTGGCTCGAAGCTGAATAATACACCGCTTCAGACGTTAAAGAGGCCGCCGTGAAGGTAGGCAGCGGGGTGGCGACCGCAATAGTGCTGGCCACGACCAGGACTCCGGTTGTAATTGCGGTCCGGGTGGCGGTGCTCGTGCTCACGGTTCCGGCTATGGTGCCCAGGGCCCCGATCACCGTTATCGTCCCGGTGAAGACCGTGCTGCCGGGGGTCGTCAGCGTTATCGTGGACGCCGGCAGAGCGGTGTAGCTCTGCGACGCGTCCAGCACCGGGGTCACCGTATACGCGACAGAAGAAGTGGCGGCGCTGATATAGTAATTCCCGGTGCTGTCGCTGGTGTCCTCGTAAACCGGCCCGCCGTTAGTGGCCTGCACCACGATATTAGGCAGCGCGCCCGTCCCGGCTGTTACATAACCTTTGATGGTCCCGCCCTGCGCAAGGTGGAAATCCGGCACTTCGGTGACGGCACCGTCCGTAATGGTCACATCCACGTCCGCGCTCTGGTAACTTGAGCTCACCAGGCCGACATTGGCAGTGACCGTGGCGTAACCAGTGCTCAGGAAAAGCCTGTAATAGCCCTGGGTGTTCGTATAAACGGTAGCTCCGCCGCTGCCGACCTTTATTGACGACAGCCTCCTGTTCTGGTCCGGGCCGCTTCCGTAAACGTAGCCCGAGGCTATCCCGCCGGCCAGGGCGGTCGAAAGAACTATGGTGCCGACATCCTTGTTCTGGCCGGAGACGATGGTGATGCCGGCGCTGGAGTTAAGGATGGTATAGGAGGTCGCGATCACCTCCCAGGTGGTGCTTACGTTCTGCACCATGCTGGTCGCCACATTGGTGATGAAGAAATACCCGGTGGCGGAGACGATCGCGGAAGCGGAAAGTCCGTCGTTCACGTCCACTATTGCGCCTTCGGCCGGGGTTCCGGTAAGGCAAGTCTCCTTAACGGAGCTATTATAGGGCGCATAGGAGAACGGGTTCTGCGTGTCAAAAAAGTCATTCTCGTTGTTAGCGGTATCGTAACAGCGCCCCTGGCCCGAGACCGGGCCGCTTGCATTGGACCCGCGCGTATAAGCTTCCCCCACTTGCAGGCCGACGCCCTGCACGATAGCGGTGCCTTCGTATTTTGAGGAATACCTTTTGGCCGCGTTGCCGTTGCTGGTGGCGTCCCAACCTACCACATCGTACTCCTTCATTTGCGTAATATCGCCCATCAGCAGGTTGCCGGCGGCGGAGGGGTTGCCGGTCTGTATAATATCGTCCATGTCGGAGAAGTCCCAATCATTGCCGTATACAGCGTCAGCTGTCCTGGTAAGGCCGGAAGCGGTGATCGTGCCGGTATTGGCGAACAGGAAATACGTGTTGGTGGAAAGAGAGACGGTCTTATAATTGAATTTAGGGAAGATATCGACGCCTCCCTCCTCCCGGAACATGAAGATGAATATCTGGTTGGACCCGGTATCCCCCCCCGTCCCCAGGCCGGTGGCCATGGTCCAGGTCCAGGTGGTGGGATTAAAGACCTCCACCCATTCCTGGTACTCGCCCTGGACATTTATAGAGCTGCCCACTATCTGGGAAACTACAAGGTGGTCGCGGGTATAAGCCATGCCGGAGACGGTTCCGGTGGCGATCTTGTTCAGGGGAAAAGACTGGCTGACATAAGCGCCCGCTACCACGGAAATATTGGAAGCGGAGGCCGGGAAGTAGCCAGCCGTCGAGCATACCAGGGTATAGGTTCCGGGAGCCACCTGGAAGCGGTATTCTCCGGTAGAATCGCTGTAGCCGCGCCATTTTGGCGAGCCCTGGACCTGCACCAGGGCATTGGCGACGGCCGCGCCGCCGGAAGCATTGGTTACAAAGCCGGTGAACCCGGCGCTCAGCACCGCCGCGGTAGGGTTCTCATAATAGCTCGAGATCTGCACTTTTTTCTTATACCCCTGGTCCGTCCACATCACGCTTACCGTGATCCTTTTCATGCCCGGGTCATTTGCGGTATAGGACAAGGCCGTGGCTACTGAGCCGGAGAGGGAAATATAATCCACGTTCACCACGCGCGTCAGCGCCGGCATGCCCCAGAGAGTGATGGTCTCCGGCGGATAATTGTCGGTGTCGTAGCTGAAGTTGGGGGAATAGCCGCTGCTCATCGCGGAAGCGGTGGTGACGAGGAGCTGGAAGTAGGGCTTATTCCTGAGCACCTCCATCTTTTCCTGGGCCAGGTTGGTGGCGATGGTCTTGATGCGGGACTGGGTCATCGCCCTGTTTATATACTTGAAAGCGCCCATGCTGCCTATCACGCCGATGCTTAGCACGGAAACGGCTATCATCAGCTCCGTAAGCGTTACGCCGGCGCGGCGCCGCGCGCGCGAAAGAGAAAGGGCGGCCGTGCCGGGCGCTCCCCGGCCCGGCAATGAACCCTTCAGTCCGGATAATATCCGGAGAATCCTTGAATGTAACATAGCGCTTTTTAAACAGCCCCCTACCCTTATAGGGGATTATAAATACTCTAACACCCGGAAATCAAGCGGAAAACAAATCGGAGTCAAATTATTGCCAAATCATTCAGGGATACGAGCCGGCGTCGCCTTCTTCCTCGGGGGCTTCCTTGCCGGTGGGTTTGGCGCCGGCGGGCTCTTCCGCTTCGGCGGCCTCGGCCTTGGGAGCCGCCTTCTTCTTCAGGACCTTCTTTTTCCTGGGCGCGGGCTGGACTTCTTTATCCACCATGGTCTGCCCGGCCTCTTCCTCGCCGACTGCCGCCTCTCCGGCGGGGAGCTTCTTGCGCCTGAGCATTTTCTTCTTTTTCACCGGCTTCGCGGCGCCCTCTTCCCCGGCCGCGCCCTGCTCCAGGGCCGCCGCGGCGGGCTTCCTGGACTCGAGCAGTTCGTCATAGCTCTGGCGCTGGTCGTCGTCCAGGAACTCGCGGATAGCGTCGGGCAGCTCCCTGTTCATCTTGACCATCTCGTAGCGGCTGGCGTTCATCTTGTAGCGCCATTTCTTCTCTTCGGCTACGTTCTTCTCGTATTCTTTCAGGAGCTTGTCGAACTGGACCATCCGCTTGTTTATGGCGGAGGAGATCCGGTCCTCCTGCTTGGAGCTGAGGCGCAGGGCGGCCGAAAGCTCGGACATTATTTTCTGGGCGTCCGGCCTCTGCACGGGCTCGGCGCTTTCCGCGGCCTTCGCGGCTGGCGTTTCGTCCAGGTCGGCTTTGCTCAGCTCCTGGGACCAGGCCGCGGCCGGAAGGGCCAGCAGCGCCAATATAAGAAGTTTTTTCATCGTTCCTCCAATTAATTTATTCCACTAAATCGGCTATGGCCACGCGGCTGGTATGCTCGGTGCGGCCCCAGAAATCCGTGCCGCGCAGCACGCCCGCCACGAAGATCGGCAGGCGCAGCAGCCCGAGCAGCGGCTGCAGGAAATAAGCGGCCGCGAGGTCCGGCCGGGCGCGCTCTATGACCAGGGCGACCGCGGGGTAAAGCAAAAGCGGCACGATAGAGAGCGCCTTCATGGTATGCTCCATGCCCGGCAGGCGGCCGTAAAGCCAGACAAGGAGGTTGAAAGAGTCCCGCGTGTACCAAAGCAGCCCGGCGGCCAGCGTCACTATCACGAACCGGTAGGTCTGCGAGCAGTAAAGAGCGCCCTCGAAAGCCCGGATATCGCCGAGGCGCAGCGCCCTGGAGAACAGCCCGGGCAGGTGGCGGCGGGCGGTGTCGAGCGAGCCGCGGGTCCAGCGGATGGTGCGGCACATATACTGGCTCAGCGTTTCGGGCTCCTCGTCGTAGACGATCGCGTCCTGCGCCCAGGAGATGCGCACGCCGTGGCGGATCAGGCGCATCTGCATCTCGAGGTCCTCGGTCAGGCAGGTCTCGTCCCAGTGGTATTTCCGCGCGACGGCGGCGGTAAAGCACATCCCTTTGCCGTGCAGCGTGGCGGAAAGGCCCAGCGCCTGCTTGGGGAGCTGGAAGAACCTGTTGGTGATATAGTGCCCGGAGGCGAGTATCTTGGAGAGCAGGCAGCCGGTGTTCTTGGCCAGCTGGCGGCCCTGCAGCGCCTCGGCCCCGGCGGCCAGGGAGGCGTTCATGGCCTCGAGGAAGCCCGGATGCGCCAGAGAATCGGCGTCGAAATAGCAGAGCGCGTCGTAATCGGCCGCGGCCAGGATCTTTTCCGTCGCCCATTTCATCGCGCGGCCTTTGCCGGCTTTAAGCCCGGGGCCCGTGTGCTCAAGCACCTTCGCGCCGGCGTCCGCGGCCGCCCGCACCGTGCCGTCGGTGCAGTGGTCGGCCACTACGTAGATATCGAAAAGTTCGCGGGGATACTTTATGCCGGCCAGGCTTTGCACGGCCAGCCCTACCACCCCTTCCTCGTTATGCGCGGGCAGCAGAAGCGCGAAGCGGCGCCGCTCCCCGGCCCGGGCGGGCTTTTCGCCGCGCCAAAAACCGCGGAAGCTCAGGAAAAAATAAAAAAGGCCGGTGGCGAACAGGAAGACCTGCGCCAGGTTGGAAAGAGTTACCAGGATCAATTTCTGCATAGCGATCCTGCCGGCGCAAAAAGACGCCGGCTATGGATATCGATAATAATACAAAATGACCGCCTCCATAGCAATAAAACGGGGCCGCGGGGCGCGCCCCGCTGTTGACTAAAGCGTTTTTCGGTGTTATATTATTGTTATGGAAGAACAGAAGAAAAAATCCAGCTGGAAGATCTGGGTCTACATGAGCCCGATCTATATCGCGCTGGGTCTTATGCTTTACCGGTGGAACGCTAAGATAAACTCCAGCGATGTGGGCCTTTCCAAAGAAGAGTACAACGCTTTCAACGCCTCCGAAGGCGAAATTAAAAAGCACAGCGACGACGGCTATAACCCGGGCCTCAACGACAGCGGCTATACCGTGCGCTACCGATCCGGGGACGGCGACGAAACCGCCGGACAGACCGGTGACGCCCGGAACCGGCAGTCCGCGGTTCAGGCCGGGAAGGCGGAAGACGAGCGCCAGGCTCAGGAGAGAGGGAAGAGCCAGAGAACGGAGGCGGCCGGCAACACGCAGGGGCACGTTAAATCGGCCAACCAGTCCGCGCTTGAATCCAACGATACCAGGGCCAAGGAAGCGATGGGGCTGGGCAACCAGAAAGGCTACCTTTCTTACGCCGTGGGCAAGGTTATGAACAACCCCAAGGCCGTCGGCGCGCTCCTGAACAACCAGTACATAGTCAACGGCTTTATGTCCAGGGGCACCGTGAAAGCCGCCACGGCCAGCCCGCAGGGACTCGCCAACTACCTCAGCGGCAGCGGCCCGGCCAATTTCATGAACAATCCCGTGGTCAAAGCCGCGATGAACAATCCCGCGATAGTCAGCGCCGTGGCCTCCAGCGGCATGGTCTCCGCCATGCTGAACACGCCGGCCGCCCAGGCGCTTATGAAGGACCCTCAGGCCCTGGGAGACCTGATCAATAATAATCCGCAGCTTCTGACCCTGGCCATGCAGAACCCGCAGACCCTGAGCCTGCTGATGAGCAACCCCGAAGTCTCGGGCATGATCGGCAAATTCGACACAAGCAAAGTAAGAAAATTCTGATCTTCCCCGCTTCCTTCCCCTCCTCCCGCAGCCGCGAATTAATTCCCGGCCGTCTATCGGCATAGCGCTTCTTGCGGCGCCGCTAAAAGCGGCATCAGCATCTTTACATGGACCAAAGCTGTTTGATATGATTAAAGCGTTCCAGCGGAGGAACCCGGTGTAAATCCGGGGCTGCCCCGCAACGGTGATGTCCGTTCCTGACGGACTGAGCCCGGTCTACCGCCGGAACTGTTGCAGCCTGCGAGGGACGGCCTTTTTTCCACCCGGTGGAGAAGCCGCTTTTGCTATGGCGCGGCAATTCTCTCGGGAGGAAAAATGAAAACAGCGTCTTCAGCGTTCCTTGCGGCCATCCTTGCCCTATGCGTTCCCCGGGCTTATTCACAACAAAACGGCGACGTTTATCTCTCCATCAGTAAATCCGGTTTATCCAGGGTTGAAAGACCTACGGACGCCGTAAACCTGTATATTCCGTATCAGCAGCGCGTCTCGGCTTTTTCAGCGGCCGATCTGCTTGATACCGCGCTTCCAGCGCTGGTAAAAAGCGCGGCTGATAACGGCCTTGCCACGGCGGGCCTGCGCGGTTTTGCCTCCAAACAAACCGCTGTTTTCTTCGACGGCATGCGCGTCCCGGCCGGCCTTACCGGCACGGTGGATCTTTCCGTTGTTCCGGCCGGTGATATTGAAAGGGTGGAAATCCTGCCCGGGGCGCAGGCCTCCATACACGGGGCGGACGCCGAAGGGGGAGTAATAAACTTCGTCACACGCGCGCCCAACGCAGGCGTCACGCGCGCGGACCTTAGTTCCACGCTATCCTCGTACGGAGGCCACTCCGGCGCGCTTTCTTTCATGAGCGGAACGGACAGGGTTAAAACCTCCGTAAGCGCTTCAAGGGAAGCCTCGGACGGCTTCCAGCAGAATTCAGCCGCCCGCAAAGAATTCTACAGCGGCAAAACAGTTATTGCCCTCAATAACGGCGGGAAAGTTTCCATTAACGCCATACGCAGTAATTCCGAGATCGGCGTGCCCGGCGGAACGCCCGTGCCTATCGGGCAATGGAACGGCAGGCGGGAGCGGTCGGCCAACTCGCTTACCGACAGCATGCGCTCAAGCCTGGGGCTTGCCCGCGCCGCGCTTGAAATGCCGCTTGGCGGTGATGTCTCTTATGCGCTGTCCGGGGAGTACGGAGTAAACAGACTTTTCTCCCACAGCAGTTACGGGGATTCGCTCAGCCGCACGCTAAGCAATACGGCCATGCTCAACTTCTCTTTTTTCAAAAAGGGTGAGGCCGGGGTTGAATATGGCAAAAACATGCTCAGGTCCGTTACCTACGGCGATCATTTCACGCAGAACACCGGGCTTTTCGCCCAGTGGACTTTCGCGCCGTTTAAAGGCCTGAATATTGTCCCGTCCCTGCGCCACGATATTAACGTGGCCTATGATAACCAGACCAGTCCTAAACTGGCCGTGGTCTACTGCCCGGATCCGGTCTGGAAGTTTTCGGCGCAAACGGGGCGCGCCTGGCAGGCGCCCACATTGGCGGACCTTTATAACATCCAGGGGCCGAATAATCCCTGGGGGCCGGCGTCCGGCGATATCTCTCCCAACCTGAAGCCGGAATATTCCTGGCAGACGCAGGCCGGCTTCTCCGGCAATTTCGCCTCCGGCATATGGGCCTCGCTTAACGGCTATTATTCGGACGTTAAAGACCGCATCGCGCTGGATCCTTCAAGGAACTGGGCGGCCTATAACCTGGACTCGGCTTTCAACGAAGGCGTGGAAGCGGGCCTGGGGTACAAGGCTACGGCTTTCAGCGCCGGGCTGGGTTATGTTTACAACCTGAGTAAAGGGCGTACTGCCGGTGATTATAAGCTGCTTTCTTTCAGCCCCAAATACAGGTTTACCGCGGACGCCGCGCTTAAGACCTCTCTGGTGGATATAGCGGCAAAGGGGTATTACAGCGACAGGCAGTACTCGGCTGTGGATCACGGCGGGGCAAAGCTCCCGTCTTATTTTACCGCCGACCTGTATTTCTCGCGCAGGTTCGACAGGTTCGAAGTCTTCGCGGGGGCGGATAATATCTTCGACGCCCATTACGCCCAGACGGCCGACATGTACAACGGTTCCTGGCCGGATTATTACGCGCGGTATTTCCCGCGTCCCGGCCGCGTGCTGAAATGCGGGCTCAGCGTAAGGTTTATATAAGCGCCCGCCAGGCTTAAAGGAATTATCATGCCGGGACGTGCGGCCATTATGTGGACAGGAGGCAGGGACTGCGCGCCGGCCTTGTACGAGGCCCGGCGATCCGGTCTCAACGCGGCGGAATTAAATTACGTTCGTTCCGCCGTCCCCGGTCTTCCTCGCCCATCCTCTTGCGTTCGTCTCAAGGCAGGGGGAGGCGCTGGGCCTTCGTCACCGCACCGTCACTATCCGGCCCCCCCTGGAGGACGGATATGCGCGGGCCGTTCTGGCGCTGCGGCGGGAACGGGGAGTACCACAGCCTGGTGCTGGACGGGCCTGTTTTTAAAAAGGCGCTGCGGATCGCCGCCTTCGACGTGGGCGAGCGGGACGGGCTGATGTATATGGCCGCCCTGGATATTTTGGAGAAAAGAAGGCGGGCATGTGAATTACCCCGGGTCAAGCCCCGGGGAATTAAAGCATAGACGTTAAAACTACTCAAAGAAGATAAGGAGTCCGAATGAAACTCACAGCGAAGGCGTATGCAACTATCATACTGCTGGCGGCCGTATCGCGGCTCGCGCCGCATCCCCCGAACTTTACGGTTATCGGGGCCATGGCCCTGTTCGGCGGAGCGTGTTTTGAGGGGACGGCGGCGGCCTACCTTGTTCCGTTGGCGGCGATGTTCCTTTCCGATGCCGCCCTCGGCTTCCACCGCGGGATGCCGGTGGTCTATCTCTGCTTCCTGCTGACGACGCTTATGGGCCGGCGGTTGCTGGGAGACAGGGGAATAGGGAAGATAGCCGCCCTGTCGTTCGCCAGCGCGGCCATGTTCTATCTCGTCACCAATTTCTGGGTGTGGGCCGGCGGCCCGGCCTTATACCCGCATACGGCGCATGGCCTCCTCATGTGCTACACCGCGGCGCTCCCGTTTTTTGGGAATACGCTGGCCGGTACCCTGGTCTATTCCGCCGTGCTCTTCGGCGCGGCTGGAGCGGCCGACCGGGTAATTCTGTCGGCGGCCTGAAATGGATACGCAAACAGGCGATACCGGTAAGCCGTTCCGGGACCTGGCTCTCATCCATGAACCGAAACAAAGAGCCCCTCGCCGCCGGCCGGTGAAGGAAAGGGTGATCCTGTCCTGGAGCGGAGGAAAAGACAGCAGTATGGCGGCGTATCACCTGCTGGCGTCCCAGCGGTATGAGATAGCCGGGCTTATGACTACGGTCACCGGCGGCTATGACCGGATCAGCATGCACGGGGTCCGCAGCGAACTTCTGGAGCGGCAGGCCGACTCCATGGGAATTGCTCTCCACAAGATCATAATTCCAAAGGACTGCTCCAATGATATATACGAGGCGAAAATGCGGGAGACCCTCGGGCGCTTTAAAGCGGAGGGCATCGTTAAAATAGCCTTCGGGGACCTGTTCCTGGAAGATCTCCGGCGCTATCGCGACGAACGCCTGGCCCTGGCCGGGATGACGGGCGTTTATCCGCTTTGGCTGCGGGACACGGAAGAACTGGTGCGGACCTTTATAGGCCTCGGCTTCAAGGCGGTCCTGTCCTGCGTGGACACCAAAGCCCTGGACGCCTCTTTTGCGGGAAGGGAGATAGACCACGCCCTGCTGCGCGACCTGCCGGAGAGCGCCGACCCCTGCGGCGAGTGCGGAGAATATCACTCGTTCGTTTACGCCGGACCTGTCTTCAGGAAAGCGATAGCCTGTAAAACGGGAGAGAGGGTCATGCGGACCCAGCGCTTCAATTATTGTGAGATAATGCCCGCATAAATGCGGCAACAGTAAGACGTGCGGAGATCACAGCTGTCCGGTTAAAATTGAAACACCAACTGCTGCTCTTGACATTTGAGC
>CAZUQT010000002.1:0-56649 GCA_964622585.1 uncultured Elusimicrobiaceae bacterium | reverse complement strand
TCAACAAGCTGATCCAGCGCATCGGCAGGAGCGGGAGCATAACCGTGGACCTGGTGGACATAAAGAAGCTGGACGCCGCTATCGCGGAACTCAAGGACGTCTACAACTCCGCCTGGGAAAAGAACTGGGGCTTCGTGCCGATGACGGAAGCCGAGCTGGACGACCTGGGCAAGATGCTTAAGCCGATGCTCAAGCCCGACTATCTGTTCTTCGCCAGGGTGGACGGCAAGCCCGCCGCTTTCTGCCTTATGCTGCCGGACTTCAACGTGCCGCTGAAAGCCGCGCGGGGCAGCCTGAACCTCCTTACCATCATCCCTTTCCTTCACAAGATGCTGTTCAAGGTGCGCGGCGGGCGCATGCTTACCCTCGGCGTGAAAAAAGAGTTCCGCGGCCGCGGCCTCGAGATGCTCCTTATAAACAAAGCCATGCAGTCCGGCAAAAAGATGGGCTGGCAGCACGGCGAGATGTCCTGGACCCTCGAGGACAATACTCTTATAAACAACACTATAGAGTCGGTCGGCGGGAAACCGTACAAAAAGTACCGGATCTACGAAAAAAAGATGTAAGCGCAGTTAGCCTGAAAGTTGCAGCGGCAACTTTCCGCCCCTTCGCGCGGAATCCTTGCAGGATTCAGGTTAATCTTTCCGCAATCTTTCCTTAATCTTCATCTGCTACAATTTTTATATGCGCTTTTCAGACCTGAAAAGGATAAAAGAGGAAGCTCCGGCCCCGGAGCCTGAAAAACCTTCACGGTTCGGCCCCCTTCCCAGGAAGGAGAGAGAGAGACCGGCCGCTCCGGCTGCCGCCCGCGTTCCAGAGGAACCCGCCGCCTCCGCGCCGCCATTTATTCCAGCCGCCCCGGCTCAAAAAGCTCCGCCCGTTTCCCAGGCGCCCGCGCGCCGCGAGGAGACTTCCGCTCTGGCCCAGGAACTGCAGGCCCATTTTCCCTCTTATACTCCGGAACCGGTCAAACAACCGGCCGCCGGAAGCCCGAGAAGCCGCCGGGAAGCCGAGTCTCTTTCCCGCGCGCCGGCTGTCCCTTTCGCCGAGCTCGACGCCAAGGCCAGGGAAGTCTATGCCAGGGTCCTGGAGCTGTCGGGAACCTTCCTTAAAAGCGTCGACCAGCCCTATACGGAGAAGTACGAAGCTATCCTGGCGGCCTGCCGCGTCATTATCGAAAACCTGAACCCCGGCAGCGTGCTTTTCAGCTACACCGACTATTCCACCGGCGAGGACTACCTGCGCGCCCACACGGCCAATACGACCATAATAGCGCTGGCCATGGGCCTGGAAGCCGGCCTGAAGGAGTCAGACCTCCTGCTGCTCGGCTTCTGCGCCATGGCGCACGATATAGGCATGACGGAATACACTTCGCTTTATAACCGCTCCGACCGCCTGGGCGAGAAAGAATTCCAGGAAATGTCCCTGCACGCCGAGGCCGGCGTCGCCAAGCTGGACCGGATAGTAGACATCGATTACAGGATAAAAGACCGGGCCAAGCGCATAGTACTGCAGATCCACGAGCGCGCGGACGGAACCGGCTATCCGGACCGCCTCTCGGACGAGGAGATAGACCCTCTTGCCCAGTTCATCAGCATAGCCGACACCTACGAAGCTCTGACCCATCCCCGGGCCTGGCGGGAGGCCGCCTCCCATCCCGACACGGTCAAAGAACTCGTGGAGAAGGAAGGCAAAGGCTTCAATGCCCCGGCTATCAAGGCGCTGCTCTCCGCCGTCTCGATCTATCCCCCCGGCTCCCTGGTGGCGCTTTCCTCCGGGGATATCGCCCGCGTGATAAGGGTGAAGAAAGGCTTCCTTACCAAGCCGCTGGTGGAAATAATCATGGATTCCCATTTCGAGCATTTGCCCGCGCAGCAACTGGACCTTTTCGAACATCCTCTTACCTCGATAGAGCGCTCCGTCAGCCTGAAAGAGATAACCGCCCGCAACCCTAAATTCGCGGCCAGGCTCGAGATGGCCCGCTGGTGGGTGGAATGGTGATGGAGAAGAAACAGCTCCTGCTTCTCGAGGAAGAGGGCTACGTCATAGCCCGCGTCAACGAGATCCTGGCCGCTTTTCCCCAATTTGAAGTTACCCGCCTGGACGACGCGGAAAAAGCCCGCGCGCTCCTGGCTGAAAAACCTTTCGACGTAGTGATCTCCGATATTTACCTGCGCGGGGCCAGCGGCCTCGAATTTTCCTTTAAAGCGCGGGAGACGAACAAGGACGCCTGCGTTATCCTCATTACCGGCCTGGACAATGTCGATATGGCGGCCAAGGCCGTCAAGGAAGGCGCTTTCGATTTTGTGATAAAGCCCCCCGGCCTCGAGCGGCTGGCCAATATGCTGAAGATGTACACCCTGGTGCGCGGGCTAGCGCCTCAGGGCGGAGCGGAGCAGCTTTAGCGGGCGCAGAAGGTAGAGGGCCAGGCTTGCGGCGCCGTAGCGGCGCAGCATGAAATGTTTTTCGGGGACGGCGTATTTCAGCAGGAAGCCGGGGCGGTGCAGCACCGGCAGCAGATATTCCAGCAAGGTAGAATGTTTTTTGGCGGCTTTCTCGAAGAAAGCCGCTTTTATTTTTTCCAGGCCGCGCGGCTCCAGGGCCCGCAGTTCAGCCTCCGGGATCGCCAACGGGCCGGCGGCCAGCCTCTCTATGACCGGCCAGATCACCGGGCGCATATTATAAATTTCAGTTTTGCGGGCCACGGCGGCCCAGAATTTCTCTCCGTCCCCGGGCGCGTGCAGGGCGATGCGGGCGCAGTCTTCCAGGGAGCGGGGCGTAACCTCCCCGTGGTGCAGAAGCGGGTGGGCGGCGGCGTGCAGGAAGAGGTCGGCCAGGTTCAGAGCGAGCCCGCCGGGACCCGGTTCGAGGCCCCAGTTAAAGAGTTCCTCGGTGCGCTTTATGTGCCAAAGGCCGGTATGCAGGTCGAGAATGGCCGGCGGCGCGTCGTTCCGGCTCGGCCGCAGCCAGCCGTCGGCGCTGTTCGGCATCGGCTGGTAGCGGAGCCCGTGGAGTATCTTTTCGAAGCGCGGAAGGTCCTTCGGACGCAACAGGACGTCGGCGTCGCTCATCCCGCGTTCGCCGACCTTGTAGATGCCGAGCTCGAGGAGGGCGGCGCCTTTCAGCGGTATTATCTCGATGCCGGCTTTAAGCGCGACAGCCCTGGCCTCGTCGAAAGCCCCAAGAAGCAGGATCTCCCTTGCCGCGATCGCTTTGTCCATAACTAGATTCTAGGATATGGCAGGTGTGCAGTAAAGGGCGGTTGGCAAAGAGGAAGTAGGACTTTCGGCCCTTGGGGAACTTGCGTCCGCGGGCTACACTATAGATGTGAAGATCATATTTAAAACATTTCTGCCGCTTATCCTTCTGGCGGCCGCCGCTTCCGCCGCCAGGGCGGAAGAATTGACGGCGGGAGACATTTTTTCCTCCTTCGACAGGTCCCAGGTTTCCGCTGATAAAGCCCAGGCCGTCCCCGCCGACGTTTACCAGGCCGTTCTCGCCGCGCTCAAAGGTTCGGGCGTGCCGGAAAGCTATGCGAAAGCGGCTTTCGCGGACCCGCGCGTGAAGATCCATGAAGAGATAGTGACGGCGATGAACAAACCGGCCGAGAGCCTGACCTACGAGCAATACAGGAAGCTCCTCCTGACCGAGAAAAGGATAGCCGGCGGGGCGCAGTTCTATGCCGCTAACAAGGATATTCTGGCGGCCGTTAATCAGAAGTACGGCGTAGACACTTTC
Organism: uncultured Elusimicrobiaceae bacterium; assembly: GCA_964622585.1. Classification (GTDB taxonomy): domain Bacteria; phylum Elusimicrobiota; class Elusimicrobia; order Elusimicrobiales; family UBA9959; genus UBA9959. The sequence continues at coordinate 52,911 of CAZUQT010000002.1, read as the reverse complement.
CTTCTTGCCGGGCTCGTCGGAGTGGAGAGCAACTATGGCGAGAACCGCGGCAAATATATCGTTTTCAACGCCTTGAACACCATCGCCGAAAGGATCCCCCGGCGCTCGGCCTGGGCGTCCAAAGAGATCGCGGAACTCTTAAAGCTTTCCTATGCCAGGAAGAAAGACCCGTTCGCCCTGCTCGGCTCCTATGCGGGCGCTTTCGGGCTGGGCCAGTTCATGCCGTCCTCCTATAACGCTTACGCCGCCGATTTCGACGGCGACGCCTACCCCGACCTCTTTATCTGGCCGGACGCGCTGGCCAGCATCTCCAACTACCTGGTCAAGCACGATTATTTCTCCTCCCCCGGCTTCGCCGAAAACTCCGGCCCCTGGAAAGCCCTGTACGGCTACAATCATTCCAAAAACTACGTGAACGTCATCCTGGAACTCCGCCTGGAGATCCAGAAAAGACTCAGCGCTCCCAAGTAAGCTCCCATAAGCATCCAATAGAAAGCTTGTACGCGTTCAGGCGGCCTGCCGCGGGGGCAGTAACTTTTTTAAAGACTTACTCCGGCCAGGGGACCCTCTCTTCATCTTTTTCGCAGTGAGTTTACGTCAGCATTGAAGGTACGATAGCTTCTGTTAATATTTTCCGGACCGCAGCTCCACAGGGCTTCGCACTTGGAGCCCTCGCATTTGATCGCCCGAAACGGATAGGGAACACGCTCATCGCAGGGCTCCTGCGGGGAACCGCCCGTCCTTTTTCGAAGGTTTGCCTCACCAGCACTCCGGATCTCCTCAAAAGACGAAACCTTTTTTTTAACGCACACGTTCACCTGATTAAGCGCATTCGCGGCCTCTTGGACAAACCGGGTCTTCTTTTCTTCACGGTTAGCCCTCGCGTTAAAACCCCCAAGAACCGCAGACCCGGCGCAGATGGCTTCACCATGAATTTCCTCAACTAGTTTAGCTCCTTTGAGCATTGGAAGGTTCCCGGCAATACCAAACCCGCAGCAGATATAATTCACGAACGAATGGGCGTTTTTGCAAGTATTAGCAGCAGCGGGGAGACCAAGCAATGGAACAAGCCCCATGATCTCGTTAGCGGCATGCAGTACGTTTTTTCTTTCCTCCCAATATGCGTCCGCATCCACGGAAACGTAAGCGGATTCCGCGACCGTATAAGCCGTATAGAAAGCAATGCAGGCGGCCTTACTATTCTCCTTCTCCCTTTTTCGTGCTTTCTCGAGATAGAATTTAACGCTTTCGGCCGTTTTCCTGTTTTCCGGACTGTTATTTTCTTTAACCATGGCCTTGGCCCTGGCGTCGGCTTTGGCTAAAACATCCACGGATTCAAGCCCTGGGTCCAAGGCAATCTTCCTCTTGTGTTCTGGAGGATCGTAAATGCTTTTTTTAGAGACAACATCTCTTTGGTAGTTAATGTCAACGGCCACCACTTTCTGGATCCGTTTCAAGCGATCCGCTTCGAAAGCATCCCTGTCCTTTTTGCTGGAGGAGTCTGCGTATCTTTTCTCCAGGCCAGTAGAAGGGAAAAAAACAAGCTTCTTGATTTCCATTTGTTTATCCGCGCCGTACGGCTTAACAAGATAAGTCATTTCACACTCGAATCCATAACGGGACACTTTAAGAGTGGGATATCTCTCACAATCGGCGATAAACTCGGTACCATTGGCTCTGCCCTTGAATTTATCCCGCGTGCCGGGACTAGCAGCAGCCGGGAGCTGAAGCGCACATAAAATAGCTGCCGAGATAAATGTTCCGCTCAATGTCTTGTTCATATAGATATCCCCCTTTTCTCCCAAATTACCCACAGCTATTCCTTATCCGTTAAAATCAGAACGGGTTCACCTGGCGCCGGCGCTTTAGTTCGGCTTTCCTGAGATAATCCGGATTTTCGTCAAAATTATCGAGCGCCGGTGTAAATTTAATTACGCAATGCGCATTGTTCCAACTTCTTTCAAGCAGATTCCTTTCAGCCAGACAGAGATAATAATCTTTAATTATCTCGGCTTGCTGTTCCAGCGTGTAGTCGTTCAGGTCCTTGTTGGCTTCTATTTTATACCTATAGACCCCGCCCTCCCCAAGCCTTCTAGACATAACGTCTATGCCCTGATGATATTGATAGACATGCCCCATTTCATGGATGAAGACAAGCTTTACCAAACCGACGGTTTTGCTGAAATCCTCTGAATAATATAGATTCCCCGAGGGGTCCTTGAGGTCAGCAGGCGGGTAATAAATGTTACCGTCAGGGGACATTACTCTGGTCTCCGGCTGAAAAAGCGTCCATTTGCGGTGGTATACACGAACCTCGTCATATCTCACGCCATTTACGAAGATCTTTTCAAGCATCTCACGTTCGCCTTCCGTAAGCCGGCGGTTATCGCTTTCCGAAACCGCTTTAACAGCTGCAGGCTTTGCGCACTCCGGAATTCCCGGGCCGGAAGCGTTCGTACCGAAGTTTCCCGGCAGAGAATTCTCCAGGTCCGTGAAACTTGCGGTAGACGGGGCCTCGGCCGCGATAACCATGCAGTTCGACAAAAACGGAGCAATTAACATAAAGATCGGTATTATAATTTTCATAATTTATCCTTAAACTTCCGCCAAAACTGTTCGTTCACCGGGCAGGCGGGGTTAAGCAAAGGACGGCCTTATATCCACTGCACGTCCGGTTTGGGTTTGGCCGGGACTATATAGTCCGGTATTGGTATAGCCTGCGGCTGCAGCCGCAGTTGCTCACCGGCCCTCCGGTACAGCCTCTCCAGCATAACAGGATAAAGCCTGTTCTTGGCCTTTCTGTTCATTTCCAGCATGGCCGCCTCGCGGTCGGTAACAGGGATCTTGGCCGCAGGCACCGAGATCTTGGTGCAGACTTCGCCTACCCCTTTGCCTAGATCCGCGCTGGTAGCCTGGGGGTAATTCGTGACCTGAGCCTGGCCGGGATATTCGGGGTGGGGCTCGTAGTCGTTGTCCCCGCTCACAAGTATGCCTTCAACCAGCAGCGTGTTAAGGTTGAACACGGGGCTGCCGGAATTGCCCTGGAAGGTGTCCAGGTTAGTTAGGAAGGCATACCCCTTGTCTACCCATTTTTCACTGCCCCCGGATAATTGACATAGACGTCCGTGCCGGAGGAAATGACCGTCGCGTCGCCGGCGATTTTAAGGGGTATTCCAGTCGGGTGCCCTATGACTAACAAGGGAGTTTTTTGCGAAAGACCGGAGTTGTTCCTGTTTATAGCCAGCGGGCGCGGGCCGGAAACCTTCCGGTCCAGCCTCACCAGGGCATAGTCGGGGCCGCTTTTACGGCTGTGCGCCACCACCCCGATGCACTTGTAGACATTGCCGGCGGGTACTGACCCGGGGATAACACCTCCCAGGTCCTTTCTGAAGCCGAAAACCACCCTTATGTTCCCGCAGACTACCCCCGATTGGAGGTTTTCCAGGCAGGCCCCGGGGTGGTCCTTGGGAGCGGCGGTGCCTGGGTGCTGGTCTTTAACGCAATGGCCGGCGGTAACCAGCAGGTCCTCGCCCACAAGGAAGCCGGTGCAGAAAGCCGCCACCGGCTGGTCGGCGAACCGCTGGTCCGGAGCCAAGGCTTGGCTTGCTCCGAGCGTCTCGGTGTCAAAAACATAATCCTTATTGTTCAGGGTAACGCTGCTGCCGTCGGTGAACAGGCCGGCTGTAGAATCGGCCAGGTCGCGCAGTAGTATGTTCCGGGAGCAGTATTCTTCCCGGTTGTCGTCGCCATACGTGGAAACGCGGGTAAAATCTCCGCAATTGCCGCGCAGGTCCGTGACCGGGTCGCCGGCCTGGGCCGGGCCGGCGCCGGCGGCGATAACCAGGCTTAATAGCGCGAATATTTGGTTTTTCATATTATGTTTACCTCTCCTACTTATGGGCCCGGATGCGGCTTATCACGCAGTTCCGAAACCTCATGATTTAAGTTTACCTCGTTTACCGCTGAGCTCCCTGAGGCTGAAGAACCAGAACGCTCCGGTCTTTTGATTCAGGAGCAGCGGCTAAATAAAAACTCGTTAAGTTTAGCCAATAGCTAAACTGATGTATTATGTTTTTCCCTCGCTGTTCCCGTGCCGGACAGGCGCTTCAGGTCAAATTCCTCATCAGTGTCTTAAAATCCCCAAAGGAAAAAGGTTTGCGCAATACGGCGTGAATGCCCTTGCCAGAAAGTTGGCGGTTTATCTCTTCCTGCTCAACAGCCGTTATGATCACTACCCGCGTTGCTGGATCCACGTGCCGGATGGCCGCCAATACTTCTATGCCGGATTTTCCGGGCAGGAGAAGGTCCAGGAAAACCACGTCCGGCTTTGACCGGGTAAAATACCGGACCGCTTTATCTCCATCCCCGGCTTCGCCCACGATTTCATGCCCGAGCTTTATCAGCATGGACTTTAGAACGTGCCGCGTCAGTTCATTATCTTCGACCAGCAGTATTTTTATAATGCCCCCTGTTTTCTTATGAGATCTCAAACGACCCGCAGAACCCGCGTCTATGCCGGAGACTCGCTTACAGGGTCCGCCTCTGCCGTTACGGGATACCCGTAAACTGACGGTGGCTTCAGCCTCCATGCATTAACGGGACCTCGCAAGGCGGAACCCGATCTCAGAATAACGGTCGCCAAAACCGAACTCGTTGCGGTAATCGGCCCGCAGGTATCTGACACCGCTGTTGAAGAAGGAGCCGCCGCGCAGCACCCGGTCGGAGCTCGTGTTTTTGAACGCGCTGCCGTCCGCAGGCGCGCCGTTATACGAATCCTGGTAATTGTCCTGGACCCACTGCCATACGTTTCCGGACATATCGCACAAACCCTGCGCGGTGTTCCCAGCCGGTTTTGAACATACTGGCATCGTGCCATAAGCGCCGCAACCGTCACCGTCATTACCGTGCATTACAGCCCTGTCACAGGTCGCTTCCTCGTTGCCCCATGGATATTTCTGATTCTTGCCGCCGCTTTTCGCCGCGTATTCCCACTCGGACTCGCTGGGCAGTCTTGCGCCCTTAAACCTGGCGTATTGGTTCGCCTGCTCCCAGTCCACGCAGTTAACCGGGTGAAGCTGCCGCCCCTCCTTCCCCCAGTTGCAATACTTGACGTCGCCTGGCTCCGTGCACTTGCCTTTTATCACGCACTCCGCGTATTGCTCCACCGTCACCGCTGTCTTGGACATCTCAAAGGTTTTAATGGCTACTTTATGGATCGGCCTGGCATCGTCAAAAATACCGGAGTCATCATCGGTTCCCATCGTTAAAGCCCCCCCGCCGATGGCAATCCATTCTAGCGGTGTGGCCGGAGCGCCGGCAGACAGATCGTCCTCTAAGACGTAACCCTTGGAAATATCCGGCAGAACTGTTCCGCCTAAAACCGGGGGAGAAACAGAGGCTCTTAATGAATCAAGAGCGGTCTCCGTGGCATATGAAACGTTAAGACCGAATAATACTACTACTGTTGCGTAGGCTAATCTTTTCATACTTAATTATTCTCCCTATTTGATTGGTGCCGGATGTAGCTACCGTGCTGCTCCAAAACCTCATGAGATAAGTTTACTCTGTCTGCCGATGAATTCCATGAGGCGGAAGAACCAGAGCGGCCCGGTCTTTTGATTCAGGAGCGGCGACTAAATATAAAAGCCTTTAGTTTAGCCTATGGCTAAACCGATATGTTATACTTTTCGGAATATGACTAACGCCAAAACATTCGGCAGCACCTTAGCCAGGATCAGGAAAGAGCAGGGTTACTCCGGTGCGTACCAATTCTTCAAGAGTATCGGCGGGAGCAAAAGCCTGGGGCTTGCCTTCGTGAGTTACTATGATATGGAGCGCGGCAAGAAATTGCCGAAGAGTTGGCGTCTTAAGGCGATCATTGCCGCGCTGGGCATTGAAAAGCATTCACCGAAGGCGCAGGAACTTGTCCGGGCCTATTTCAGGGCGCTCTCAGGCTCAGATGAACTGCTTCAGACCCTGTCAGCGCCGGCCTCTGCCGATGCGGATCTTCCCAGCAGAGAACTGGCTGAAGCGGCTACCCATCAGGCGCTCTCGCAACGCAGCATCAACATGACAATGGCGCAATGGAAATTGCGCTCCAGAGATCTGGTGACGCACATCTGTCAGAACTTCCTGGCCAACACGGCGGGCTGGGTCACGGTCCGGGAATTGTCGAATGCGACCAGGTTTAAACCTGAGGCAATAAGGAAAGCGCTCAAAGCACTGGCTTCCGGGGGTTTGATCGATCTTTCAGGGGACAAGGCACGCAGCCAGTTTGCGGGCAAAGTGATTAGTAAAATGCCGATGATACCGGAGACGACGGGGATCCGGGACACATTACGCGATCTCTGGAAGACGTGGTTGGCAGGTTCCAAACCCGTTGCTGCCAAGAGGATGACCGTCCGTATGACGAAAGCCAACCTGGATCTATACCGCCAACACCTGGAAAAAGCAGTGCGACTGGCCTGCGTATATAGCACTACTGATGAGGAAAGCAGGCAAGACTCGGCCATCTATTACATTGATACCAGCATATTTAAGGCCCTTCCCAGGGACTGAACAAACCGCCATTGATCCCACCACTGTCGGCATCCAGGCAAGCAAAGCCCCTCCGTGTGACACGCCCGCAACAGCCGGGCGCAGCACTCTTTATTTACCGAGGAGGGCCACTCCCTTGAGCGGTATCTCCCGGGCCGAGATACCTTTGTCCATAGCCAGATTCTAGGATATGCCTGGTCAGCAGTAAAGGGAGGAGGAGGCGGAAAAGGCTTCTAAGGGAGGGGATCTTCTTTGCGCCTGGCATAACGCGGTTCGGAGACGCGCAGGTACCAGTAGACGAAGACGCTGGCCAGGGCCGGGATAATGTAATAGAAAAGCCTGAAGATAAGGCTCGCCGCGAGTGCCTTCCCGACCGGGATGCCCATGCCGGAGAAAGCCGCGGTCATCGCGGCCTCCATCGCGCCCAGGCCGCCGGGCAGGATCGGGATTATCGTCATTAGCTGGCCCAAAGCGAAGCCTATGATAAGCGTGCTCGTGTGCATATGCGCGTCCACGGACCTGAAAGCGTAATGGAGGATGAGGATATTGCTCACCCAGTCCAGGCAGATATAGCCCAGGACCAGCGGCAGCTCGTACCTCCGGGCCTGTATCGTATGTATCCCGCCGGCCAGCTGGGTTTCAAACTGCAGAAAGGTCTCCTCGGGTATCGTTTTCTTAGAGAAGAAGTACATCAGGTGGTTCACCAGGTGGTAAAGCCTCCGGGCCCAGGCCGTCCTGAGTTCATGACTGAAGAAGAGCATGACCAGAACGAAAGCGAAAGTGAGAACGAAAAGGACGCCGGCTACGCCCTCGAAAACGTTTATCCCGTAGCTGCTGGAAAGGAGCATCTGCAGCAGCATCCCTTCAAGTATTATCGCGGCCAGAACCAGGTAGATGAAGACGCTGATGACCACCGAGGAGGTCACGCTTATCCCGTAGGGGACATTGCGCTTGCTCAGCAAATGCGCCCTGGTGGCGAAACCGCTCACCCCGGCCGAGGAGACGAAATAGTTCACCGTGGTGGAAACGAAAACGATGCCCGAAGCCTCCCAGAAAGGCAGGCGGTGGCCGAGGATCTTGAGAACTTCCCAGAGGGCCAGGCCCATGAACAGATAGCCGGCGAAGGAAAAGAAGAGGGAGCAGAACAGGTAGAAAGGTTTTGCGGTCTTTACGGCGGCAAGCAGCGCTTCCAGATTGGGATAGACCAAAACGGCGAGTATACCGAGCGAGAGAGCTATCGGCGCGTAAATAAAAAGTTGTTTTTTAAGGCTTTGTTTCGGCATAGGATCCGCGGCCGTCCAGCCTCTGCCCGGCGGGGCCGGTTTACTGCCAGGTGTCTTTGAGCTCGCCGGTGGGATGGACCCTTTTAACGCCGTTAAATTTTACGGCGTAGTGGGTGGTGTTCTTTTCTTTGCGGGTCCTGACCACCTGGGCTTCGGCCTCGAGCACGCCCTTGCTCAGCAGCCTGAGGCGCGCGCGGAACTTTGCCGGCAGCACTACCGGCTCGGCGATAGAAAAAGAAGCGCCAAGGTCGGAAAAATCGGCCAGCCTGCCGGAAGCGAAGAATTTTCCCTTCTCGTCGAAGAGCTCTATGACCGAATCGTGGTTGTTCCTTTCAGCCTGTCTTTTATCTTTTCCTTCCATAGCTAGATTCTAGGATATGCCGCCCGCCGAGTCAAAAGGGCTCCGGCTTTTATTACGTATAATATTTGAGTGGGAAAAGACCTTGAAGCGGAATTACGAACCATCGGGCTGATGCTGGCTATTTACTGCCGCGGAAAGCACGGCGGGAAAACCCTTTGCGCCGGCTGCGCGGAACTCCTTTCCTACGCGGAGGTCAGGCTAGCGAAATGCCCCCATCACCCGAAGCCAGCCTGCAAGAACTGCCCCACGCACTGCTATCTTCCGGCGAAGCGCGAGCTCATGCGTGAAGTCATGAAATACGCCGGCCCCCGCATGCCGCTGCGCCACCCGCTGCTCACCCTTAAGCATTATTTCAAAAAATAAACCGCTATCCCCCGGTTATCCCGGGTCCGGCGGCCGGAAAAAGGGCGCGGCCACCCGGCCGCGCCTCTCTTGCCGGTTCTTTTAATGCTTCCCCGCGCCTTCGGGGCGCCCGCCTTTTTCGGGCCGGTTCATTTTTTCCGGTTTTTCATGGCGTTCGGGCTTTCCCGGTCTCTCGCCTTTTTCTACTTTCTTCATCTTGTCGGCTTTGCCCTGTTTGCGGGCTTCGGCCGAGACTTTTTTTACCTTGCTCGTAACGGAGCCCAGGTTCATCCCCAGCTCTTTAGCCACTTTTCCCCAGCCCATGACCGGGGGTCCCTGGCGCAGCGCCATCACTTTCTGCACGTTGGCGTCGGTGATGCCGCCCGGCAGGCCCTGGGCCAGCGACAGAGCGGTGGAGACTTCCCCGTAGCCCAGTTTCTGGTCGCGCAGGCCCTGTATCCGCGCTTCGTCCACGCCGAACTCCGCTTTCAGCTTGTCCGTCACCGTTTTTCCGCCTTCAGGCTTTCCGGCCTCGTTGTCAAGTTCGACCGAGGCTTTTTCCAGTTTCTTATCTTCGGACGATTTTTCCTGCGCCAGCACCGGCATGACCGCGCAAAGGAAAAGCCCCGCCGCCAGCAGCCGCATTTCTTTGTTCTTCATTTTCCCCCCTTTATTTTTTCAGTCGCTAAAACTTCAGGCTGAACCCGGCGCTGAACCCCGTCTCCGGGCTGCCGTCGGAAAGCCCTAAAAGCAGGCCGCAGAAATAATGTTTCCCGTCCGCGGCCCGGTAGTCCAGCGTGCCGCTTAGCTCCCTCGGGTCGGCGTTCCCGTCCAGCAGTGCGCTGCGCGTAGCGTAAAGCGCGGTCAGCCAGAGGTCCTCCCGCAGCCGGCGGGAAAAGCCCGCGTCGAAAGAGAGCTGGTTGTTAAAGTCGATCCCGGAGGTATCTCCGATTATGGTGTAATACCCGTCGGCCAGCACCGTCCAGCCGGGCGACACTTTTTTCGCGAACTCTACCCCGACCCCCTCGTCCAGCTCCCCGGTGCCGAGCCCTTTGTTCTTGTTCGCGGTCGGCAGCTTCAGCGTTCCCGCCAGCGAGAGGTCGCAGGAGCGCGGCCCCTCGTTCTGCACGATATAGGTTCCCCTCACCAGGATGTCCCCGGGGCCGGACTCGGAGGAGGTCAGGACGCCGCCGCCACCCCTGACCGCGCGCATAGGGCTGCCCCCGACGCGGGTCACCTGCCCCGTCGAGCTCTGGCGCAGGTAAGGCACGGTCACGGCGATGTCTCCCTCCGTGTAATAGCGTTTCAGGGTGAAGGGAATATAGACGGAATCTATCCGGTCGCCGCCGCCGTACTTGCCAGTGTCGAAATTGAAAGAGGAGCTGAATTTCCAGTCCTCGCCGCGCGCCGCCGGCGCCAGCAGGGCGGCGCAGAACGCCGCGCAAAAAACGCTCTTCACGAAGCAGGAACGCTTTCTCATAATTCCCCCTGGCCGGCGGCTTATATTTTAAGAGGGCTGCGCGCTTTCAGCGGATGAAAGCGCCCCTTTAAGCACAAGTTAAATAACTTTAAGCGCCTGGTCAACCCCCTCTTTACCTTCACCGCCATTAATAATATTATTACCTTAGGGGTGACCATGCATAAAATATATTATCCTGAAGACAAGCTGCCGCTTTCGCGGCTGGTGCCCATGGGGATGCAGCACGTGGTGGCCATGTTCGGGGCGACGGTGCTGGCCCCAATTTTGATGGGCTTCAATCCCCAGACGGCCATTTTCTTTTCCGGAGCGGGCACGCTGCTCTTTATCGCCATTACGCGCGCCAAGGTTCCGAGCTACCTGGGGTCCTCCTTCGCTTTTATAGGGCCGGTGCTCGCCGTGACCGGCGGCCTGTCAGAAAATATCCCCTACGCGCTGTCGGGTATCGCCGGCGCCGCCGTCCTTTACGCCCTGGCAGGCGCGGCCACCGTGAAATACGGCTCGAAGTGGATAGACCGCCTGATGCCGCCGGTAGTAACGGGCGCCGTCGTGGCCCTGATCGGCCTGAACCTTTCCTCCTCGGCCGTCTCGAATTTCCTCAACGAGGACTTCCGCCTGGCCACGAACGACGACGCGCGCAGGCTGCTGGTGGCCGGCGCCACTTTCGTGACCGCGGCCTCGGTCTCTATCTATCTTAAAGGTTTCCTGCGCCTCCTGCCGATACTTACCGGCGTGGTCGTAGGGTACGCCCTCTCTTTTTTCCTCGGCATAATAGACCTGGCCAGCCTGGCCGCGATAAGGAGCGCCCCCTGGATAGGTCTGCCGCCTTTCATAGCGCCGGCGTTCAGCTTCGAGGCCGTACTGGTGATAGCGCCGGTCTTCGTGGTGCTGGTGGCTGAAAATAAAGGCCATATAGAGGCCATCTCCGGCTATATGAAGCGCGACCTCAACCCGCATCTCGGGCGCGCCTACCTGGGGGACGCCGCGGCCACCTTCGTCTCGGCCATGGGCGGGGGCACGCCGCAGACCACCTACGCCGAGAACATGGGCGTGATGGCCATCACCCGCGTTTTCAGCATCTATAACTTCATCGCCGCGGCCTGCATCGCGCTGCTTCTCGGGCTCTGCCCAAAGTTCGGCGCGGTCATCCAGTCCGTGCCCGCCCCGGTGCTGGGCGGGGTCACCGTCATCCTTTACGGGCTTATCGCCATAATGGGGATAAAGATCTGGATGGACGCGAAAGTGGACTTCTGCCTGCATAAGAACCTGATCATAGCGGGCTCCTCCATAATCATTTCCACCGGCCTCGGCGTAAAAGGCTTTACGGCCGGCGGCGTGAACATCGCCGGCATAGCTTTCGGAACCGTGCTCGCGGTGATGATGAATCTCGTGCTTTCTTTCGGCGGGGAACCGGCCGAAGCGGAGAACCAGGACCGAAAGGAATGCTCTTGAGAGCGCCGCCCCGGGAGTTAAATAATTTTATGCGCTATTTATTTCTTGCCGCTCTGCTCTTCGCCTGCGGGCCCGCTTTTTCCCAGCAGAGGACGGTGCGCTTCAATACGCCCGACGGGTGCCGGCTGGAAGCTTTTTACCTGGCGCCGTCCTCGGGCTCGTATATTTTTATAAACGCGCACGGGCTGGGCTCGGACAAGAACGAATGGGGCCTTTTCCAGGAAAAGCTTAAAAGCGCGGGCTACGGCTACCTCTCCCTGGACCTGCGCGGCCACGGGAAAAGCAGGACCTGCAAAGGCAAAGAGACGAAATATATGTTCTTTTCGGAAGAGGACTGGAACAAAGTTTCCCTGGACATCGAGGCGGCGGCGGCCTGGCTTAAAAAGCGGGGGCTGTCGCCGGAAAAGATGGTCTACTGCGGCGCGAGCGTCGGCGCCAACCTCGCCCTTAAAGCGGCCGCCACCGGGGCTATAAAGCCGGCGGCGGTGGTCCTTCTTTCGCCGGGGATAGAATACGCGGGGGTAAAGACGGAAAGCTATTTTTCGGCGCCCAGGGATTTCCAGATCCTGAGCGTGGCGGCGCGCAATGACGTCTACGCCTGGGAAAGCGTGCTGAAGCTTAACCGGGCGGCCATGGAGAGGGGCCTGTCGGCCTACTCGCTCGAAGCCGCCACCGGGCACGGCGTGAACATGTTAAAAACTCCTTCGATAATCCCGGCGATCTTTAACTGGCTGGGTGACAAATAAATGCCCTGGAAAAGAAAGAAAGGAGGTTTCAGGGTTCGGCGCTCGTTCTTTATCGCTTTGGCGGCTGCCGTCTTCGGCGGGATCCTGGCCTGCCTGCTGGGCTCGCTGCTCTATCAGCGCGGCTCGGAGCCGGCCGACACAAACACTTTTCCTACAGAGCTCTGGTCGGCAGTCATTCCCCGGCCGAAATAAAGGCGGCGCTCGAAAGACGCGGCATCAAAGTCCCGTAGGTTCGGTCTCACCGGGCGCTTTCATTTCTTTAACCTGATCCCGGATATCGCCGATAAATTTATTGCCGTTGGCCCAGGAAAGAGCCGAGAGTTCCTCCGCCGGCCGGCCCAAGATCGCGGCGGCGGCGGAGATGACTTCCACTACGCCGGCGGGACCCGCGCGCCAGCCGGGGGCGTCGGCGTCCGGAGCTTCGGTCTCGAAAAGCAGCCTCTCCGCCGGCACGGCCAGGAGCGCGCGCCTGAGCTTCTCCCTCTTCTTGTCCATTATCGCCCCGCTGAAAGAAAAATAAGCGCCGAGCGAAGAGAACTCGGCCGCCATCTCCGGCGGCCCCCCGTAGGAGTGGAACATAAAGGCGCCCGGCGCCTCCTCCTTTATTATCTCCCGCATCCTCCCCCACGCTTTTACGCAGTGCAGGCAGGCGGGGCGGCCGAGCTTTTTGGCCAGGCGCAGCTGGGCGGTGAAGACGCCCTCCTGGCGCGCGAGGTCGGTGGCGTTCCCCCCGCCGTCCAGGCCTATCTCCCCGACGCAGGAAGGAACGCGCAGCAGGAAACTTTCGAGCCCCTCGAGCCAGCCGGGAGCGCCTTCCTTGATGAACCAGGGGTGCAGGCCGAAACAGGGGATCACACCCTTGTTCTCCGCCGCCAGGGCAAGCACGGCTTCCCAGTCACCGGGACTGGTCCCGTTACAAAGCATTAATTCTACGCCTGCCTCCGCGGCAAGGCGCAGGGCCTCCGTCAATTTAGCCTTATCCGGGTAATCCTGCAGGTGGTTATGGGCGTCGAAAAGCGGGCTTCTCATAGCTGAAAGTTTACACCATAATCAGTCCGGTTCGCCAATGCCGGCCGTCCATACTTGATATAATATAGCTTGAACGAAATAGAATATCCGCCTTTATTTCCTCAATATTGATCTCAACAGCGTCGCTCAACATGCGTTTATGGATAAAAAAACCAATATTTTAAGCAGGGCGCTAGCAAAGCTTAACCTGATGCAAAAGCAGCTGGTAGAGGAGTCCCAGGTCCTGGATGAACTGAAGGAACAGGAGGAAGCCGACGCCTCCGAACTTGAAACATTAAAAACGGACCTGGCCTCGAAAACCGGGAATATCCTTTCCCTGAACGGGGAGCTTAAGAAATACAAGGAAGAGAACGCGGCCCTTGCCGGCGCGCTTATGAAAAAGTCCGCCGAATTCACGGCCGAACTGGACCGGGAACGCGCGGAATTCAGGCTCAATTACGGGAAGCTGGAGGCGGGCGCCGCCGAAGCGGAAAAAAGGCTTCTTGGAGAGCTCGAAACAATGAGGGACGGCCTCCGGCTTAAAGCGGCCGAGGCGGCCCGCGCCGGCGCCGAGATGCAGACGCTGCTGGACAGGAAGGAAGCCCTTGCCGCCGATTACGAGGCGCGCCTGCTGAAACTGGAAGCTTTAGCCTCCTCCGCGAAAGAGGAAGCGAAAAAGCAAAAAGCGGAGAGCGAGACCCTTGCCCGGGAGAGCCGCGCCAGGGCGGCCGAAGAGACCGCCCTGCTGGAAAGCGAGCGCGCGGAGGCGAAAATCGCTTTGGCGGCCGCGCATAAAGAGATCCTCTCGCTTGGAGAAACTATCCGGCATCTACGCCATGAAGCCGCCGATCTGAACCTGGAGCTTGAAAAATCCAGGAGCGAGAACGCCGAGGTAAAAGCGCTGCGCGAAGCCGGCCTGATAAAAATAACAGAGCTTGAAATGTTCTCTAAATCCGCGGCCTCGGCGCTGAAAGAGAGCAAAGCCGAGATCGAGGCCCTGAGGAGCTCAGGAAAAGATCTCGCTGATGAATTGTACAAGGAAAGAGCCGACTCCCGGCGCAGGCTGGAAATACTTCGGCTCGAACTGGACGATAAGAACCGCCAGTTAGCCCGCTTGACCAGGGAGCTGGACGCGGCCAGGGCTGAAAAAGAGAACCTTAAAGTCGACCTGGCGGCGCAGGAGAAGGAGAGGAAATAGCCCGGTCCGCCTGTTAAGTTATAAAAAAGGCCGCCCATTCGGGGCGGCCGTTTTTTATAGATGTGTTCTAGCGGATGGCCACGTACGCCGCTATGCCGGCATAGTGACAGGCGCTGCCGGCGAGCACGAAGATATGCCAGAGCGCGTGGAAATGTTTAGTGGTTTTCCCCAGCGCGAGGAAAACGCTGCCCGCCAGGTAGAAAGCCTCCCCCGCTATTATCAGGAGCAGCATGTTCAGCGGGGCCACGTGGTAAAGCTCCCAGAAAGAAAGCATGGACAGAGCGCCGAGGACGCCGTAGGTGATCTTGTCGGTGCGGGACATCTCTTTTCTGAACAGGACGAAAGCCACCCCCGCGAAAGCGAAGATCCACATAGAAGCCAGCAGGAGCCACCAGCGGCCGTGGTTCAGGTAGCCGACGGCGAACGGGGTGAAGGACCCGGCGATCAAAAAGAAAATGCTGGCCTGGTCCACGGTCCTGAAGAAACGGCGGCGGTCCAGGTCGTGGAAAGCGTGGGAGAGCGTCGATGCGGCGTAAGTGGCCACCAGCGTCAGGCAATAAACGCCGCAGGCGATGGAGACGGGCCGGCTGTGCGCCGTCACCGCCAGGCGCATAAGGAAAGCCGCCCCGGCGAGGCTCAGTACGAGCCCGATGCCGTGAGTTAAAAAATTAACCGCCTCGTCTACGGGCCGCTCCAGGCTGCTCATCTTAGATCTACCTCCATCTTCTTAAAACCATTGTTTAAAATTCTCCGGCTATTTCCGGGGGCGCCGGATGGCCGGGAAATATCTTTCCCGGGGCCGGTTTTTTGCCCTGCAACAGGGTCACCCAGGACGCGGTGCAGGTACAGGCGATGATCACGGCCAGGACAAGCATGACTAGGGTGAGCGCCACGTTCATATAGCCCTGCAAATCGTGCCTTGGCAGGTAATTTCCGTAGATGTTCATCACAGCGGCCGTCACGGTGGTGACGAAGATGAACAGGAAAGGGACGAAAGTGACCAGAGCGTAAACGGCTTTCGTCCTTTTCATTATGAAGGTCGTCCCGATGGCAAGGGCGATGCCGGAGAGAAGCTGATTGGCCACGCCGAACATCGGCCAGATCGTGCTGATATTCCCCATATAGACCATGGTCCCCCAGCAACCGCTTATCGCCGCGCTGGTTATCAGCACGCCCGGCAGCCATTCGCCTTTAGCGAAAGGCTTGTAAACCCCGCCGAGGATCTCCTGGAGTATATACCGCGCCACGCGCGTGCCCGTGTCTATAGTGGTCAGGATGAAAAGCGCCTCGAACATGATAGCGAAATGGTACCAGTAGGCGAGCATCTGTTTCATGCCCGGCATGGAAGAGAAGATCTGCGCCATGCCGACGGCAAGCGAGACGGCGCCGCCGGTCCTGCCGGCCAGGTTCTCTCCGACCGCGGAACTGAGCGCGGCGAGGTTGACCGTGGAAAGGCCGAGCTTCTCGAACACGGCCGGGGAAACATTGATGGCGAAATAATCGCCGGGGATAAGGGCGGTAGCGGCGATAAGCGCCATGATCGAAACAAGGCCTTCGGTCAGCATCGCCCCGTAACCTATGATCCTGATATCTTTTTCGCTAGCTATCATTTTAGGCGTGGTTCCGGAGCCTATAAGGCTGTGGAAGCCGGAGATCGCGCCGCAGGCGATAGTGATACAGACATAGGGCCAAACGCTGCCGGGTACTATCGGGCCGCCGCCGTGGATGAAACTGCTGTAAGCCGGGGCAGCAAGCGTCGGGTGCACCCACAAAATACCAAGGGCAAGCATTCCTATCGTCCCTATCTTCATATAGGAACTTAAATAATCGCGGGGACAGAGAAGCAGCCAGACCGGCAAAATTGAAGCGAGGAAACCGTAGCCGGCAAGGATCAGGACCAGGCTGCCCTTTGAATAGACGAACCAGTGCGCCCACGGGCTCCTCGAGAGAGGCTCGCCGGCTATGATGCCGATGATAACCAGGGAAACGCCGATAACGGTAGCCTCGGTTATCTTCCCGGGGCGCAGTTTGTTCATATACCAGCCGACGAAAAGAGCGGCGGGCATGGTGGCGAAAATAGAGAAAGTCGCCCAGGAACTTTCAGCCAGGGCGTTCACCACCACCAGGCTAAGCCCGGCGAGGGCGGTGATGATTATGAAAAGCACGGCGATCCCGGTGGCGCCGCCGGTCACTTTCCCCACTTCGCGCTTTGCTATCTCGGTAAGGGAGAGCCCGTCGTGCCGCACCGAGGCGAAAAGAAGCACCATATCGTGCACGCCGCCGGCGAGCACGCTGCCGATAAGGATCCAGAGGAAACCCGGCATATAACCGAACTGGGCGGCAAGCACCGGCCCCACCAGCGGCCCGGCGCCGGCTATAGCGGCGAAATGATGGCCGAAGAGCACCCATTTATTTGTGGGCTTATAATCGTAATCGTTCCTTAAAGTGTGCGCGGGGGTGGGCCTGTCTTTGTCGAAAGCCAGGATCTTCGCGATGATAAAACTGGCGTAAAACCTGTAAGCGAGAGCGTAAACCAGCAGCGCTATTATAAGCAAAGTGACCGCGTTCATTAAACCCCTCCCTATAAAAGGCGGCTGCCGCCTTTTAATAAAATGCCTGCGCTTATAAATTATAAGAAAAAACCGCGCTTTCAAGGCGCGGTTTTTATTGACCGGGCAAAATTCAGGGTTTGCCTTTGAAGCTCTTGGCTATTTTCTCGAAGACGGGCAAATTGGAGATAAAAGCCATTTTCTCCGCGCTGAAATGCATCACATAAAAGCCGTCTTTTGACGGGAGCACGTAAAGTTTTTCTTTAAGCTGCACGCTTTCGTCCGATTTGCTCTTCGGATACAAGGAAACCATCCTCTCGCGGGACAATTCTATGGCTTTACGGCCGGCCAGGGTTATGTTTTTTGCCGGGTCAAAAACCTCGCGCGAATTCCTGGTCTCGCCGGCCACGTTCCTAGAGTTCCGCTTCACGAAATCTTCGTAGCCGTTAAAATCCTCGTTATCCTTTGCATAATAGGAAACATAAATAGAGGTGGGAGCCTTCTCGGATTTCTGGGCCAGAAGCTGTATCTCGTAGATCTTATACTCCTCGTCTTTGTCTTTATTTCGCTTCTGGGTCCAATCGGCGGGGATACTGCAGGTAAAATAATTATTATCCATTGAATAATTCTTGAACTGGACGCCCTTGCTCTTGGCCTGCGCCCCGGCGCAAGCCGCGGCGGCCATAAGGGAAAGCATCGAGACGGTCAAAATTATATTTTTCATACGATAGGCGGAACCGCGCTTTTAGGCGCGATTCCCGCTTCCAGGGATTTAAGATCTTTTCGGCCGGCCCTGTCCGAAGCGCCGTAATGGCTCTTGTAGACGCCCAGCCTTGAAAGGTCTCCCTGTATTTTAGCAAGTACGGAGGTTTGTATCTCGCCGGTCGCTCCGGCAAGTTCGGCCGGCGACATTTCAAGCGCCTCCGCGAGGTTGAGGCCGGTAGAATCTATAGCGGCTTTCTCGGAAGCGGACATAGCCGCCCGGCGGTCCAGTTCCTCCGTCACCGCGCCCAGAACCTGGGAGGCCGCTGAATCAAGAGAAGGCAGCCCGGCGAAGTAACGCTGACTCACTGTGTCGGCGAATTTTTTGGAGCCGCTAAGTTCGTAGTCGGTACCGGTTTCAAGCGCTTTGAGGGCGTAAGAGGAATTATCCCGGCTGGAGGTGAGTATCCGGCTGTAATCAGCGTCTTTGCGCATTTTCTCGGTGGTGTAAAGGCCTTCAAGCGACATAGCCTCAACCTCGTCCTCCTGCGTATGAGGTTTATAGATACCCTTTTGGGCCGCCCAGTCCGCCTGGGATTTATGCGCGGACTCGTAAACCACGGCGGAAGACATATACTTGGCTATCTCCTGCACCTGCGCGGGGCTGCTCATCAGCGAGGAGGCGGTGTAGCCCTTCATGCGCATATACTGCTGGATGGTCTCGGAATCAAGCAGGATGGAACCAGAAGCAGGGTCGTAACCGGAATAGCCGCCGCTCAGGGGCTGTATCTTTATTTTCAGGCCGTTAGGAGAGGCGGCCAGGGCCCTGTCGCCGGCTTTAGTTCCGGCCAGCTCTTTGGCCACAGCGGTATTGAGCATGCTGCCGAGCAGCTCGCGCTGCTGGGCGGGCAGGACTTCCTGCGGCAGCGAGCCGCGGGCCGCGTTGATCTTGGCTTTAGTAGCCGGATCCATGTTTATATTGCTGTTATCGAACATATTGCCCAGCAAATAAGCCTGCTCGGCGAAGGACTTCCCCTGGAGCTGGCTCTTCTGGGCGGGCGTAAGCGCGTCTGAATTTATTACGGACTGCACCGCTATGTTCACCGCTACGTCGTTCTTGGCCGCGGCCAGCCTCTCGTCATTGTAAATAAGGAACTTCGGGTCGGCCTGGATCATCTTTTCGATGACGGAATTGCGCTCCCGGATCACCATGGCTTCCCAGGCGGTTTTCGTGACGGTAACGGCCTTGCCTTCGCGCATTTTGGCCTGGCCCCAGCTTAAAGAGCGGGTATCGGTCATTGTTCCGAAGATGACTTCCCACTGCCTTATCGCTTTTTTGACCAGCGCTTTATCCGCGGAAGTATAATCGGGCCGGTATTTCTCTATCCAGGTTAAAAGTTTCTCGGGCTGGGGACCGATACCCATTTTGGGGAGCGGCCTGTCCACGTCTATCCTTATAGAAAGCGCCTGGTTGAGCTTGTTTACTTTCTGCTCGTCCCAGGACATTCCAAGCAGCTCTTTAAGGTCTTTAAGCGCCGCGGCTTTGCCAAGCAGGGCGGCGGCTTTCTGCGGTTCGGCCTCGGCAAGTTCGAGCGCTTCCCCGTCTTTAAGGAAAGCCGCGCCGGCGACAGGGTCCCCGCTAGAAATAGCGATGCTGTAGGCCTCCAGGCGCTCGGGGGCGGTCATTTCGGCGCGGGCGTCCAGGCCGCAAATAAGCAGCCCCGCCGCAATTGCGGCCAGGCGCATTATTCTGGCGGTCCCGGATTTCATATTACTTAAGCCTCTCTTTCATCATCGCAAGAAGGAAATCGCCCCAGAGCGAATCGCCGGGGAAAGCGAGTTTCTCGTAATTGGCCGAATTATACTGCAGCTCGGGTATATAGATGGCCAGGCCGCGGGCCTTGGTGTAGGGCTTTTTGTTCGCCGGCTTCGCTATATTGGCTATTATAAGCCCGTTAGAGAGATAATTCCTTAAATTGGCGCCGGCGGCTTTGACGGGCTGGCTGGCGGGCAGTTCGGCCTCCACCTTTTCAGTGTAGTCGATAAGATCTTTAGATTCTTTCTGGGAGAACCTTGAAGTTTCCCCTACGACCGAAGCGTCGGTGGCGGCAGCGAAAGCCGCCCTGTCCCCTTTTACCGCCATGACCCAGTTGTTAAGCGCGCCCACGAAACCGGGCAGGGCGGAGGTCCTGATAGCCGAAAGAGTGGCGTCGGAGCCGTAGCTTGCGCCGTAGGTCTCCACCATCGCCCGGCCGAGCGCCTCGGCGCCCATCGAAGGGTCGGCCGAAAGCCGGCCAAGCAGGGAAGTGTATTGATAGCCATTGCCGGGAACCTCTTCTTCCGAGCCCACTATGACATCGGCGGACTTTCCCAGCTCATAAGCCACGCTGGCCATCTGCATAAGGCAGGCGTCGGTGGCGAAAACGTCTATATTGCGGCCCAGGACGCCCTTTATCATAGCCAGCGCCGCGCCCAGCCTGTCCACTTCCATATAGTTCTTGCTTACATCGTCGAAAGAGATGCCAAGGCGGCCGGCGCCGTGGTTCCAGAGTATCAGGGCGACCTTTTTGGCCGGGTACTTGCGCAGGCCGCGCTTTACGAAGCGGACCAAGTTGGCTTCGCTGCCCATGTCGGCGTCATTGGAGGGATAGATAACGGGAGAAGTTATTTTAGAAGCGTCCGCGTCGCGGGTGATGTAGATGGTCTTGGAGCCGCGGGGGAACTGGAGGTTCCGGCCGGCCTCATCGTCTATCCCGAGAATGCCGTATTCCACCACCACGGCCATCTTGTCGGAGGAGCCGACCTGTTCCATTTCGTTTATATCTTTGTCCGCATAGCCGAGTATCCCCAGGTCGTTCACGCCGTTTATGAAAACCAGGACCAGCCATTCGCGCTCGGCGGCGGTGACGGAGGTCTTCGGGGCGGCGTCCACGGGAGCGGGAGCGGAAACCTCCACGGCCGAAGGGCGGGGCAGGTCCGACATCAGGCTGTCGAATGAAGCGCCCTGGGCTTTTAAGCCCATGGTCATCGCGGCCAGTACCGCCAAAGTGAGGAGAACGCGTTTCATAGTAATATTTTCGTACATTGTTTGACTTTAATCAAAGGCCCTAAGCCCCAGGCAGAAGTAGGCCTTAAGGCCTATACCAAGCAAGCATTATTTGGACCATCGACGGTGCTTATATATTATAAGCGTATATCTTGACTTGTCAAGGCCGCCGGCAGATAAATTCCGGGGCTACCCGAAAAGGCTATTAACCTCCCGGGCGGCTTTAGATACAATGCTTTTATGGGTTAAGGTCCGGGGCTAAGCTGAAAACGGCGCCGGCGACTGCAAATCAAGGGGGCAAAAATGAAAACAACTGAAAAAGTCATAGGGACCGGCATCGGCATAGCGGCGCTGGCGGCACTGGGGACATATTTCCTGACAGGGAAAAATGTGGAGAAGAACCGCGAAGCCGTGAGGGGCTGGACGCTTAAGATGAAAGGCGAGATACTCGAGAAACTTGAAGACCTACGGGAAATAAAAAAAGAGGATTATTACAAGCTGGTAGACGAGGCGGCGGCCCGCTACGAGCGCCTGGAACGGGTGGGAGAAGAGGAACTGAAGCGGCTTACAAAGGACCTGAAAGGCGCCTGGGAGCACCTAAACAAAGAGTTGCGGTAAAGAAAGCCGGGGGTCCCCGGCGGCCGGTGTTTCCGGGAGCGGGGCCTTAGCCCCGCTCCCGGTTTTTTATCGCTTTATCTCAGGACTTCGGCGGCGAAACCTTTCACTTCTTCGATGAAATCAGGCCAGGAATTCACCGGGAGCTGGCTTTCGCGTTTGGATATTACTATATGCCCAGGGGCGCCCAGGACCCGCAGCCCGAGGTTGCGCTCGAACCAGGCGGCGCGCTGGGGCGTGAAGAACATGTGCACCGCCGACTCATCGGGCCCGGTCAGGCGGTACTTGTCAGAAAACAGCGGGAAGGCCGGCAAGTCTATATCTTTAAAGCCTATCGCCTCGCCTATTTTATAGATCAGGGTTTCGGGTTTCAGCTCAAAAACAGGGATCGAGCAGCGCGAACAGTCCATAAGCGCAAGCGTATAAGCGCGCGTGCTGCTTCCTTTGCCGTGGCCAATGGTAAAGCGGTAGTCAAAAATATTAACCGTCCCGGCGCGGGACTGGACCTGCACCAAGTTGGCCGCTTTCCTGGAATGGCCGAGTCTAAAGATCTCAAGCCCGGTGTTTTCAAGGATACCGAGTTCGGGCCCGTCAGGCAGGAATTGCAGCCCCATAGAGGCGGCCAGCTCCCCCAGGTCCTTCGTTCTCTTCCACTTAAAGAACCATACCAGGGCGAAAAAAACAGCCGCGATGCCGAAAAAAATAAATACCGGGCGGGAGTAAATGTCGTTCATTTTTCCTCTCCTTGCTTGTTTCTAGGCCAGGTTAAAGGCCAGTTTCCCGGCCTCGGCCATGAACTCTTTATATTTTCCCGGGCTCAGTAGATTATGCCCTTTGTACATCACCAGATAAGCCCCGGAGCCCTGCGCGCTCCAGCCGGGATGCTCGGCGAAGCAGGCCGCTATCTCGGGAGTGAAGAGTTTCTGCAGCGCGGCCAGGTCGCGCCCGTAAAGCTTCGCCCCTTTCGGGAAACCCTTGAAGAGCGTCATATCCACAGGCTCCAGCCCGGACGTTTCTTTCCCGAAATCACCTTCGGCGGACAGGTGGAAGTCCGGAAAGGCCCCTTTGCTGAAATCAAAAAGCGCCACGGTGGACTGGCGTTTGCGCTGGCCATCGCCGTCGCCAAGCAGGCAGGAGTAGTCGAAATAATAAGCTTTGGCCCCGTCTTCCTCCGGAAACCTGAGCAGGTATTTTCCGACGCCGCTCCGGCCGTCCACGAAAAAAGGCAGCCCGGTACTTTCAAGCAGCTTTAATTCCGGTCCGTATTCCTCGAGATCCACCGAAGCCGAGACGGCCACGGAGGACATCTCGCGCCCGCGCTGTCCCTTCAGATATTTTAAGACCTGGCTGACCGCGATAGCAGCGGCGATAGCCGCCGCCAGCAATACATAGATATTCATTTCCCCCCCTATCTTTCATAACCCGGACCGAGACGACCGAAATTTCCCGGTAGCCGCGCCAAAGCCCCGGATTCAGTTCCCGCCGGTGTTATTCAGGTCCGCGCTTTTTAGTTCGTTCAAAGCCGTTTTTTCAAAAAGAGCTTTGGCGGCTTTGGCCTCTTTCACATGCCCGACGGTGGTTTTAAGATAATTGCCGGGCGCCTCCAGTGGGTTCTGGCTGAAAACCGGCGCCGTGGAGACGGCCGCCGCGGTCCTGGGCGGCGGCTCGGTCTTGGGCACGGGCACATTTTCCGGCTGTTTCTTCTTACAGGAAACCAGCGCGGCGGCGGCCGCGATAAGCGCTAGCGTAAAAAAAGTTTTCATGTTCGCTCCCCCTTATAACCTGGCCGCTCCGAAGAGCGGGACTAAAGCTTCGCTATCTTTTCGGCTATCTGCACGGAATTAAGCGCGGCGCCCTTGTAAAGATTGTCCGAAACTATCCAGAGCTGGAATTCATTCGCCGCGGTCCTGGCCCGGCGCAGGCGCCCGGCGTAAACTATCTCCGTGCGCTGGCCGTGCTCCAGCGGCGTCGGGTAATCGCCGGGCTTCTCGAAGAATTTGAGGCCCGTGGTGCGCCGCAGCTCTTTCCTGAGCTCGCCTTCGGAACAGGGCCGCGCTGCCTTGAACCAGACGGCCAGCGAATGGCCGCGAAGCACGGGAACCCGGACGGCCGTGACGCTTATCCGGATCTTTTTGTCGCTCCAGATCTTTTTAAGCTCGGCCTCCACTTTATTCTCCTCGCCGGAATTTCCTTCCTCGTCGAAGCCCCCGACCTGCGGGAAAAGATTGAAGGCGATGGGGCGCGGGAATTTTCCGCCCTTAAGCTTCGGCACGGCGCCTTTCTTGAAATAGGCCTTTAATTCCTCTTCAAGCTCGCCCATCGCGGCTTTTCCCGCGCCGGAAACGGCCTGGTAGGTGGCTAGCCTGAGCTCGGTGATCCCGAACTTCCGGTGTATCCCGGCCAGCGCCACCGCCGCGCCGGTAAGAGTGCAGTTGGGCCCCGCTATGAGCTTTTTGGAGGCCTTAAGCTCGGCGGCGTTCACCTCGGGGATGACCAGCGGGACTCCCGGCGCGAGCCGGAAGAAGGCCGAGTCGTCGATGCACCAGGTCCCGGCCGCGGCCAGGCGCGGCGCGAACTCTTCGGCGACCTCGTCGGTGGAAACGAAGAAAGCTATATCAGCTTTTTTAAGGGCCTCTAAAGAAGGTGCCGCGCAGGCGTATTTTTTTCCGCGGAAAACCACGGAGGCAGGCTTCCTGCCGGAATTGAAAGGATAAAATTCCCCTACGGGAAAGCGCCTGCTCTCAAGCAGGCCCAGAAGTTCCCCCCCGACCATGCCCGAGGCTCCAACTACCGCGACGTTAAATTTTTTCATAGCTTAATCTTCGCTTTCGCCCTGCCGCTCCGCTGCCGGCGCCGCCGGCGCCTGGGGCGCACCGGGGATCGCGGGAACGGTTATCGACATCGAGTAGCCTACGTTCTCAAGATTATCGGTGGCGGCCGCGCGCAGGTAGAACATTTCCCTGGAGATAGCGTCCCGCCTGAAAGTCCAGAAATACGGCGCCTTGAAAAAATAGCGCGTTACGCGCTGCCAGTCGAACTTGTCGTAGGAGACTTCCAGCCAGGCGGCGCGGATATCCTCGCCGATGACGGAAAAAGAGACGTTTATCTCCGACTGGGTAAGTTCGGCCGCGAAGCCTTTCACGTAAACCTTGTATTCGTTGAGCGGGACCAGCTTGATGGCCATCGCCGGCTTGATGCCCGAGATAGGGGTTTCGAGCACCCCCTCGCCCGACGGCGCGTTGCCCCTTATCGAGCGGTTGATCCAGACGTCCTCCGCCTCGCCGCCGCTCATCGCGGCGGCCAGGATGGGCGAGCTCGAAGCCGAAGTGAAATAGCGCGAGGAGGACCAGAGCGCCAGGTAATTGTCTTTTTCCGGGGAGACCCGGGAGAGCGGGATCTCCGCCCAGACCCAGCGCGCGGAGTCCACGCCGTCGAGCGAGTCGTTGGGCAGCGGCTCGCGCGGGAGGTCCGCCGCGTCGACGAGGAAATAGGTATGGTCGGAATTGAAGGTGGGCGCCTGGTTGAGCGCCATATAGATCTTGCCGGGTATCGGGGTCGTGTCCCAGGAGGCGGGCCAGGACATTATCTTGGTCCGGCCGAGCTTCGCGCCGAGGAAGGCTTTGGAAAAGCCGCCCGTGGGCACCGGCGGCAGCTTTATGATCCAGCAGTTATTATAGCCGACGTACCAGTCCGCGTGGAAGCCGCCGTCGGCGTACAGGTAATGCCGCCCGAGGTTCTTTTCCGGGGAGAAATACGACGGCACCGGCGACCTGGCGGAAAACACCGGCCCCTTCCCGGGCTCGGGAGCGGGCGCCTGGGCTCGGGCTGCGGAAAAAGCGAGGGCCAGCAGGGCCGACGCGAGCTGATAGCGCATTAATAAATCCTGTCGTGCTACTTTTTTAAAATCTGTGTTACTCTTTCGATATCGTCCAGCGAGAAGTAGTGTATGATTATTTTACCATTCTCCGGGCCGGGCCCGGGGCAGACCTCCACCTTGGTGCCCAGGGTTTTCTCGAGCGAGGATTCGAGGGCCACGACCTCGGGCGTGCGGCGCGAGCCCGCGCGGGGCGCCCTCGGCGCCCGCGGCTTGTCGGCGTGGAAGCCCTGGGCGAAGCTCTCCACGTCGCGCACGGAAAGTTTCTCCGTCATTATCCGCTGGTAATATTCGCGGCGCTTGGCCGAATCTGGGATGGAGATGAGCGCGCGGGCATGCCCCTCGCTGATGGTCCCCGCCTGTATCCCCTGGCGGATATCCTCGTCGAGCTCGAGCAGGCGCAGGGTGTTGGACACCGCGCCGCGGGATTTATGCACCTGCTTGGCGATCTCGGACTGGGAGACGCTGAATTTATCCATCAGCTGTTTATAAGCCAGCGCCGTGTCGATCGCGTTAAGGTCCTCGCGCTGGATATTCTCCATCAGCGCTAGCCCCAGCTTCTGCTCCTCGTTAAGATTTTTCTTAACGATAGCGTCGATATCGGCCAGGCCGGCCAGCTTCGCGGCGCGCAGGCGGCGCTCGCCGGCGATCAGTTCGTAGGAATCTTCGTTCGCATCCTTCCACACGGAAATGGGCTGCAGAAGCCCCCTGGTCTTTATTGAATCCGACAGCTCCGCCAGGGCATTTTCGTCAAAATTTCTGCGCGGCTGATGCCGGTTAGGGCGCACTTTACCGATAGGGATCCTCTGCACGATATCCCCGGAAATATCATTGTCCTGAACCTTGCTGATAAGCGAATCTATCCCGCGTCCTAAAGCTTTTCTCATATATTCTCCTTAAATAACAAGCACAAATTCAACTTTACTATCGAGGTTGAGCCTCAATAGGTTTCCTGCCGAGGCGAAGCCTCGACAGGTCAGCCGCCGAGGTCGTACTCTAATTCTCCGGCTTCTTCGGTTACGTACAGGTCGGATTTTTTGTGAACAGAGGTGTCCACGCCGCGCCGCTCAAGGAACTCCAGAGTCAGCTCTTTGTAAGCAAGGGCGCCGCGGGAACTAGGGTCGTAAATAAAGATCGGTTGGCCGAAACTGGGAGCCTCGGCCAGGCGGACATTACGCGGGATGACCGTCTTGTAAAGCTTGTCGCCGTAATACTTGCCTATTTCCCCCCTCACCTGGTTGGCGAGGTTTATGCGGGAATCGTACATCGTTATCACTCCGCCGTCTATCTTAAGCCCGGGGTTTAGCGCCTGGCGGATCTTCTCTACGGTATTCATAAAGTAAGCAAGGCCTTCCATCGCGTAGAACTCGCACTGCACAGGGGTAAGGACAGAATTCGAAGCGTTAAGAGCATTGATGGTAAGCAGCCCAAGCGAAGGCGGGCAGTCTATTATAATGAATTTATACATTCCTTTAACTTTCTCCAGCGAGCGCTTAAGGACGGACTCGCGGGAGAATTCGCTTACCAGCTCTATCTCCGCGCCGGCAAGGTTATGGCTGGTGGGAATAATATCCAGCCACTCGACAGAGGTCTGGTGTATCGCGGACTCCGCCGGGGCTTTGCCGCAGAGCACGTCGTAAATATTTTTATTATTTTTCGTAATGTCCACGCCGAGCCCTGAGGTGGCATTGCTTTGGGGATCGAAGTCTATAAGGAGCGTCTCATAATCGAACGCCGCCAGGGCCACAGCTAAATTAATAGATGTGGTGGTCTTGCCCACGCCGCCTTTCTGGTTCGCTATCGCCACTATTTCAGCCATATATGCTCCAAACCTTTGTTTTATATACCGATCGGTCTCTTTAGTTTTCACGTGAAAACATATTTTACTTTGGACCGCTAAACTATTCTATAGTTTTAATCCAAACAAGTCAAATACTCTCTAACAAGAAACAAAGCGCAACCTGCGCAGCGCGCTGCGCAAACACGCACGCTGGCAGATATAAGCCATTTTGTTTCCACGTGAAAACATTTGCGATCAAGCGCGGAAAGAAAATGCCCCCAAAGCTGGAACTTTGGGGGCAAAAACCTCTTCATGGTATTTTCAGAGAGAGCAGTTTTCACGTGAAAACACTCCCCCCTCTTTTCAACACGCTTATTCAATAAATATTTCAACCTTATCTCCGCCATCCTGGACATCTATTATTTTCATGGGCTCCTGGTTGTCTATAGCCTCCTGGATCTTCTCCAGGTCTACGTCATAACCTTTAGCGGCTAGCTTGGACTTGATCTTGCTTTCTATAAAGGGCGCCATAAACTTGGCCCAGCCCAAGGGCACGTTAACATTTACTTTGGGCTCGACGCTGCCGCTTTCGTAAACCCGAATGCGGAGAGTTCTCCCCCTCCCGGCCGCGCCGCTCTCCGGGACGGCTTTACCCAGGGCCTCCAGAAGCTCCATCGCCTCGGCGGAAGAGATCTTTTTTTCCTCGAGCATTTTCAGTATCCGCAGTTTTTCTTCGTTCATATTTTTCTCCTTAGGCTTCGAGGCCTTTCAGCAGGCCGATGGCTTCCTGGGCGGTTATTTCCCCCCTCTCCAGCCTCTCCACGATCTCGAGCCGGCGTTTCTTCGCTTCCGCCTGCAGACTGCCCAATCCGAGCTTATTCAAAAGCGCGTCGAGCCTGCCTTTAACGGTAGGATAGGATATACCGAGCTGCCGCTCGACTTCTTTTATATTGCCGCGCGCCGCGAGGAAAACCCGCAAAAAACTTTCGTCTTCCCGGGAAAGAGTCGCAAAAGAAGGAAGCTCAAAACTTCCTTTTACCGTAGTTTTACAATCCGAGCAGCATAATTCGGTTACAACTACTTTTCCGCTGCAAGATGGGCACTTATTAGGAATATTCATATTATTAATCTTTTCCTTAATATTATTAATTTGTTGATTGCTATATTCAAAGTATAACACAATTTATTAAAGTTGTCAATACCAAATTTAATAAATTCAAATACCTAATAAATATAAAAATAGAGCTAAAGGACGGGGGGAATATTAATGGAAGAGGGAAGCTAACTTAGATGTTTCCTGCAAGACGCGATAAACATACGCTGTATCGGCATAGCCTTCGCTGCGGAAAGTAAATTTAAAATCGCTTCCTTCCAGGGACATCTCAAGGAAACCGGCTTTATCATTAAAAATATTGTCCCCGCGCCTCGCTTCGGCGAGAATATTCTGCGCGAATTCCGGGCGGTCACAGCGCACTTCGTAAAAATCCCAGTACGGCACGCCGGGCAGGCGCGGCAGGGAATTAAAAGAGATGGCCAGCTTGCCCAAAAAGCCCTCAGGCCGGACGGAAAGAGCCACGCCGCGCGCATTAGGGCAGCGGCAGAGAACCTCAAGAGTGAAATACGGGGGGGAATTCCTTCCGCCGCTCCGCGGCTCGACGTTAAAAAGCGTTTCCACCCCGTTCATTACGCCTTTGGAATCGTAAGCTCCGTCGGAATAAACGGCGCCGTCGGCGTCGGTAAAGCCCAGCTTGCGGCCGATCGCCCGGCCCTCGGCGCTCTGCTGGTATTTCATGCCGTAATAAGCGCCCCACATGCCCAAAAGGATGAAAAAAACCGCCAGGATGGCGTAGGGACGGCCCTGCCCAGGGTCAAAAGCGCCCGCGGCTATAAAAACGAAAGTCATTATGCCGCCGAATATCATAAGGAAGGAGACCAGCGCCGCCGCGCCGCGCAGGATATTGCGCCGGTCGGCCGGGTCGCCGTAAAAATAAGTCGCGCCGAGGATATAAAGTATTCCGCCGGGAATAAGGGCGAAAGATATCACGCTGGTCCGGTTTACGCCGTTCGGCCCGGTAAAGAAGATCAGGGCGCCGGCCGCGCTGGCCAGCCCGCCGGCGATATAAACCCAGTTAGGGACCGGATTGGGGACGTCGATGCCGGCGGAGAGGGGAAAGGATAAATCGCTCTCCGCGGCGGGGGCTGGAGGGCGGTCCGGCGCGGGCCCGTCTTCGTCCGGCCGGATGAACACGGAAGCGACGATAAGCAGCCCACCGGCTATCATAAGCCCGCCTGAAACGTAATACAAAGCCATGCCGCCATGACTGGCCGCGAGCTTAAACCCGATAATAGAGGTAAAAAGGAGGGGGAAACCGAGCTTCTTCAGGAATTTCACGGAATAATTATACCAGAATAAAAAGAAAGGCCCGCGGCTTTAAGCTTGCGGGCCTTTCCAGGCGAATCGCGCCGAAAATCCGCCCGCCGCCCGAAAAGCGGCGGCGGGAAGGGGTTATTTGCCTTTTTCTATCGAGATGAAAGGAACGCCCGCTCCGACGTAGCCCGGCAGAACGCCGTTCCATTTCTCGATGGCCTTGAGCTGCGCGTCCACTTTGCGCAATTCTATCAGGGAGGGGGTGACCTGCTCGCGCTGCATCCGCAGCGCCTCCGCCTCGCCGCGCGACTTGGCTATCTGCTGCTCGGCGTCGCGCTTGGCTTTCTCGACGAGCTTTCCCGCCATCTGGGCCTGCTGGTCCGCCACCTGCTTGTCCTCCACCGCTTTAAGGAACTGCTCCGTGAAATCGAGGTCCACGACGGAGATGTCCGTAACGATGATCTCCTGCTTCATTAATTTCTCTTTGGCGACCTGGTTGATCTCTTCCACCAGGATGTTCCGGTCGGCTATTATCCTTTCCGCGGAGAACTTGGCGGCGATCGATTTAAAGATCTCCTGCACGGTGGGGTCCACTATGGTCTCGACGTAATTTGGCCCGAGGTTCCTGAAGATGCTGACCGCGGTGCCCTGCTGGATGCGGTGGTTCACTACCAGGTGGCTGTTCATGGTCTGAAGGTCCTTGGAGAAAGCCTGCGTCTTTATATCCGCGCGCTGTATCTGTATGGAGAATTTCGTAATGCTCTCGAGGAAGGGCAGTTTGAAGTGCAGGCCCTCGCTATAGGAGCCGATGATCGCCCCGACGCGGGTCTTTATGGCCACCTCGCCGGGAGGGACGATAAAATAGGACGAAAACCCGATCACTACCGCTACAACCACCAGGACCGGCAGCAGCAATTTACCCGCAAAGTCTTTTTCCATTTTTCCTCCGTTATTCTTGTCAGATTCCTTAATGAACTGTTTCTTAAATTCCCCGATGATATCATCCAGGTCGTCGAAAAAAGAATTATTCATAAAAAGATTATACATTTATTGGCCGGGGGGAAAGACGACGGCTGTTTGACCGTACACAGGGGCCGCCGCCCACGCGCGGCCTTAAATAATTTAAAATATAACACCTGGTCCGACACAAGGCGCTTAATGAAAAATATTTTTAAAAACACTCCCAATATACCTTTGCTGTTCTTTATCTCCGGCCTGAGCGGGCTGGCCTATGAAACCGTCTGGTTCCGCATGCTGATCCGGGTATTCGGGACTACGCTGGAAGCCACCAGCACCGTGCTGGCCGTCTTCATGGGCGGCCTGGCCCTGGGGGCCGTCCTCGCCGGGAGAAAGGCGGACGGGCTGAAGAACCCGCTTAAAATTTACGCCGCGCTCGAGCTCCTGATAGCGCTGTCGGCCCTGGGCGCAACGCTGCTCATGGCCGGCCTGCCGGAGCTTATCGCCCCGCTGCTGCCCGAGGGGGGCGCGCCCGGCGCCGCCGCCGCGATTACCTCCATACGCCTGCTTGTTTCCGCGGCCGTGCTTATAATTCCGACGGCGCTGATGGGCGCCACGCTTCCGCTGCTCGCAAGCGGCCTCTCCTCCGGCGCGGCCGACGCGGGGGGGAAGATCTCGAAGCTTTACGCGCTAAATACGCTGGGCGCCGCCCTGGGAGTCCTGGCGGCGGGCTACCTTCTGATAGGCCATGTCGGGGAAAAAGGCACGGCGGCGCTGGCCGCGGCGCTGAACCTGGCCATAGCGCTGCGGGTATTTCTTTCGAACCCGCCCGACAGGGCGCCGGCGGCGCCAGCGCAGCCGACCGCCGAGGGCGCGCGCGGCTACAGGCGGATGCTGCTGGTCATGGGGGCCTCAGGCTTCACCGCGCTTGCGCTGGAAGTGCTCTGGGCGCGCCTGCTGGTGCTGACCATAGGCAGCTCCGTCTACGCTTTCTCCGCAATGCTCTGCTCTTACCTGCTGGGGATAGCGCTGGGCAGCCTCTACGCTGAAAGCCGCGCTGATTCAGGGCAGGACCACCTGCCGCTGCTTGCAAGGACCCAGGCGGCCATAGCCGGGCTCTCGCTGCTGGGCCTGGCGGCCTTCTATTTCTCAGGCAGTACGACCCTGGATATAAAGTACCTTTATACGCCCCTTAACCGGGCGGCGGATATTTTCCATCTTTTCGGCTGGTCCCTCGCGATCATAACCCCGGTGACGCTGCTTATGGGCTTTTTCTTCCCGCTGGCCGCCCAGGCCGGAGTGCGCGCCGCCGGCAGGGTGGGCGCTATAGGGCCGCTCTACGGCGCAAATACGCTTGGGACCATCCTTGGCTCGCTGGTCACCGGCTTCATACTAATCCCGGAACTTGGAACCAAATTCAGCTTCATCCTGTCCGCGCTTCTGGCCGCACTTACAGGGACGCTTCTGGCCACGATGGCCGGGGAAAGCGAAAAACGCCGCTTCACGCCCTGGCTGGCTGGCGGCCTGCTCCTTGCCGGGGCTTCATTCTTGCTCCCGGACCCGGTCTTCAACACTATTAACAGCCGCTTCGCCGCGCACCTGAACGGGCGCCTGGCCTATCATAAAGAGGACCGCGCAGGAGCCGTGGACGTGGTTTTCTCAAGGGGCGACAGGGCGAAATCCCTGTATATAAACGGCGTAGCCGTTTCGGGGAACGGGGACGCCGGAAAGCTTATGTCGCATTTCCCGCTTCTTTTCCAGGAAAAGCCGGAAACGATGTTCATAATAGGCCAGGGCGCGGCCAATACGCTGCATTCGGGCGTAGTGCACGGGGTAAAAGTGACGGTGGCGGAACTCCTTGCGGCGGTGCGCGAAACGGGGCCGCTGTTCCTGGACAGCTGGGAAGAAGACAAGGCGGCCGGCAGGTTCGAAGTCCGGCTTAACGACGGGAGGAACGAACTTCTGCGGTCGCGGAAACTTTACGACGCTATCGTGGTGGACGTCACCCCGCCTATCTACAGCTCGGGCGCGGTAAACCTTTACAGCCGCGATTTTTTCAAAATAGTCCGCTCGAAGCTCTCAAAGACCGGGGTGCTCAGCCTCTGGATACCGCTGCCCTGCTTCGAAAGCGATTATTACATGATACTGCGCGCCCTGAAAGACGTATTTCCGCAGGTAAATATATGGAGTTTCCCCAGGCAGCCCGGTTTCCTGGCGATGGCTTCGGACAATAAGATAGAAGCCGACGCTAAAACCCTGGACGGCAGGATAAAGAGCGGGAAAGTGCAAAGCGAACTGCCTTATGTTACCGCGCGCTTCATAACCGACACGCGGATAATGGATACCGCCGGAGTGGACGCAATGTCCGCGCGATATCCGGCCGTAACGGACGACAGGCCGTACACCGAGTTCCCGCTTGCGCGGTTCATGGCTTTTTCGCCGATGTGGTATTGACCCGGACCCTGCGGGCGTGGAACTTCGCCTGAAGTTCCCGGCCCGGGGACTAATCCCAACCCATAGAATCCATTTCTGAATCCGGGGCCGGCGGGGGAGAAGTTTTCGCCGCTGGCGCCGGGATCGGCGCCGCTTTCCGGAGCGGAGGGGGAACGGTTTTAGGCGGGACAGCGGCTTTTACCGGCGCCGCGGCTTTTTCAAGCGCGGCGGCGGGCACGGCCCAGTTCCTTCCGAAGCGCAGAGCTTCCAACTGGCCTTTCTTCACCCTTTTAAAAACAGCTATGCGGCTAAGGCCCAGCCTCGCCGCCGCCTCGGGTATTGAAAAATATTCCCTGCCCATCGCTTTATGTTAACTTATGTTAACTATAAATGCAATATCAATGGTTTCAGGAACATATTAAAGTTGCCAACACTATTCACATGATCAACATTGGTTAACCTGTGTTAACCCGATAAACAAATAGCCGGGAAGCCGGCATTTCCTCCAAGGCCATTTTACTTTTGGATAGTACAGAAAATTTATATACTATGGCTACCAGTCATGAGAATACTTATCCTCGGCGGCACGAGCTTTTTCGGCAAAGAAACGGCTATACGCCTGCAAAAAGCGGGCAATGAGGTTACCGTTTTTTCCAGGCGCGCCCCGGTGGAAGGGCTGCCGCTCGACATACGCCAGACCCGCGGGGACCGCACCGTTGAAATAGACCTCTCGCGGATGGCGGTGGAGCCCTGGGACGTAATAATCGACAATATCTGCTTTAACGCGGAGGACGCGCAGAAAGCAATAAGGGTTTTCAGCGGCCGCACCGGGCTCTACCTCTTCACCTCCTCCGCCTCGGTCTACTCGGTCCTGGAGGGCTCCTCCTCGCCGTTCAGGGAGAACCAGACCGAGCTCCTGGCCCTCAAGCCGCAGCTTAAAGAAAAATACGCCTATGGCCTGGGGAAATACGCCGCCGAGCGGGAATACCTCAAAGCCTTCCTTGAAAAGAAATTCCCCGCCGCGATAATACGCCCGCCGGTAGTAATAGGCCCAAACGATCCTACCTTGCGGGCTTATTCCTACTGGCTGCGTTTGGCCGGGGGGGGGCCGATCTTCCTGCCCGGTTTCGCTTTTAATAACCGGTTTATCTTCTCCAAAGACCTGGCCCGGGCCATAGAAACCATTATTTATTCCGAAGAGCCCTACGGCAAGGCGTATAATCTAGGGGACTCCCGGCCGCTGACGCTCGACGATTTCGTAAAGATCTCCGCCAGGGTAATGCATAAAGAAGCCGAGATCCTCTACCCGGACTATGCCTGGCTCAAGGAAAACGGCTTTAATTTCGAAGCCTCCCCTTTCTCCATGGGCGGGGACTTCGTGCTGGACATTTCGAAAGCCGAAAAAGAGCTGGGCTGGGCCTCCACGCCGGCCGCGGCCTGGCTTGAGGAAACGATAAACTGGTATCTTTTCAGCTATACCGGGCCCGCCCCGGCGAATTACGCTTCAAGAAAAAGCGAGCTCGAGCTTGCGAGAAAATGGATAATGAAACTATGAGCCTGAAAAACAATTCCGCGCGCGCGAAAAAAATAAAGATCTTCCTGATGGACGTGGACGGGGTCCTCACCGACGGAAAGATGTACTATATCCCCGGCAAGGGCGCCGAAATGGTGGAGATCAAGGCCTTCCATTCTCTCGACGGGATCGGCCTGCGGCTTTTAAACCAGTTCGGCGTCGCCACCGGCGTGATAACCGGCCGCGAATCGCCTGGCACCGAGGAGCGGGCCCGCGGCCTGGGCATGACCTACGCCTACCAGGGCTTCCTCTCGAAGCTGGAACCTCTTATGCAGATCCTGGCCGCCACCGGCCTCAAGCCCGAGAACGTCGCTTATATGGGCGACGACTGGACCGATATCCCCGTGCTGAAAAAAGCCGGGCTGGCCTGCGCGCCGGCGAACGCCCTGGACGAAGTTAAAGCCGCTTCGCATTTGGTGACGAAGAAAGAAGGCGGACTGGGCGCGGTGCGCGAAGCCTGCGATTTCATCCTTAAGAGCCAGGGGCACTGGAAGACCGTGATGAGCTATGTAGAGACCGCCCATTGGCCGCAGATCAAAAAAAGCCCGATGAAAATAGTCAGGTTTTCAAAGACCGGGGGGAAGAAATGAAATTTTTTATTTTAGCGGCGCTTGCGCTGTGCTTCGCGGGTCCCGCGGCTGCGGCTTTCGAGGACGAAGGGCTGACGGAAGCGGCGGCCTCCACCGAGACCGTCAGGAGCGGCGACGAGGACGAGGACCTGGCGCTGATCCAGCAGAGCGACGAGGACCTGGCGGCCTTCGTGACGGATTATATCCGCAAGGACATGCAGCTTAAAGGGGCCTTCCTCATCGAAGACAAAGCCTCCAAAAAGATCTACAGGCTTGAGCTCGCTTCCATCGATCCAAAGGCCCTGGCTGCGGAAAACGGCGGGAGGACGGTCTCGGCCAATTTCAAAGACGAGGCCGGCAAAAAAATAACGGTGGTTTTCCACCTGCAGAACGGACCGTGGGGCGGCCTGGATATCTTCAAGCTGGAGCTGAAAAGCGCGCCCGCCGGGAAAAAAGGGATTTAATATGGCCCAGTATATCGCGGCTTTCGGGGCCGGCCTTATGTCTTTCTTCTCGCCGTGCATACTTCCGCTGCTGCCGGCCTACCTTTCGATGCTTTCCGGCTTCTCCGCCTCGGAGATAGTGAAAGGCGACGCGAAAGTGGTTACGAGGAAAGTAGTGGGGAACGCCGCTATTTTCATAGCCGGTTTCACTCTTGCTTTCGCCTTGATGGGAGCCGCGGCCTCCACCCTTGGAGACCTTCTGGCCTCGCACAAAGAAACCCTGATAAAGATCTTCGGCGTGGTGATGGTCCTGATGGGCGCGCATATGGCGGGCCTCTTCAACCTCAATATCCTGAATTACGACAAGCACTTTTCAACGCGCGGCCTGGTGCAGGGCCCGCTCGGCTCCTTCCTGATGGGCTTCGCTTTCGCGCTCGGCTGGTCGCCCTGCATAGGCCCCATTCTCGCCGTGATCCTCGGCATGGCGGCGGTCTCCGGGACCGCGGCCAAAGGGATCTCGCTGCTTCTGGTTTATTCCGCCGGGATGGCGCTGCCGCTTCTGCTGGCCGCCCTGCTCGCGGCTAAATTCTTTACCCTGATCGCGCGCTTCAAATCCGCGATGCGCTATGTGGAAATAGCCGCGGGCTGCCTGCTCGCCGCCGCGGGCGCGCTTTTATTTTTAGATAAACTCAGTTTCCTGGTCTGAATCCTCCCGGGCCCGGGAGGTTTATTTAGGTTTTTTAACGCCGGCTCCGGCGCCCGCCTCTTCTTCTCCGTCCGGCGAGAAGCGGTAGGCGTGCTTCTTCAGGACCTTGTCGTGCCAGTAGCCGTCCTTCTCGTCATAAACCATCCGGCTCTCCACTATCTCCAGCTCGGAACCGTCGCCGCTGAAAAACTTCGGGACCAGATTGTTTCCGGTCGCGAGCGCCTTGCTCCAGAGCTCTTTGCCTTCTTTATCGAAAACGACGGCGCGGCGGCCGCTCTCCCCGGTGATAAAAAGGGCCAGCAGCCTTTCGCCCGAACCCGAAAGTTTAAGCCCCGCGAGCTTCTCTTTGAATTTTTTACGCCACAGGAGTTCGCCGGTTTCGGCGTTCAGGACAAGGATAGACCAGGCTGAGCCCTGGTCGGCGCCGAGCGCGTAAACGGAGAAGTCTTCGGAAAAATCCTCCCCGGCCGGGCCCTGCATCTGGACCTGGTGGCCGGCCAGGAGTTCGCCCGAAGCGCTGTGGACGTTAAGGGTGTAAATGGTTACGCTCTGCCCCCAGGCTCCGCAAAAAAAGAAAAGCCGCTGCCCGTCACCGGAAATTGTCACGGTGAACGGCGCCCGCTCGGTCTCGAAAACCGAGATCTTCTTGCCGCCCGCCCCGTGAAGTTCCAGCCTGGCGCGTCCGCCGCCGCCCTGAGCCGAATAACCGGCCTTAAGAGTATAAATACCGTTCTTGGAATAGAATTCCCGGTTATCTTTGTTAAAATTCTCCGCGCTCGCCGCGGCCAGGCTGGAAAAGACCAGGAGCGCGGCGAGGAGTTTTGTCACGGGAATTTCCTGGAGCCGGGCTTTACTACCGGGACCCCCGCCCGGCAAAGAGGGCAGTCAGCCGGCTGGTAGGCGGTCAGGTCGAGTTTAAGAAGGCTTAAAGAAGGAAAAGGCAGGGTTTTTCCGCCCATGCGGTTTATGACCGACATAGCCCCGATGGTCTCTGCGCCGTAAGAAGAAACTACGGCGGCTGTCTCAAGCGTGGACTTTCCTGTAGTGAAAACGTCTTCGACTATTATCAAGCGCGTGCCCTTTGGCAGGGAAAAACCGCGGCGTAAAGTCATGATATTATTTTCACGCTCGGTAAAGATGAAATCCACGCCGAAAGCCCTGGCCGCTTCGTGGCCTATGAACAGCCCGCCCATAGCCGGGGAGAGAATGAGGTCGGGCTTGGGGCCTTTCCAGGCGGCGACCAGCGCCGCGCCCATTTTTTCCGCCCAGACCGGATTCTTAAGGGCCTGGGCGCACTGCACGTAATTCGGGCTGTGCAGGCCGGAAGAAAGAAGAAAATGTCCTTCGAGGAAAGCGCCGGAGGTGGTGAGGTAAGCCTTCAGTTCAGCATCATCCATTATTTAAGGTCCTTGAGTATGTCGGCGGCGGCCGCGGCCGGATCTTTGGCGGCAATAATAGGCCGGCCAACAACGATGAAGTCGGAGCCGGCGGCGCGGGCCGCGGCCGGGGTGACGGCGCGCTTTTGGTCGTCCCCGAGCGAAGCGGGCCTGATGCCCGGGGTAATGAATTTAAGCTTTCCCTCGAACAGGCTCCTGAACCTGGCCGCCTCGAGCGGCGAGCAGACTACGCCGTCGGCGCCGTTCGCCAGGCCTAGATTAGCAAGAAGCTTTACCGTCTTGTCGATTCCGCCGCGGAAACCGGAGCGGAAAAGATTATATTCGTCGAAGCTGGTAAGAACGCTTATGCCCCACAGCTTAGGGCGCTTTTCAAGCTCGACGCAGGCCTTAAGCATCTCGGCGCCGCCGGAGAGGTGCAGGGAGACGGAGTAAACGCCCATGGCGGCCGCGTTCTTTACGGCATGCTTCACGGTATTCGGAATATCGTGGAACTTCAGGTCGAGGAAGACCTTGCCGCCGTGCTTATGCACCAGGTCGACGGCGGCGGGCCCGGCTGCCGTAAAGAGCACGGAGCCGATCTTGAAATATTTTACCTGGCCCTCGAGCTTTTCAATAAGGTGCTCGGCGGACTTAAGAGTATCGGTGTCTATGGCGACAATAAGTTCGGTTTTATGCATAGTCGGCGCGGGAAGCGCCGGCTAAATTATATATAAAATCCGCCCGGCTGGTTTTGGCCTGCGGGGGAGGCGGCGCCGGTTCCCGCGGAGCTAACCGGGGATGTCTATCAAAGGGAGGCTGCGGATCTCCGAGAACTGGTTTTCCCAGGTTCCGCGGAATTTCTGGAGCTGGGAGATATTCTGCGCGTAGGCTTTCCCTTTCATCTTCAGGAGGAAGTCTTTCGGGAAGGCCGCGGGGTCTATAAAGAAAGCGTTGACCCCGTTGCTGTCCACCGTCAGGAACTGGTAGCCGTATTTCGCGAGCGCTTTCCGCCAGCCTTCCACGGAGACGCCGAAATAGAGCTCGGAAGGATGCGCCTTGGCGTGGCTGAAGTCTTTGCGGTAGGGCACGGTGACAGCCCTGTCCGGGCCGAACACGGAGTTATATTCGACCACTAATATCTTAGGTTTAAAGCCCTGGGACAAGACCGCTTCGGCCACATAGTAATCCATCCCGTCTATATCAAGGGAGAAAACGTCAGGGTCTTTATAGAAAGCTTTCCCGGCCAGGGCCGAGATATTCTCGCTGTCGACGAAAAGGCTTAAGCACTCTACTCCAAGGGAATATTTCTTTATGACCTTTTTCGCCTGCGCGCTGACGGCCTGGTCGCCTTCTATCATAAGGCCATTATATTTGCGCGCGATGGCGAGCCAGGCCGTATTGTTCTCTATTCCGTCGCAGGCCCCTATTTCTATAAAGTAGCGGTTCGGGGAAACAAGCTTCCGGGTAAGAAAATCAATGATCCCGTCTTCCCCGTTCTGGCTGAAAGCCGAAAACTCCCAGCTCAGGGGATCGGTCTCGTCTATGCGGCGCAGGGGCGCCGCCGCCGCGGCTTTAGCCAGGGCGACCGCGATCCGCTGATTGTCGTAAATACGGCGGAATAATTTAGGGAATTTAAGTATGGTCATGGCTGCCCCCCCGCCGATTTTTTGTCTTCTCCGTGAAAAGCCCGGAAGCTTCTCCGGATCCTACCCGCGCGGCTGCCAATTCTTCTTTTCGAGGTATTCAAGGATCTCTTTTACAAGGAAAGGACCTTCATAAACGAGGCCGGAATAGACCTGCACCAGGTCCGCGCCCAAATTCAGTTTTTCCAGGGCCGTCGCCCCGTCGAAGATCCCGCCGGAACCGATAAGAGGAACTTTTCCTTTTACCAGCGCCGCCGTTTTAGAGAGCATCGCGTTGGATAAAGCGCGAAGAGGCTTCCCGCTCAAGCCTCCCTCGTAGGACTGCCAATAAGCCGGGACCGAGGAGCGGTTCACCGTGGTATTGGTGGCGATCAGGCCGAAATTTTTCTCCTGGGCCAGGGCGGCGGCGGACTCCAGGTCGGCATCTTCCAGGTCCGGCGCTATCTTCACGAAGAAAGGTTTTACTTTTTTCTGCCCGGAAGCGAAATCGAGCATCGGCTCCACCAGGCGCTTTAATTTATCCGCTCCGTGCAGTGAACGGAGCTGTAGCGTGTTAGGGGAACTTATATTCACCGCGAAATAATCCCCGTAGTCGTACATTATCTTCAAGGTCTCAAGATAGTTCTTCGGGGCTTCATCTATTGAGCAGTCGGCGTTCTTTCCAACGCTTATCCCCACCGGCACGGGCAGCGGGAGCAGGCGCTCGAGCGAGCGGGCGGCGTCGAAGGCGCCGGCATTATTGAAGCCCATGCGGTTGATAATAGCGTGATCGTCACGCAGGCGGAACAGGCGCGGCTTCGGGTTTCCCGGCTGCGGCCGGAGAGTTACAGTGCCTAATTCCAGAAAGCCGAAGCCCAGCCCGGCCAGGAAGCGCGCGGCCTCGCAGTTCTTGTCGAAGCCGGCGGCCAGCCCCACCGGATTGTGAAATTTCAAGCCTGCTACCGTTAGAGGGAAATCTTTGGCCTTTGTCAGCAGCTTTACCATGGAATTCACAAATTCCACGCGCTGCGCCGCGCGGGCCGTTTTTATTACCGCGTCATGCACTACTTCAGGATTGAGGTTGAAGAGAAGCTGGCGGACGAATTTCCGGTATAAGAAGCCCATAGTTGTGTATTTATTTTAGCAATAATGGGGTATGGAAAAAGCGTCTCTTCCAGATATCTTTTAATCGTACCGGCTTATCCGGTCTTTAATAGAAGGAAAAGACCCGGGTTTTTAAAAGTTTCCCTTCCGGGTTGCTAGAGTAGTATCTAATTTCATCATCATAGTCATCTATAAGAGGGGCTGTTAATAATGTGAATCAGGCTCAAATCATAAGAAGAAGTTATCAACAGCCTATCCGAATTCACTGACAGTCCTGACAAAAAGGAAGAGTACTGACATGGTTTGCGGGGTTATTAACAGATTTAAAGAGCATTAAAAAAGACGGTTTAAAGCAGAGAGGCAGCCCCCTATTAGTAGAATTTATTATAAAGCGATTTAATTTTCCCGCAGGCAGGTGCTGCGAAAAATAATATTACCGGCAGCTATGGTCGCCGCAGGCCAGCCGCGCAAAGGTCTCCCCGAGAAAGGGGAATTAGAGGATTTAGACACAAAGACTTGAGGAACGCGCTTTAGCCGCCGCGGGTCCAATAGGGAAAGGTCCGCGTCGTAGCCGGAGGCGATGCGGCCTTTGTTCTTAAGGCCGAGAACTCGCGCGGGGTTCAGGCAAAGAAGTTCCGCCAGGCGCTTTTTATTAATTATTTTTTTAAGGACCAGCTCCGTTACGCAGAGCGGCGCCAGAGTTTCAAGGCCGATAATGCCGAAAGGAGAGCCTTTGAAACCATTGGCTTTGAGCCTGGCTTCATGAGGGGCGTGGTCGGTAGCGATAAGGTCTATTGTTCCGTCCGCCAGGGCGGCGAGCACGGCGCGGCGGTCCGCGGGGGAGCGCAGCGGCGGCTTCATTTTATAATCAGCGTCGTCTTTTTTTATATCCGCGTCGGAAAGCGTGAAATAATGGGGACAGGTTTCCCCGGTAACCGGCCAACCGACTTTTTTTGCCGCGCGCAGGGCGGCGACGGAAGAAGCGAGGCTAAGATGCTGTAAATGTATCGGCCCGGCCGAGGAGGCGGCGAGAATATCCGCAAGCACGGCCAGGAGTTCCGCTTCCGGCGGGATGCCCGGTAAATTAAGCCTGCGCGCCGCGGGGCCGGAGTTAATAACGCCGCCGCCGGCCAGGGAAAAATCCTCGGGGTGGTCCATGAGCGGCAGACGGAGCGCGGCGGCCTTTTTAAGAAGCTCGGAGAGAAGGCCGCGCGGCAGGCAGGAGCCGTCGTCCGTAAATGCGGCCGCGCCGGCTTTTTTAAGAGCGGCGAGGTTAGAGACGGTTTTTCCGGACCGGCCGGCGGTGGCGGCGGCGGAAAAATAAAAATTGACCGGGAGCTTCGCGGCGCGGCGGCGGTATTTCTTCACCAGCGCGGCCGTGGCCATCGCCGGGAAAGTGTTAGGCATCAGGAGGGCGGAGGTCACGCCTCCGGCTGCGGCGGAGAGCGCGGCGCTTTCCAGCGTTTCGGCCGCCTCGGCTCCGGGCTCCCTGGCGTGCACATGGACGTCTATAAAACCCGGGAAGATCCATAAGCCGGCGGCGTCCAGGACTTCACAGGAGGGAGGAGGCTTGATCGCCCGGGCAACGCGGCTTATCCGGCCGCCCTCTATAAGAATATCGACGGAAGCCTCTCCCGAGACAGGATCAATTGCCAGGCCGTTTTTTATCAGTAATTTTTTCATTTTTAAGAGCGGCCGGGGCGGGAACGACAGGAGCGCTTTCCAAAGTGACCAGGTGGGGCGCGAAAGCTTCGGAAGCTTCCCTGTAAGTGACAAGCTGGAGGCCCGCCATCAGGAGCAGCACCGCCCAGGCCAGGTGCAGAGCGCGGCGGCCGACGAAGACGTCCACGGTCTTAACGGCCACGGCCAGGAGAAGGGTAAAGCCGATAGCCGAATGCCAGACCAGGACCTGGCGCCAGGCCTCCTCGTTAACGCGCCAGGCCATAGCGAAGTAAAGCGTCCCCGTCAGAGCGAGCAGGAATAAAAAAACCGCGCGCCAGGCGCCGCGCCCGAAAGATTCATACATGAACCGGCTGAGGCCGGCCGCGCAAAAGAGACAGGCGAAAGCTATGAAGAGGTGAAAGCCGCGGCGCGTCTGCAGGGCCAGGGACATTTGCTCCAGGCTCCAGCCGCCGGGAAGAGCAAGCACGGTTACCAGCATGGCCGCGCCGAAGGCCGCCAGGACCAGCGAAGCGGCCTGCGCGAGCGTCTTCCCTTTATTATCCAGGGACCAGGCTTCGGCGGCTCCGAGGGTCAGCAGGGCGCCGCCCTGGAGCCAATGGATGATATTCGACGCCTTTGTAAAATCTCCGTAATCCAGGGTCACTTGCGTTTCCTTTTTTTAGACCCCTCGCGGAGGTAAAAATAAAGCCCGGTAAACCCGGCGATAACGAGGAAAAGCCAGGCGGGGCTGGAAAGCCGGCCGCCGGGCTCCACGGGGATTCCGGCCGTAACCGGAATAATTGCGGCGGAGGAGGCAGCGACGGCGGGGGGGGAGTTTTTTTTTGCAGCGGCCTCGATATGGGGAGGAGAGCTTTCCCGGAGCGAGGCCGCGACGAAGGGCGACATTTTTTTATTCCCGGCAGCGCAGGCGTCCTGGGTTTTCGAGCAGTCGGTTTCGGCGAAAGCGGGCGGGCAGGCCAGAAGCAGAGCGAGGATGATAAAATTTCTTTTCATATTTTATTATAGGAACAGAACTCCTCTTTTTTCTTTCTCGGCCTCGGGGCGGGGGCTTCGTCCGGGTAGCCGACCGACAGCAGGATCTCTATCTTCTTTCCCGAGCCCAGCCCGAGGGCCTTGGCAGCCCCTTTGGCGCTGAACCAGCCGAGCCAGCAGGTCCCGAGGCCCTGCTCCGCCGCCGCGAGGACGAAATGTTCGGCGGCTATGCCGATATCCATGAGGCGGAAATTCGTGTCCTGCACCTGGTTCCCCAGCCAGGCGCTTACTTTGCCTTTGCCGGAAACCACGGCGACGAGGGCGGGCGCAGCGGCGGCGAATTTACAGGCGGCGTAGACCCCGCTGAAGGCCGCGGCGCAGAATTTCTCCTTCAGCGCCGGCTCGTCTATGACCACGAATTTATAGGGCTGGGCATTGCAGGCTGAGGGAGCGAGCCGCGCGGCCTCGAGGCAGAGGTCCAGCTTCGCCCTTTCCACGGGCGTGTTCCTGTATTTGCGGATGCTGCGGCGCTCCGCGGCGAGCTTGAGAAAGCGGGATTCGTGCATAGGCATATTTTATAATATAAGAAGAATCGGGAATCGGGAATCAAGGATCTAAAGCCCGGGGAACGGATAAATATATGGAAAACTGGAAAGACGGGGTTGACTTCGCTATAACGGTCTGCGACGCGGAAGGGATAGTTACCGAGATGAACGCTAAAGCCGCCGCGGCCTTCGCCAAGTACGGCGGAGCCGGCCTGGTGGGGAAGAGCCTGCTGGACTGCCATTCCGAAAGATCCAGGGTCATGATCAGGAAGATGCTGGCCGGTAATATCAGCAATACCTATACGATAGAA
The DNA here is from genome assembly GCA_964622585.1 of uncultured Elusimicrobiaceae bacterium. GTDB lineage: Bacteria > Elusimicrobiota > Elusimicrobia > Elusimicrobiales > UBA9959 > UBA9959. Next base: position 9,279 of record CAZUQT010000002.1, on the reverse strand, counting down.
AAGAACGGCGTCAAAAAACTGATCCACCAGGCGCCGTGGCTGAAAGACGGGAAACCCGCCGGCCTGGTCGAGATCTCGCTCGAGATCCCGGCCGTCATGCCGCACCACGTCAGAAAACCGTAATATTTTATTTTGCCGGGACCGGGGTTTCCGTATAGGCGTCCCGGAGATGAAGCGGCTTCTCCGCGCGCGACCGCATTTTTATATTGATCATCTCCACCATCACCGAGAAGGCCATGGCGAAGTAGGTATAGCCCTTCGGGATATGCTGGCCGAGGCCGTCCGCCACCAGGTTGACGCCGATAAGGATCAGGAAGCTCAGCGCGAGCATCTTGATGGTCGGGTGGCGCTCCACGAAGTCGCCGATCGCGCGCGACCACCACATCATGAACATCACGGCTATCACCACCGCCGCGATCATCACGCCCACCTGCTGCGCCATGCCGACGGCCGTTATCACGGAGTCGAGGGAAAAAATAATGTCCAGGAACATGATCTGGACGATCACGCCGCGGAAAGTGGCCGCGGCCCTGGCCGAACTGTGTCCTTCCGTTCCCTCCAGTTTTTCGTGGATCTCGAAGGTGCTCTTTGCGATGAGGAACAGGCCGCCGACGAGCAGGATCAGGTCCCGGCCGCTGACGGACCGCCCGATGGCGGTGAACAGCGGCGCGGTGAGCTTCATGATCCAGGTAAGGGACAGGAGCAGGGCGATGCGCGTCAGCATCGCAAGCGCCAGCCCCGCGCGCCGCGCTTTGTCGCGCTGCTCCGCAGGCAACTTGCCGGCCAAAATGGCGATAAAGATGATATTGTCCACGCCGAGGACGACCTCGAGCACGGTCAGGGTTATCAGCGCTATCCAAATTTGCGGGTCTATCAGCCATTCCATGCGGTTTTCTCCTGAGCTGTATTATTTCAGAGCGCGGCCGAGCGCTGGAAGCGGCGGGCGATGTCGGAGCCGGAAAGGTGGAACAAGGTGGGGCGGCCGTGGGGGCAGTGGTAGCCGTCCCTGGCTTTTTTCAGGTCTTCCATCAGCCGCATGGCCTCCTGCGGCTTGACGAAATCGTGCGCCTTGATGGATTTCTTGCAGGCCATGGTCGCTATTATTCCGCGCTTCAGATCCTCGGCGGCCTTTTCGGGTTCGCCCAGAACCTCGGACAGGTAGCCCAGGAATTCGGAGAAGGCGGGCTGGGTGAAATAGAACAGCGCCGGCGTCGCGCGCAGCAGGGCCACGGCCGGGCCGCGCTGGTCTATTTCGAAGCCGGCCGTTTTGAGCCAATCCCGCCATTTAAGGACGGTTTCCATCTGCGAGCGGGAAAGCTCGGTCTCGAGCGGGACCAGCAGGGGCTGGACCTTTATCGCGCCCTTCGAAAATTCTTCCAGGTATTTCTCGAAAAGAACGCGCTCCTGCGCCGCGTGCTGGTCCACCACCAGCAGGCCCGCCTCGCATTCGAAAAGCAAATAGCTTTTGGCCAGCTGGCCGAGGTATTTCAGCTCATGGCCCCGCCAGTCGGCGGGGACGGCGGGCTGCGGCGCGGCGGCCGCCGGCTGGTCGAAAAGACCGCCGGTTTCTTTTCCCGGTAAAGGCGGCAGGGAAGAATCATATTGCCCGGTCCTGTCCTGAACGGAACCAGGCCCGGCGGCGGCCTGGGGAGGCGCCGCGGCTTCCCGGTAGGCGGGGACGTCGGGAGAGCCGAACTTCACCTCTCCGGCGGGCGCGGTCATGTTCACGGAAGCGGTCTGCTTCGAAAGCAGCTCCTCGTAAATAGTGTTGGAGATGGTCTTGAAGATCTCGTTCTCGCCGGAGAATTTCACGTCGCGCTTCTGCGGGTGGATATTCGCGTCGAAAGAGCCGGGGTCCAGCTCCACGAAGATCGCGCAGGCGGGATGGCGGCCGGAGAGCATATGGCCGTAGCCGCGGTAAAAGGCCTGGCGCAGCAGGGCCGAGGAGACGGGGCGGCGGTTCACGAAGAAATGCTGGTTGACGCGCGTGGCGCAAAGCGCGTCCGGGCGGGAAGCGAAGCCGTAGACGGCCATGCCGGTGGTTTTCCCTTCGACGCGGGCCATCCCGCCGTAGGTGCTTTTGCCGAAGATGGAAGAAGAGCGGCTTTTAAGATTCTCCCACAGCCCGCCGGGAAGAGTCGGCAGGGAAAGGATCTCGGCGCCGTCGATGACCAGCCGGAAAGAAACCCCGAGATTGGCGAGGGCGGCTTCCTCGACGGTTTTTATCAGCTGCGCGCGCTCGGAGGCGTCGCTCTTCATGAACTTGGCGCGGGCGGGCGTGTTAAAGAACAGGTCCGCCGCTTCTATGGTGGTTCCCTTCACCGGCGGGGCCGGCAGTTCCGCTATCACCCTGCCGCCCTCGCCCTCTATGGCATAGCCGGATTCGGCCCCGGCACGGAAGGAGGCTATCTTGAGCCGGGACACGGCGAAGATAGAATAGAGGGCCTCGCCCCTGAAACCGAAAGTGGCGAGGGAATAAATATCCTCGAAAACATTTAGCTTGCTGGTGGCGTGGCGGCCCAGGGAAAGGCGCAGGTCCTCGCGGTCCATGCCGCGCCCGTCGTCGTGCACGCGGATGAGGCCCCGGCCGGCTTTCCTGATCTCTATCTCGATCTTCGCCGCGCCGGCGTCCAGGGAATTCTCTATGAGCTCCTTGAGAACGGAGGCGGGGCGCTCGATGACCTCGCCCGCGGCGATCTTGGAGACGACGTCCTCTGGAAGAACTTTAATTTCCGGCATAAAAATATTTTAGCAATTTGAAGACGGGCGGCTTATATCAAAGTCCCGTAAATTATTAGTCCCGGGCTTTCGCCCGGGACCAGGAGGCTTCGGGGCCGCGTTCAGCGGTATTGCGGGCCGGGGCCGGGCTGGCCGGCTTTGGCCACGTAATCTATTACGTAGGTGAAGCTGCCAAGCGAACCGGTGACCGCGGAGCCTACCACGCGCAGGCCGGCGGCATTGAAAGCGGCGGCTTTTTCGGCCATTGCTTTTTTTGCCTCGGTGTCGAAGGTAAAGGTCTCGGCGGCCTGGTAGGTCTCTATGGCGGCGGAGGGTATAACCCCGCCCTGCTGGTAGATGTTCTCTACGAGGAAATCTACGCTGTAAGAGTAATCGTTCCCTTCCGGCCTTACTACGGAGGATAGAGGGGGGACGCCGGCCGCGGCAAAGTCGGGCAGGCGCGCTTTGGAAGCCTTCAGGGCGTCTTTATCGAAAGGGAAAACTTCGCGCGCGTCATAGCGGGAAACGGAATACTGGGGCCGGGCGCCGAACCTGTTGGTCTTCACCACATATTCGACCATCACCGCGTAGTCGCCGTCCGGTCGCGCGACGGCTTTGCCGCGGATGGCCGGGACGCCGGCCTGCTTGAACAGGGCCAGGTAGGAGGGGACGGCTTTAAGAGCTTCGCTTTCGAAAGTGAATTTCCCGCCGGTGTAATTCATGAATTTAACGTCGTATTCCTGCGTGGGGCGCAGGACGTTCTTTACCAAATAATCCACGGCGAAAGCGCTGTCATTGCCGGCATCGTAAAGGTAGGAACCGACCACGGCCAGCCTGGCCGCGCGGAAATTGGCCGAGCAGGCGTTCATTGTCGCCGTGGCGTCGCTGTCGAGCCAATAGGCGGCGCCGTTCTTGTAGGTTTCCACGAGCACGGCGGGGGGGAGTACCGCGCCGTTCTTCACGGTGGGAATATAGTCGATGACGTAAGAGTAGTCGTTGCCCAGCGGGACCACGCGGCCGCCCAAAGTGGTTATGCCGGCGGCTTTAAGGGCGTTGATGCGGGCGTCCATGGCCGGTTTCGCCTGGCTTTCGAAAGTTACGGTCTCATCGGTAGTATAGGCGGCTATGGTAACGCCGGGAGGGGTGACGGGCGTCGGCCCATAGGGCAGCGGCGGTTTAGAAACAGTGATGTCGGGGAGAGCCGCGGAGTTAAGGCTGAAGGATTGGGAAAAAGACTGGACGTTGAAGATTAAAACTGAAAAACCGGCGAGTATGATCTTATTAAGCATTGAGCCTCCCTGTACCCTTTAATTATAATAGTTATGCGACAGGACTGTATGGGCCTAAAGGCCATGTTTCTGGTGGGTACTATGGATAAAGAAAAGAATTGGCTTGATTACTTCTATTATGCCGCGCCGCTCTGGTTCCTGGTCGAACAGTTTTTCTGGCCGAATTTGAGGGCCGGGGTGATAACGGGCGGGTCCCTGTGGGGAAACCTCGCTTTCTATGGCCTGGAGGGAGGGCTCGGGGCCGCGCTTTTCTTCCGGCTTAAATTCGCGAACCCGGCCGTTCTTATCGAGAACTTCGTGCAGCTCATTTTTTTCTTAAAGTATATACTGCTCGCCCCTCTCGACATGGCGTTCGGCATAGACGGGGACACGGAAGCGGTGTCTAGAGCGGCCCACGCTTATTCCGCGGCCCTGCCGGGCGCGCTGTTTTCCTGCTGGCAGCTAATAGCCAGGATAAAATCCTGGCTTCGCCGCTTTAACTGATCCCTCTTATTTAAGTCTTTTTTTCCAATCGCTTATTGCGGCAAGGGCCTGCATTGGCGTGAGGTTGTCGGTATCGCACATTTTGACCTCATCTATCACCGGGTGGCTGGAGAAGATGGGGAGGAGCGGGGTCTGCTCCTCGAAATTAGAGGCGACCTGGATGTTACCTTTGGTCTCCAGTATATGCAGTATCTCCCGGGCGCGCTGTATGGCGCTCTCCGGCAGGCCGGCCAGCTGCGCCACGTGGATGCCGTAGGATTTGTCGGCCGGGCCCTGGCCTATCTTGTGCAGGAAGACCACCTCGGTCTTGCCCAGGGCATTGGTCCACTCTTTCACCGCTATATTGCAGTTCTTTATCCCGTCGAATTTCTCGGCCAGCTCGGTAAGTTCGAAATAGTGGGTAGCGAACAGGACCTTGGGGCCGCCTTCGGGCTTATAGAGGTGCTCCACCACGGCCCAGGCGATGGAGATTCCGTCGAAGGTGGAAGTCCCGCGCCCGACCTCGTCGAGGAGGATCAGGCTCTTCGGGGTGGCCAGCCGCATGATAGCGGAGGTCTCCCGCATTTCGACCATGAAAGTGGATTCGCCGCGGGCCATGCGGTCCTGGGCGCCTATGCGGGTCATTATACGGTCGATTATCCCGATCTCCGCGGCCCTGGCCGGGACGAAAGAGCCCATCTGCGCCATGATCACGGCCACGGCCGCCTGGCGGAGATAGACGCTCTTTCCGCTCATATTGGGGCCGGTGAGGATAATGATCCTCGCGGAGGAGCTGCCAAGCTCGAGGTCGTTCGGGACGAAAGTCCCGGCCGGCAAAAAACGCTCCACGGCGGGATGACGGCCTTCCTCGACCCGGAGGAGGTCGCCGGAATTGACGCGGGGCCTGGCGAATTCATAGCGCACCGCGCTTTCGGCCAGGGCGAAAAAAACGTCCAGCTCGGCGGCGCCCGAGGCGAAGGTCTTTATCTCCCCTATCGCGGCGCGCACTTTCTCGCGCAGTTCGGCGAAGAGGTGGGCTTCCAGCTTCGACATCTTTTCTTCGGCGCCCAGGATCTTGTTCTCGAGGACCTTGAGCTCCTCGGTGATATAGCGCTCGGCGTTGACCAGGGTCTGCTTGCGGACGAAATAGTGCGGGACCTTGGGGGTCTGCGCCTTGGACACCTCTATGAAATAGCCGAAGATCCCGTTATAGCCCACCTTCAGCGTGGAGATGCCCGTCTTTTCTTTTTCGCGCAGCTCGATGTCCGTAAGCAGCTGCTGGCTGTCGCGGCGGACCGAGCGCAGTTCGTCCAGCTCCGCGCTTGCGCCTTCGCGGATGACCCCGCCGTCGGAAAGCCGCGCGGGAGGGGTTTCGGAAAGGTCCTTTTCAAGCACGGCGCGCAGGCCGTTCAGGGCGTGGGAGGCCGCGTCCAGGCGCGAGGCCAGTTCGGGGGCGCATTCGAAGAAGCCGGCGGAGCTCAGAAGAAGTTTCAGCCGCGGCAGCTGGCCCAGGGCTTTGCGCACGGCCGCGAGATCGCGCGGCGAGGCGCTCAGGTTGATCACCCGGCCAAGGAGGCGCTCTATATCGGGCACCTGGGAGAGGATATCGCCCAGTTGCTCGCGCGCCTCGCGGTTCTCGGCGAGGAAGGCCGTGAAGGCCTGCCTGGAAAGGATCTCGCGCATGTCCGTCAGCGGCTCGAGGATCCAGCGGCGCAGCAGGCGCGAGCCCATGGCGGTCTTGGCCAGGTCCAGCACGCCCCAGAGGGTCTTGGAATCGTCCCCGTCAGGGGAGGAGACTAGCTCCAGCGTCTTTATAGCGGATTCGTCCAGCTGCAGCCTGTTCAGCGGTTCGTAATAAAAGGGGGAGAAAACTTCTTTAAGGCCGGGCTGGGTTTGGCGCACGTAGGCGGTAATTTCCAGCGCGGTCTTCATGGCCAGCTTGTGATTCTGCCACACGGCCTGCGAGGCCCAGGCCGGGAGGGCCGTTTCATGCATCGCGTATTCCGTTATCGGCACCGGCCCGAAGTCGAGGCCGCGCTTCTTGATCTCTTTCACGGTGCGGGCATTCGCCAGGATCTCGGCGGGACCGGTCTTTGAAATAAAAGAGAGAAGCTGGTAGAGGTCCGGGTCGTTGAGGTTCTGGGTGGCGAGGAAGTCGCCGGTGGAGGCGTCCAGGGAGGCGAGGCCCCAGCCGACTATATCCAGGTCCAGCGCGACCAGGTACCTTGAGGCCCTGGGCGTAAGGAGCTCGTCCTCTACCACGGTGCCGGGGGTGATAAGGCGGACGACTTCCCGCTTGAAGAGTTTGGCTTTCTTCGCGTCGCCGGAGGGCGCCACCTGCTCGCAGATGGCCACTTTGTGGCCGGCGGCCAGGAGACGGCAGATATAGTTGGAGGCGGCGTGATGGGGGACCCCGCACATAGGGACGCCCTGCCTGGCCGTGAGCGTAAGGCCGATCACAGCGCTCGCGGTCTTCGCGTCGTCGTAGAACATCTCGTAAAAGTCGCCCAGGCGGAAAAAGAGCAGGGCGTGTGGATAGGAACTCTTAAGCGACTGGTACTGCTGCATCAGGGGGGTTTCCGGGGTTTCTACTTGGGTCATAAGAAAATCGAGAGTCGAGAATCTAAATCGAGGATCTGGGATCGGGACATTTCCTTGAAGATCGCCGATTCCCGATTTTTGATTATTACTTCGTATATTGTATCAAAAGGTCTTCGGCCTCTTTAAGGGTTTTCAGCTTCATGAACGCGCCCCGCGCCCCGGCCGCGCCCGGCAGGCCTTTCAGCCAGTAGCCCACCAGCTTGCGCGCGCGCGCCAGGCCGTGCTCCTCGCCGTAGATCCCCGCGTTCAGCTCGAGGAAGCGCAGGAAAAGTTTAATGCGGACCGCGGAAGTGACCGGCTCGGCCGGGCCGCCGGCCAGGCCGGAAGCGATCTCAGCGAAGAGGGCCGGGTTGAACACGGCTGCGCGCCCTATGGCGATCCCGGAGCAGCCGGTAGCGAGCATCGCGCGGGCGCCGGCGGCGTTCTCCACCCCGCCATTGCCGAAAACCGGGATCTTTACCGCGGCGGCGGTCTCCGCCATGGCCTCCAGGTTCACCGGCCCGGTGTGGAACTGGGAAGCCGGCCTGCCGTGCAGGGTGATGGCGGCGGCGCCGGCCTCCTCGCAGACGCGCGCCAGCAGGGGGCCAAGATTTTCCCCGGCGGTAAGGCCTATCCTGAATTTAACGGTGACCGGGACCTTCACGCTTTTTACCATGCGCGAAACGATGTCCGCCAGCAGCATGGGCGACCTCATCAGGGCGGAGCCGGCCCCGGAGCGTATCACTTTTTTCACCGGGCAGCCCGCGTTTATATCCACGATATCCGCCCCCGCGCGCTCGGCGGCCTGGGCGGCCAGAGCCATGGAGGAAGGTTCCGCGCCGAAGATCTGGATCGCGGCCGGGTGCTCGCCCGGCAGGAGCTCGAGCATCTTGAACGATTTCTTGTTCCCGTATTTTATGCTCTCCGCGGAGATCATCTCGGTGACCACCAGCCCGGCGCCGCCCTCTGCGGCGAGGATCCTGAAAGCGGCGTTGGTGATGCCGGCCATGGGGGCCAGCGCGAGGTTGTTCTTAAGGGTCACGCCGCCTATCGAAAGAGGGCGCAGTAATTTTTTTATCACGGGTTTATTGCGTAATTGCCGTCATGCGCGTACTGGAAATCGCGCGGCAGGCGGCGGAAGATCGGGCGCGTTTCGCTCGCGGGGGCCCCGACTTTCTTGAGGACTTCCAGCTGGAAGGCGGACGCTTTGTCTTCGACGTAAAGGATGGCGTCCATCCCCTTGTAATCGAAGCGCATCGGGTTGATGTCTATTACCCGCTCGTCCTTGTCTCCGGGCAGCGGCGGGGCCAGGCGGCTTTTTTTCTTCTTGGTCAGGGTATACCAGGCGTGCCAGCCCTGGTGGGCGAGGATCCCGGCGCACCAGGTGAGCGAGCGGAAAGCGTGGGCGGTGGAGAGCGCCGCCACCGGGCTCCCGTTCTCCATGTAAAAGCCGGTCTTGGTCTCGTTCCGTATCACGTACAGGTTCTTTTTCAGGAAAAGGAAAGTTTCGCGGTCGGCCATCCAGATCAGCTTGAGCGCGTGCGTCACCTGGCTCTTGAATTCCGGCGGGCCCTGGATGTCGATGCCCGCCTTCGGGTCGTACGCGTCCTGGGCGGTCACTACGGGCGCCCCGGTTCCGGGCGCGGCGGCCTCCGGCGCCGGGGCGGCCTGGGGCTTCGCGGCGGGAGCCGGCGTTTTTCCAAACAGCCCGCTCATCTGCGCCCCGGAAGACTCGGCCCCGCGGCTCTCCGTGCGGGCGTGTATGAAATACCAGACCCCGGCGCCCAGCAGGAGCAGCGGGATGAAGGCCAGCACCTTATGGGTGCGGAAAAAACTTTTATGTTCTATTTCCGTCATCGGCGTCACCTGGCGGGTGGCAGGGGTCTTGCTTCGCGCACCCTTTGCGGATGGGGGGCCCCGCCATAATTTCCCAAGGCGGGGGGAAACCGACGCAAGGGTTTCCTCTTCCAGGGTGCGCGGGGCAGGACCCCTGGGTGGACTACGCTATCCTGCGCTACTAATGGACACAACCCCAGGACCCGCCTCCCCTACTTAAGCGCTTTCAGGTAGGACTTGTAGAAAGCCTGCAGCTCGCTGTCGGCGTTCTGGAACTCGAGGACGTGCTTTTTGCAGCCGCGGCGCGAGCAGATCTGCACCTGGCCGCCGTCCTTAAGCTCGAAAGCTATCATCTGGGAGCCGCAGGCGTCGCACTTGCGGGTGCTCTTCAGGT
>CAZUQT010000001.1:0-59285 GCA_964622585.1 uncultured Elusimicrobiaceae bacterium | reverse complement strand
CTCGGCCTCCGCGCTTATGCAAGCGTCGGCCTCCGAGAGGTCGCTCCGAACCCATGCCCATGGCGTTCCGGGGAATGGCTTTAATTAAGGAAAAACTATGCTTTGGTTTAAAATTAAACTGTTCTTTCAGCGGCACTGGGTGGGGCTTTCGATAGCGGCCATCGTCGTCGGGGCGGTGCTCTTTCCCATCTGGTACCTCGCCGGCGTCGAGGAGAACACCCGCCGCTATATCATCAGCATGAACGTGGCCAGCATGCCCTGGATGGTGCTGAATACGGTCATTTTCGTCGGGTTCCTGTACCTGATGCAGTCGGGCGGCCTGAGCGCTCTGAAAAAGAGCAAGGTGGACGCCGCGGCGGTCAATATCAAGTTCTCCGACGTGATAGGGCTGACGGAGGCCAAGCGCGAGGCGTGGGAGGTGGTGCAGCTCATCAAGGACCGCACCCGCGTAAAGGCGATCGGCGGGAAGATCCTGAAAGGCGTCCTGCTCGTCGGGCCCCCGGGCTGCGGCAAGACCCTGCTGGCCAAGGCCGTGGCGACGGAGGCCGGGGTGCCGTTCATCTCCATCTCGGGGTCCGAATTCGTCGAGGTCTTCGTCGGCGTGGGCGCGAGCCGCGTGCGCAAGCTTTTCAAGCAGGCCAAGGAATACGCGCAGGCCCACGGTTCCTGCATAATTTTCATCGACGAGATAGAGGTCATCGGGCGCAAGCGCGTGCTCTACGACGCCTTCGGCGGCGGCTCCGAGACCAACAGCACGCAGAACCAGCTGCTCGTAGAGATGGACGGCCTCGAGTCGGGCGCCAACGTGGTGGTGTTCGCGGCCACCAACGCGCTCGAGGAGATCCTCGACGACGCGCTGCTGAGGCCGGGCCGCTTCGACCGCAAGATCTTCGTCGGGCGCCCTAACCTGGAGGAGCGCGAGGCGCTCTTCGGCTACTACCTCGGCAAGGTGAAATATGATCCGGCCCTTGAGGTGGGGCGCCTGGCCCGCAAAGCCGTGCACAAGACGCCGGCGGAGATAGAGAACATAATAAAGGAAGCCGCGCTGATAGCCGCCCGGGGCTCGCGCGACATGATCACCTACAAGGATTTCAGCGAGGCCATCGAGCGCGTGGACCTGGGCGTGGCCCACCGCCTGAATATGACCGCGCGGGAGAAAGAGATGACCGCCTTCCACGAGGCCGGCCACCTGCTGGCCCTTTACCTGACCCATCCCACCAACGACGTGTTCAAGGTCTCCATCCTGAACCGCGGCGGCGCCATGGGCGTGGTGCATTCCGTGCCCGCCGAGGAAATTTACGCCGCTGACAGCGACACCCTGCTGGCCCATATCCGCACCTCGCTGGGCGGCTACGCCGCCGAGAAAATAAAGTACGGGGTGACCACGGAGGGAGTCAGCTCCGACTTCGCCAATATCACCAGGCTGGCGCACAATATGGTGTGGAAGCTGGGCATGGGCAAGACCGGTTTCCTGGGGGATTTTACCGTTATTCCCCAGCACGAGCGCTCCAGCGATATAAATAATACCCTTAACCGCGAGTCGCAGGACATAATCAAGGAGCAGTACGCCCTGGTGGACGCGCTCCTCAGGGAGAACTGGCCTATAGTGGAGCGCTTCGTCAAGGAGCTCCTCGCCCGCGAGGAGCTGGATTACGACGAGATAGTCGCTGTCTTCGCCGAATACGGCAAACCCCCGAAGCCGCTGAAAACAGGGGTTCCCGGGGCCTAGTCCGCGGCGCCGGGCTTTTAAGGGCCGGCGCTCCACCCCTTGAATTTCGGCGTTTCCTCTGCTATAACATTCAGGTGAAATAAAGGCCTTGGAGATGGTGAGTTACCAGTCCCCAGACCTTAAGTTCTATTTGTCGTACGCGCGGTCGGAGGTTCTATGCCTTCAGATGAAGAAAAAGAGGCGGCGGGACAGGAAAGAGCGGAGAATGAGCCCGCCGAACGGGAAATAAAGGACCAGTTCGCAGACGGACAGGCGCCGGCTGAGGGGCAAGTCCCTGAGCAGGAGTACGTGGAAGAAGAACCCGAAAGAGAAGAAACGCCCGAAGAGAAAAAAAGCAATAAAGAGAAAAAATTCTGGCTGCTTTCGCTGGGCCTTATCCTCCTGCTTCTGTCCGGCGGCGGCTTCTACGCGGTCACCGGCATGAGCAAGGCCGCGCATAAGCTGGGCAGCGGCCAGGACTATGAGCAGCTCTCGGCCAACAGCACTATTTACGACGGAAAGGCGGGCCAGGCGGGGAACAGGGAATATTTCCGGCAGGACCAGGAAGGCGCCGGGCAACAGGCCGCGGGCGGGCCCTCGGGCGGGGCCGCCGGCGACAGGGTCAATCCTTCCCTGGTCCGCACTAAGGAAGAACTGGTGGCGGACGCGGCCGGGAAGCGCGCGACTCAAAGCTCCGGCTCCGGCGGCAGCTCCGGCAGCCAGGAGGGGGATTCTTCTTCCGGGGGAGCTCCCGGGGCGGCCCCAGCGGGGCAGGGGGGAATGGCTGAAAAACTGCAGGCCAGGGCCTTCCTCTCGGCCGGCCCCATGGGAGCCAAGAGCTCGAAAGGCAGTGTTTCCGGCCTTCCCGCCGGAGCCCCGGCTTTCCAGGGCAACGGCGTCGCGATAGGCAAGGCTTCGGACCAGCGGGAAACAGCCAGGATGTCGCCCAAGCAGGCCGGGCGGGGCTCGGTGTTGGACGCTATGAAAGGCTCTTTCAAGGCCTCTTTATACGGCGCGCGCCTCGCCTCCAAAGACGCGGCCAGGGGCTGGACGGCCCGGGCTTTCGACGGCAGCGCCGAGGCCACCACCGCTATCAAGTACGACGAAGAAATGCGCAAGCTGGATAAAGTGAATCCGGACGCCATCCCCGGCTTCCTGCGCGACCAGGACCTCAGCGCCGGGGGCGCCAAGGGCCTGTCGGTATCCGACGTGGCCAAGCCGAAGATAGACAAGGAAGGAAGCAGAGAGGCGCTTGCCGCCGATAAGGACTACCAGGCGAAAAAAGAAGCCGGCGAGTTTTCAGGCAGCATGATCAATAATTTATTCAAGGGTCTTCCGGGCACCGATTCTCCCGGAGACGACCGCGCCGGGCCTAAACCTCCCGGAGACGGCCGCGCCGGGCCCAGGCCTCCCGACGGCCCGGAATCCTTCGTCAATCCGGAGGACCAGCCGGATATAACCGCGGTGGGTATAGGGGATATTGTAGAGACCGAAGGCTTCGGCGGCGAGTGCGGCTGCACGGCCCAGGCGCCCTGCTGCTGCCTGCCGCCTAATACGGCCAGCCAGAATTGCCCGCTGTATGGGCCTTTCCTCCCCAATGACCCCTGCGGCGCCGCGATGTACAGCGGAGGCGACGCCACTACGAGCGGCGCCGTCATGGCCGGACAGTAAGCGCCCGGCGCAGTTCTGACTTCACGCTTCGGAGTAATTAATGAAAAAAAAGCTGCTTTTGATTTTCCCGCTTTTCGCCGCGGCCTGCTCCGGGAAGCTTCCCGAGCAGGAAGTCCTTAAAATATTTTCCCGCCACAGCTACGAGGAATATTCCCCGCAGAAGATCTCCGGCCTGCTGAAGGAGAAAGGCGCCGCCGGGCTCGCCGAGCTGGACCGGCACGCGCTGGTGCTGAAAGCCAGGCGGCCGGTTAAGGCCAGGCCCTCGGAAAGGAATTTTTCATCCGGCCTCCTCTTCGGAGAGCGCCGCGGCGGGATCTTTATCCTGAAAGTTTTCAGCGACTCGCCAGGGGCCGCGGCCGGCTTCAGGGACGGGGACAGGGTGCTGGCGCTGGACGGCGAGGCGGCCTCTCCGGACGCGGTCCGCCGGCGCGTGGAGGGCGGCGCTTTCTTCCGTCTGAAAGCGGAGCACCGGGGCGCCGCCGGTCCTTTCGAGGCCGATGTGGCCAGGAACGATTTCTTCTTCCCTCCCTCTTTCGCTTTTTACGACCGGGATTCCCGCACGGCTTTTCTGCGCCTGGGCCTTTTTTTCGAGGGTTCCTCGAAGGCCGTGCTGGCCGGCCTGGACGCGCTGTACCGGGTGGGGGCCGTGAACGTTATTTTCGATCTCCGGGACAATCCGGGCGGCGTGCCCGCGGAGGCGGCGGAGGTCCTTAGGGCTTTCGCGCCCAAAGCCGGCCCGGTTTTCGAGGTCAGGTCCCGCCATAAAGGCTATTCGGCCCTTTACGGCGCGGCGGAAAAGGGGCGGTTCGCCGGGATGAGACAGGTCGCGATCGTCAATTCAGGAACCTCCAAGGCCGCTGAAGTTTTCGCCCGCTCCCTTAAAGAACTCTCCGGTGCCGCGCTGGTAGGGGAGCCCATGGCCGGCAGCGTCTCGCTGGTGCGCGCCTTCAGCCTCGGCGACGGGCGCGGCCTGGAACTGTCCGTAGCGAGGATGTTCCCGCCTTCAGGACTGGATATGGAGGGGAAGGGCGCGGAGCCTGACCTTAAAGCCGGCGCGCCAGGCCGGGTCTGGGACGATTCCAGGGAGACGACCCTGCTCGGAGACGCGGCCTATGCCGCTGCCGCCGGCCTTTTTGACGCCGGGGCGCGCCGCTAGCCGTCCGAAGAACATGGCCCTGGATGCGGCGCGGCCATGGTCTTGACAAGTCAAGAATTGGGCCTTGACAACAGCTCTCTATCTGCTATAATATATTTGCAGTGCGGTGTAGTGCAGTGCCTCGCCCATCTGGCTTGGTAGTGAGCAGGTGCGGTGCAGTTGCGGGCGGTTGCGGTCGCAGACAGACGCGGTGCGGTAGTGTAGGCGCGGTGTGTGTCCCAGATGGGCGAGGCGTTTTATTTGGGTAGTGTCCGATAATAGCAAAGCCGGCTAAAGCCGGCGGCGCAAAGCTAAGACCCGCTAAATACGCGGGGGTCAGGCTGCCGAAGATGAAAGACCGTCCGGTCAGTGCCGGCGTGTTTGGAACGGATTTAGGCCGTTTCTGCTGTCTTCGGGGTATTAGCCCAGCACCGGGTTAAGGCGAAGAGAGCAGAAGCGGTCTTTTTTTGGCTGTCCGGGAAGCAGGGCCTTTTTGGCGAGGCGAAGCCTCGGCAGGAATTTATCGAGGCTCAACCTCAATAGGAAAGTCGGGGAGGAAAAATGTTCAGCGCGGCCAAGGGTGTAGAGAGATCTTCCAGGCGGGCTCCGGCCCGTTCATATATATATAATATTCTCGAAACGCTGTTTTTATATTATAATGTTTTAATATCTACGCTTTGCGGCAATTCTTTTGCGCGTACCGTTTCACGGCCTTTTGCGGTCAGAACGGACTAAAAAGAAATATTGCCGCGTGGCGCGGTCGTTTTTTGTTTTGCAGCAGTTCGGGCCGTACATAAGTCTGATTATAAGCCTGCCGTGCGCAGGGAAGATTATGAAACAGAAAAACGCTGCGGCGGCAGGATCGGGCGGAGCGATAGCCGCGATGGCACTCCTGCTTTCTTCCGCGTATTTCATCCTGCTCTGCCCGGCGTCCGTTTTTTCCGCCGAAGAGGCTAAGGTGCCGGCCGCTAAAACCGGAGTGAAGGCGGGGCTGAAGAACAGCGCGGTAAATAAAAAAACCCCGCCCGCCCTGGCCATAAGTTCCGCCGCCGCGCCCGCGCAGGACCTGAACGCGGTCAGGAAAGACCTGAAAGACGCCGACCACAAAAAGCGGAGGAAAGCTCTGGAGTCGCTCTCGGGGCCTCAAAACCCGGAAAAAATTTCGCTGCTGAGGGAATCCCTTGCGGATGAGGACCCGCTCATAAAAGAGAAAGCCGCCAGGCTGATAGGCGGGTCAAAGGATAATTCGGCTTTTCAAACCCTTTCGGACGCCCTGGCCGGGGCGGATAAAGAGTCCAGGCTGGGGCTGATGGAGGGCCTGGGCGACCTGGATGACAAGCGGGCAGTGCCGTCCCTCTCCTCGCTCCTGGCTGATCCGGACAGGAACACCCGCTGGAAGGCGGCAGAGGTCCTGGGCAGACTGAAGGCTGACGAAGGCATTGAAGCCCTGCTTAAGGCCGCGGTCGAGGACAATGACGAATTTGTTAAAAAAGCCTCGGTAGAGAGCCTGGGCAAGATAGGGACCCCGAAAGCGGCGGCGGCTTTGGCCGCCCTTAAGTCCGGTAAGGACGAAAAACTCTCCAGGTGGGCGGATAATGTCTTGAAAAGCCTGGAATAGCAGGCGGCGTTCCCTGAGTGAAAAGGTTCCTGCCGCCTTTTATAGGGCGGCAGCCGGGTAATAGTGCGCTATTTATGCTGAAAGCGGAAAGTAACAAAGCCTTTATAAATAAAGGGATTTTTATCTCAAAATCCTCTTTAGGCTCGCTTTTTGCCGTGGGAAGTAATAGGTCGCTGTCCCCTATTTCTTCTTTAGGCTCGCTTTTTGCCCGCATTGCAGAAAAGGCTCCTGTCGCTTTTTTTGCCGCGGCGGCGCTGTTCTTTATTTTTCAGTCCTCGGCTTTCGCCGCGCCGCAGCCTGTCAGCGGCGCGGATACCACGGACTGGCCCGGCTCAAGGAAGGTTTTTTACAGCGAGGGGTATAAGCGCACCTGGGTTTTTTATGAAAATACCGCCGGTTTCGCTTCCCGCTCCTATGACGGTTCGGTCTGGTCCGCGCAGGAAATAGCCATCTCTACCGTCGAGGCCGGAGGCAGCGCTAATCTGATGTACGGCAGCGTTTTTTATGTGCCCGCCTCAAGCGTGGTTTATGTCATAGCCAATGACCCGGCCGCGGATACCGATCCCAATCTTCCGCCTCCGGCCAACTTCGTATACCTGAAAAGAGGCGACCTGAACTCAAACGGCAGCATTACCTGGGGCGGCCTGCAGACGCGCCAGAGAACCGGCAATGTGGACGGAAGGACCCCTTCCGACTGTATGGCCGGCGGCAATGTGGACATTGCGCTGACAGGCGACACCGTTTCCGGCGCCGTCACCTGGATTTGCGACGCCAAAAGGAGAGGCGGCGTCGCCACCTCGATCCTGGGGGAGGCGGCGGTGGGGGTAACACTTTCGGGCGGCACCGTAATAGCGGTGGACGCCAATACCAGGTCCAGCGAGGGCACCGGGGCGTTTAAACAGTTCGGAACCCTGGTCCCGGTAAATGATGCCGGAACCTGGAAAACTATACAAGCGCAGATGGACAGGAACGACAGACCCGGTTCTATAAGAGTGCACAGATATCTGGGAACGGCTTGGGAGACGATGGAATGGAATGCCGCCCCGGGCGGAGGCGGTACCAGCTCTCTCTATACCGTTTCTATGGCCCCCGAGCCGGGCTCGGCGGTCGTGCATCTGGCTACTATCGATAATACCGGGGCGCTTGTCTACTATAGGCGCACAGCGGCGGGGACCTGGGGCGTCGGCCCTCTTACAATAGACAATTCAGGCGCGGCTTTCGCCACGCCGTACGGCCAGCCAACGGTGACCTACGCCAAAATAGATCCGGCGGACCCGGCCTCCTTCAATAAAGTGTTCATAGTCTATCTGTCCACTTACGGTTCCGTCAACTACGCGGTGGGGCCGGCAACGGCCACGGCCGGGACGGCCTTCACCATAACGCGCGACTGGCAGGCAAGCGCCGGCGGCGCCGCAAGCCCGCAGGCGCCCTCCTATGTGCAGCTGCCTTATCCGGTGCCGGTGGCCTGGACGGCCGGCGGCGCGGTCAGTTTCGACAGGATCCCTACTTCCAATAACGCGGCCCCCGCAATAACGTCCGTATCGCCCGTCACGGCGGGCATAGGCGCCGGCATAGTGGATTCCGCGGTCGATCCCACTTATGACATGACGGTCAACGGTTCGGGTTTTCTGAATAATCCCCCGCCCGGCATCATGTTCACGCAGAGCGGCGTCAGCGTTCCCGGGGTGGACATTACCAGCGTCACTTTTAAAACTTCTACCCAGGTGCAGGTGCATTTTACCGTGAGCCAGTCCGTAGCGGCCGGGCCTATGAACATGGTCGTTTCCAACTGGGACGGCCGCGACGGTTTTAAAACCGGGGCCGCCACCATAACCGTGCCCACATCGGACTTGTCTTACCCGGTGGAGCCTGTAATGTATTCCAGCGGTATAGCCCAGATCACGGGCATCTCCGGTTTTGCGCCGGCGGCCGGGCAGAGCAATATAGCGCCGCAGATGAGGATCACCCGCGCGGACGGCTGGCAGTGGGACAGCGTAAACTATGTGGACCCGGCTGTTTCCGGGGAACAGTGGCTGCAGGTCACAAGCGGCATAACGGCGTGGACGAACATGGCCTGGCCTAACAACGCGGCGGCCCAGGCGGACGGCGGCAGTTATACCCTTGTAAGCAGGGGCAAGACGAACGACAGGGGCTTCGGCAACCCTTCAAGCGCCGTGACTTTCAAGATAGATAAATCGGGGCCGGGCCTGAATTTCACCGTCCCGGCGCCGAATTCAAGCGTCAACTCCCTTGCGGCCATACAGGGTACGGCCGCGGACGCCGGCGTGGGCCTGAAAAGCGCGCAGATGCGGCTGATAAACGCCGGCCCCAACGGAACCATAGGGGAGGGCACGGGCAACGACGATACTTACTGGACCGGCTATGACGCCACCGGTTTCCTGGCCTCGGATACCTGGTATTATCTGGTGAAACTGCCTTCACCTCCCGGCGCGCTCACTAATTTTACCTGCGGCGACGAATGCGTGGATAAATCCCTGGGTTTTATAGTGAAAGCGGCGCCGGACGATATCTCCCATCCCAAGCTCCCGGCCTGGATAGACGGCAGGAAATACAGGATACAACCGCGCGCCTCGGATAAATTCAACCCCGAGACGCTGGGTCTCTCCAGGGATTTTTACTACGATGTCACCGCGCCCACTATCACGGTAAGCGTGCCGGAGGCGCTGATGCCGAACGCGCCCGTTTCGCAGGGCGATCCGTCCAATGTGTGGAGGAGCGCGTTTAACTTTTTACAGGGCTCCCTGGCGGACAATGTGGTGGATAATGTCATAGGCACGAGGCGCGTTTATTACTGCGTTTACGAACAGGGCGGCGCCGATAAGTGGGGAACCAACTGCGCCGGGTCCCCTGTTTTCGCTTCCGCGCAGTACGCCCCCTCTTCGGACCCTTCCTCTTTCAGCGTCGGCGTATCGACCAACTGGCAGAACGGGTTCTGGTATAACGTCAAGGTTTACGCCGACGACGCCGCCGGCAATTCCACCGGCACGGCGCTGTCCCCGGCCACGAGCGGCTATTTCCTGTACGACAGCGAGGTCCCCACGGTGCGGATAAATTTCCCGGCGGCGGGCGGGAATTACGGTCTTAATTCCTTGACCAGGCTGCTCGGTACCGCCAATGACGGTTTCTCGAAAGTGAATTCGGTGGAATACACGCTGGAGCACCCGCCGCTTGCCAAGTGGAACAAGGTCTCTTCCTCCTGGATAGACCAGACCGGAAGCATCTGGAACGTGGCCGGGACCACCACCACGGTCCCGTACGAGACGTGGCAGTCCTCCAACATAGCCTGGCTCTCCGGAGAACAATACACTTATGTCGGCAGGGACGTGGACAAGGCGGGTAATTATTCCACGGTTTATTCCACGGTGGTCTTTAAATACGACGCTACGGCGCCCGACACCGTGGTTTTAAACCCAACGCAGGGAGCGACTTATTCCGATACGGCCCTTACCAATATCTCGGGAACGGCGAAGGACATGCCGGATACCACCAGGCAGGCGGGTCTGAACATGACCTGCATAGGCATACAAAGGCAGTCCGACCTTTTATGGTGGAACGGCACCGTCAACGGCTGGCAGGCGGGCAGGAACGACTCCTGCCAGTCCCCGGCGGCCGACTGGGTGCACCAGGCCATGGGCGGTTTCTGGACCGGGGTGCCTACCGCCGAGGAATTCAAGGTGTACGCCTGGTCGCAGGATAATGTGGACCTGCCCGATACAAGCTACAGGAACATAGGCTCGTCCACGACTTTGAAGAAGTCTTTCAAATACGAAGTGCAGCCTCCCACCTCCACCATAACAACGCCGTCCGACAGCGCCTGGTACAGTTCCAATGCCGGGTACACGCTGGACTTCATAAAGGGAACCGCCCTGGACCTGCCGCTGGCGGGCCTGGCCTCCGGCGGCTCAATAAACAAGATGCAGACCGAGGTGAGGGACGAGGTTACGCTTAACTGCTGGAACGGCACGGATTTCTCCGGTGTTTGCAACACTGTCACGACCTGGAAGGACATGAACCTGGTGGCCGACAGCACTTATTCCTACAACACTTCCACGCTTTACGCCGCGATGCAGGACGGCAGGCCTTACAGGGTGAAGATAAAGAGCTTCGATAATGCGCTTGACGCCGTAAACGCCTTAAAGTCCAATGAAGAGTCGGTTTTTCAGGCCGGCAGGAACCAGATCACGATCAGGGCCGATAAAACGGTGCCGACCGCCCTGGTGCAGGTTCCAAACACATACAGCATCTATCTGCTCACCTCCGTTTCCGGCACTGCTAACGACACCAATACGCGGATACAGAAAGTGCAGGCGGCTTTCTACAGTATTACCAGCGGGCAATGGTGGGACCCTCTTACGGCCGGGACTTTCAACCTGGGCGACGGGATAAACCCGCCGCCGGAGGCCGCTTATGTGGACGCTTCCACCGATACCGCTACCCCCGTGAACTGGACCGTTTCAGCCTCCAGCATCCCGGTCCTTACCGATAATCAGAAGTACCGGATATTTGTCAGGACCACCGACGCGGTGGGTAATAAGAACGCTTTCCCCGGGCAAGCCGGGGTGACTTCGCCGCCGGCGCAATCTTCTTATATCGAGATACAGAAGATAGTCCCGTCGCCCGTTTCGGTTATTTTAAATCCGCCGGCCGGCTCCCCTTATTACAAACCGGACCTGGCCGTGATAAACGGAACGCTCGCGGCGGCGACCACCGGGCAGATAAGGATAATAAACGAAACCGCGGACCCCGATATGGTCTGGGTGACCGCGAAATGTTTGACTTATCTCGCGGGTTCCTGCACTTTATGGGACGCGGCTTGGGTTCCCGCCTGGGTCTCCACCGTGACCTATCTGGCCGGTTGCGCGGATACCACATACGTGGTGAACCAGTCAACCTGCGGCTTCTTCGGGACCAACGACCTTAGCTGGGCGAAAAGCGTGGCCGGGATCTGGCCGGCAGGGACCAACAGGTTCAGCGTGCAGTCAAGGGCGGCTTCCGGCTCCACGCTGGAAATTACGCCTTTTTCCCAGAGGTATTTTTACGTGGACGGCGACGACCCCGGTTCCACCCTGATAGAACCGAACGCCATATATGAAAAAAGCGTGCCTAAAATTTACGGTACAGCCACTGATATCGGCGTGGGTCTGGTGAATGTGGTTGAGGTGGCCGTTTCCACCGCGGCGCAGAGCTCGTTCTGGAACGGGAGTACCTGGATAAACGGGCCGCCTATCTGGCTTGCGGTCACGGCCGACGACGGCGCTTTCAACTCAAACCTTGAACCCTGGACCTATAACGGGGTCCCCGTCTGGGAGAACAGCAAAACTTATGAGGCGCAGGTCCGCATTACGGATAAAGCCGGCCGGATAAAACTTACTACCCCGCTTTCTTTTACCATAGACACGGCGTCCCCAACGGCCAGGATAGTGGTCCCGGCCCCCGGACTCGCCGGCATAAATTCCATCCCCGCTATTTCCGGCACGGCCCTGGACAACGGCAGGAACGAAAACGTGCAAGTGGCGATACAGCAATGGGGCAGCCCGCAGTTGTGGTTCGACGGCGCCGGCTTTAACGTGGTCGGCGCGGCCCCGGTATGGATAGATCTGAAGGGCAATACCAGCGGTTACCTGTCCGCCGACGCCACCAGCTGGATGCTGGCCCCGGCGGCTCTGGATGCAAAATTCACCGGCGTTACCAAATATCTGTTACTGGTGCGTTCCACCGACGTGGCCGGTAATCTGCAGACGGACCTGGCGCTTAACATCTCTTCCATGGTTATAACCGTGGATAAAACACCTCCGGTAACTTCCGTCACGCTGCCCGTGGACGACGGCGACGGGACAAGCGGCAGGTACACCCCGGCCAATATAGGCCAATCCCTGGGGGGCACAAGGTTCTACGGGAACGCCACTGACGGCGCGGGCGTGGGCGTGGATAGTCTGGGCACCCGGATAAAACTTACATATCTGAATGCAGGGGACACATACTACTGGACCGGAGCGTCTTTCAGTTCCGGAACGGCCGCCGGGGCGGCGGCATGGCAGAACGCATCCGGGGCCGGGGCCTGGCTGTACACCCCGGATATCACCTGGCCGGCCGGAGACAAAGAGTACGCCCTTGAAGTGAAATCCAAAGACGCCACGCGGCTGGCGGACGGCACCGGCGACGGCAACTGGGAGCAGGCCCCTTACGTTACCAAGAAATTCATAGTGGATAATACGCCGCCGACCGTCGGCATAGATACCCCAGCCGTGCAGGCTTTAAATTATATCCCCGGCATAGGCGGAACCGCCTCCGCGAACCTGGCCGGCCATAAATGGACGGAGGTCCGCATCTCAACTACAGGCGTTGACGGGACAAAGTACTGGAACGGTTCGGCGTGGACGTCGGCGGCCGGGACCTGGAATACGGCCGGCCTGGTCTGGCCGGCCTCCTGGTACTATACAGTGGACCCGGGCATGCTCAGGGACGACGCTATCTATACCGTGTCGGCGAGGGCGCTCGATCACGCCGGAAACTACTCCGCCGTTTTTTCCACCTATATATTTACGTATGACATTACGCCGCCGGCGGCTTCATTGTCTTATCCGCTCGACAGCGTCGTTTATTCCCAGGTGAGCGTTTCTACTCCGCTGGCCGGCGCTTCAAGCCAGCCGGGGCAGGTCTCTCCTTATTCGCTGGTAAGCACGGTTACCGTGCAGATAACCGATATAGCCGGCGGGACCTGTTATAACGGGGCGGGCGGTTACGGCGGCTGCCCCAAATGGCTGGGAGCGAACGGCGGAACACTGGCCAGCTGGGCGTACAATGACGCCACGCTTAATTTCTCCAACGACAAGCAATACAGGGTAGAGGTCAGGTCGGAGGACTTCGCCGGGAACCGTTCCTCCGTCTCCCAGCGCGTTTTCGCCTACGATATAGACAAGCCGACCGCCACCGTTACCTACCCCCTGGCCGGAACTACCACAGGTTTCGCCCAGCTCTACGGCACCGCCTCGGACGAACGTTACGGCGTGAAGAGCTTCGAGTCGAAATTGGGCACTTATACGGTAAACGTGGCCATAAAAAGAGTGACGGCCCCCGCGGGCTGGTGGAAACAGGCCACTGTCGATTTCGGCGGCACGGACCCCGTATGGTACGAGGTTTATAACGATACCGGCGCCGGCGGTTACCCCACCAATTTCAGATACACCCTGCCGGCCGCGCTGAAGGCCGCTATGGACAATGACGCCAACGAAGGCGTAACGTACAAGCTGGTCATATGGTCTTATGACCTGGCGCAGAACCGGGAATACGGCCCCAATACCGGCCAGCCTCTCGAGGCCGATATCCCGCCCGGCGTAGGCGTCAGCATTACTTACGACAAAACGCCTCCTTCGGCGAGAATAGTCGTGCCGCGGGACGCTAATAAGAACGGCCTGCGTTCCCTGCCCTCTATTTCCGGAACGGCTTTTGACGCTTTATCGAATAAGAGCGTGCAGATAGCCGTGCGCAAATACAGCCCCACGCAATTCTGGTATGACGGGACCAGTTTTAATATCACGGGAGACAATCCTAACTGGATAACGGTGAACGGGGCGAACGGTTTCCTTTCTCCAGACGCCACAAGCTGGATATACGCGCCGGCCGGCCTGGATACCGCCTTCGCGTCGGGGTTCAACTACCTGGTGCTGGTGCGTTCTTCGGACACCGCTGGGAATATGCAGACGCAGTTCACGGTGGATATGTCGTCGATGGTGATACGGCTGGACAAGGACAAGCCGGTTTCGGCGACGATCATGCCGGTCGACGACGCGGACGGCGTGAGCGGCAGGTACAAGCCGGGGCTTGCGGGCCAGACCGGCAACTCCACGCATTTTAAAGGGACGGCCTATGACCTGCCGGCTTCCACCAGTTCCGGCGTCAACCTCGCGCAGGTGCGTTTATCCTACCTGTCGGGAGGCGACACCTATTACTGGACCGGCGCGGCTTTCAGTTCCTGGACCGTAACAGAGAACACCGCCTGGCAGGGCGCCAACCTCTCCGGCTCCGCTCCGACCTGGAACTGGGACTACCTTACCGACATCGTATGGCCGGGCGCGGACATGGAATATAAAATGCAGGCGCGCGTAATGGACGACGCCAGGCTTTCGGACGATACCGGGGAAGGGAACTGGGAGACCGCTTATACCACCAAAACCTTTATAGTGGATAATACGCCGCCGCTGGTGGCTATTACCACGCCCACGGAACTGTCGCTTAACTCCGCCACCGCCATCTACGGAACGGCCGACGCCGCTCTTTCCGGTTTGAACAAAACGCAGGTGAGGATCTCCACCGGTACCGGCGCCGCCATCAGGTACTGGGATTCCGGTTCCTCGCTCTGGGTGGCCGCGCCCGAAACCTGGAACGATTCCATTAAACTGGGGCCGACCTCCTGGTACTACACCATTGCGCCGTCCCTGCTGGTGGAAAAGGCCACCTATACCGTGAGCGCCAGGGCGCTGGATTACGCCGGCAATTATTCCGTGGTCTATTCTACCAGGGACTTCCTTAATCAGCGCCCCGTCAGCCTGCTGCTGGCGCCGGTGCTGCCGGCTTACAGGACCCTGACCGGCCTGAGCGGCGAGGCCGGCGATAATACAGGCATCGGCGCCGTCTATTTCAGTATCTTCAACTACGACCAGAACAAATGTTACGACCCGGCGCTGGACCCGCCCTGGAAGACGGTGGGCTGTCTTTCCGACAATGACGCGCCCTGGGTGGCGCCGCAAACCAGCATCTGGACCACCTCCGCCACCTGGTCTTATGCCGTACAGGATTCCACCTGGACCAGCGGCGCGCATTTCAGGGTGAGGACCCGCTCCATGGACAAGGCGGGGAACTGGGATATAGCCTACGCTACCGCGACCTTCCAGTTCGACACGGAGATTCCGGTTTCCACCGTTACTTATCCCGCGGACGGTTCGTACCTGAACCTGTCGGCTAAGCCGATCACCATACTCGGCACAAGTTTCGACGCCTTTGCCGGAGTCAACGAGGTTAATTTCTATTTCAGAAAATCCAACGGCGACTACTGGGACGGCGTTAATTCCTGGCAGGTCGCGCCTAACCCCTTTGCCGTCGTCCCGCCTTATGCGAACTGGAACAGGGGAGCAGGGTTGACGGCGGATGCCGCCTATATAGATGGCGAAAGGTATACCATTGAAACCCGGGCCAAGGATCTGGCGGGCAATACCGAGACCCTGGCCGTCAAGTCCACTTTCGTTTACGACATAACAAAGCCCACCAGTTCTATAGTCTACCCGTATAATAACGGCTATATAAGCCAGACCGGCAGGATAGAGGGCGGCTCCTACGATATCCCGTACGGCAAGACCGGCGACGTCAAGCTGAGGATAAAACAGCTGACCGGGCCGAAAGCCGGCCATTACTGGCGTGTGGCGGATTCAAGCTGGACCGTACAGAGCGCTCCCGAAGTCTGGAACAGCGCCGTCAGCTACGGCACGCTGAGCTCCGCCGCCACCTGGTGGCAGCTGAACACCACCCCCTGGCAGACCGGGGAAATCTACGAGATCAACTCCTATGCCGTGGACAAGGCCGGAAATACCGAGCTGGTCTTCTCCACCGCCACCAACATAAAGGCGGATTTCACGGCCCCTTATTCCACTATCACGCTGCCGGGCGAAGGCCTGACCTACGGCGAAATCCCCCTGCCGCAGGTGACCGGCACGGCCGGCGACGCTGCGCCCGGAGAAGTCAGCAAGATCCACCTGCAGTTCGGTTATACCCCCAGCGGCCAGAACGGCGCCATCACCTGGTCTTTCAACGGAACCAGCTGGCAGAACAACAATACTACCTGGCTGCCGGTTTCTTCCGTCACCCTGGCGGGCGCGAACTGGTCTTACAATGTGCCGGACACGCTTTGGCAGTATAACAATGCCTGGTATTCCGTAAGAGCCTATGCCAGCGACAAGGCCGACAATACGGAGGCGACGATCTGGCGTAAGAATTTCAATTACAGCGCGCCTTTCCCCGCCACCTGGATCAACGCCCCGGTGAATAACAGTTATGTGAAGACCAAACCGCAGTCGATTTCCGGCGGCGCCTCTAAATTCACCTATTCCAATATCGCCAGCGTAAAGATCTCGGCGGAAAGGAAAAGCGACGGCTATTACTGGTACGGCAGCTCTTTCTCGGCGCCCGGCTCCCTGCAAGCGGCGCCGCGGGCATATCTTAACACCAGCAATGTCAGTATCCTGGGCGATGCCAGCCTGTTCTGGGATTGGACGGATAATATCTCCACCTCGGCCTGGACGGATAATACTTCGTATTATTTCCTTTCCAAAGGCATCGGGCCGGCGGGCGAAGAGCAGGTCATAGACCTGATCGGGAATACGGTCACTTATGATATCTCGCTCCCGAACACGGTCGTTTCGGCGCCCGCCCCGGCTATTTATCAGACCCTGGGCCAGATTTCCGGCAGCGCTTCCGACACGGCTCCCGGCCTGGTGCAGAAGAACGAGATAACCATTCAGGACCTGACCCAGCCGGCCACTTACTGGAACCCCGTGACCATGGCCTGGCAGGACAGCATAGTCTGGGCCACCACCACTTTGACGGCGGGCAGCTGGTCGTTGGGCACGGGCCTGCCCGTCTGGACGGACGGCGCAAGCTACAGGATAACCTCCAAAGCTACGGACCTGGCCGCGAATGCGCAGATCGGCGCGGCCGTGGATTTCCTGGTGGACCGGAGCACGCCCGTGGCGCGGCTTACCAATTTTGTCGCCGTGAACTCGACCGCAGTGGCCCTTAGCGGCCAGGTCAGGTCCTCCCTGGATTCCGTCTCGGGCACGGCCTGGGATATAGCCGGGGCAGGCGGCGGCACAGGCAAGCTGGACAAAGTGCTGGTCCATATCAAGATGCCGGCCCAGACCGTGGGTGTGAACGATTACCCACTAAGGTACTGGAACTGGACTATCCGCAACTGGGACGCCTCGGATTCAAACGAGGATTCTTCTATCTACTGGGGTACCTCGACTATCCACGTTCCCGGAGTAGCCGTTTCTTCCTGGACCCATTATGTTATGCCGCCTTCAGGTTTCTTTTCACAAGGGTGCACATACATAGTGCGCTCCAGGGCGAGGGACACTTCGCTGCCGCAGGGCAATACCCAGCAGATCTTTACGCTGGACGCGTCCTCATTTACTATTATCTGGGACGCGGATCCGCCGGCGGCGGTCGTGACGGGCTATGAGGACCCCGACGGTAACGGCAGGGTGAACCCGGCCGGCGCGTGGACCATCTCCGGCAGCGTTACCGACACTCCGGGCGGCGTCAGCGGCGTCGGCAATGTGAAGGTGCAAATAGGCAGGCTGGAGGGGCAGACCACCTATTATTGGACCGGCGGCGCTTGGTCCACCACGCCTTCCGAGTTCCAGCCCGCCGCCTTCACCCCGCCTATCTGGGACTATACGCTGGCGGCGGTAAACATGGTTTCGGACCAGAAATATATGCTCAAGGTCCGCGGCATGGACAATGCCGTGCCCCAGAACCAGGGCTCTTTCGGAACGCCGGTGGACGTTATCATAGACACTACGCCGCCTTCGGTGCTGATAACTTCTCCCACGGCTCTCGCGCACAGGACGGCTTTCACCATTTACGGCACGGCCAACGCCGATAAGGCCGGGCATGAACTGACCGAAATAAGGATCTCCACCGGGGCGGGCGGCAATACAAGATACTGGACGGGCGCCGTCTGGACCGCCGTCGCCGATACCTGGATAACGACCACCAGGCAGGGGGAGACCTCCTGGTATTACACTATCCCAGGCGCTATCCTGGCCAGCGACAAGGTTTATACCGCCGACGCACGCGCGAAGGATTACGCGGGCAACTATTCCACGCTCTACTCTACCTATGTCTTTACGTTCGACGCGGTGCCCCCGTATGTCTCGATCTCGTACCCTTTGAACGGCGCCGCTTATTCGCAGATTAAACTGTCCACCGCCATAACCGGTTCCTCCAACCAGGCCGACCAGGTCGACCCCTATTCCCAGGTAAGCGAGGTCAGGGTGCAGATCTCGTCCGGAACGAGATATTTCGACGGCACGGCATTCGTCGCTTCGGTGCAATGGCTCCCGGCGCAGGGAACCGTGAACAACTGGAGCTACAATGACCCCGACCTGGCTTTCACGAATAATGAGCAGTACCAGATAAGGGCGAAAGCTCTGGACTATGCGGGCAACTCTTCATCGGAAGCCGTGGTGGCGATAAACTACGATATAAGCAAACCCACCTCCACCGTCACTTACCCGCTGGCGGGCTTTACCACCGGCTTTACATATTTATCGGGCACGGCGGCCGACGGTACCGATACTTACAGGGCGGACCTGGGCACATACACCGTGAAAGTGGCCATAAAACAGAATGCCGGCCTGGGTACCGGCTGGTGGAACGGCGCCAACTGCAACAGCGGCAATACCGCCCCGGTCTGGTTCGAGGTCAATCTCACCACCGAAGGAGTGAACGCGGGCAAATTCTCCTATGCGCTGCCGTCCGCGCTTCAGACATACCTCAACCGCACGGACAACCAGAACGCTTCCTACCGCATAGTCCCGTGGTCCTATGACCTGGCTCTTAACCCGGAATACGGTCCCGGCGGCGGCCAGCCTCTTGGCGCCGATATCCCGTCCGGGGTCGGGATCGTAGTGTCTTACGATAATCAGAAACCGGTCACCGCCATAACCATGCCGAACGCCCCCGCGCATAATAGTGTCGGTATGGCGACCATAACCGGAACTTCCGACGACAACCTTAAGATCGCCGAGAACAGGATAACCGTGTTTTTGACCGATACCCAGCGCTATTACGATCCTTCACTCCCCGGGGCCTGGTCCGGGACGCTTCAGTCCGAGGGCAATGCGCCATGGCTGCCTGTCGCGTCCACCATTTGGACGACTTCCTCCACCTGGAGCTATAACATACAGGTCTCCAGCTGGGCCACCGCCTTCACTTACAGGGTGCGCGCGAAGTCGAAGGATATAGCCGGGAACTGGGATACGACCTACTCTACCGCCACCTTCCTTTATGACACCGAGGTCCCCATGTCGTCAGTAACCTTCCCCTCCAACGGCCTGTATCTTAACTATATCCCCGCGGCTATCACCGGGACCAGCGTAGATCCAAGCGCTTCAGGCGTTAACCAGATCCCGGTGTATTTCCAGCGCCAGACCGACATGAATTACTGGAACGGAGCTGCCTGGGCCGCCGCCACTCCGTTCGGCGCCTCCGGGCCGTTCGCCAACTGGACCTTTTCTCCCGTTAACCCCAATATCTTCACCGGTAACGACGGCGTGGTATTCAACATCTGGACCGACGCCCGCGACGCGGCCCTGAACCAGGAGGGCATGAAGATAAAGTCCAGTTTTGTCTACGACGTGTCGCGCCCGACCGCGGCTATCACCTACCCGGTCGACGCCGGCTATATAAGCCAGACCGGCAAAGTTACCGGAGACTCCTATGACACGCCGAATGGCATGGTCAGCGACCTGCTCATCCGCATCAAAAAGACCGTGGGCACGGTCGATCAGAATAAGTACTGGAGCGTGGCCGGCTCTTCCTGGGCCGACGCCGCCGTAGAGAACAATGCCAGGACGCAGGGCACGCTGAGTTCCGGCGCCACCTGGTGGCAGCTGAACGCGGTCCCGTGGGCCAGCGGCGAGGAATACGAGATCAACGCCTGGGCCGTGGACAAGGCCACCAACCGCCAGCTGGTCTATTCCACCGCCACGCTGATCAAGGCCGACTTCACCAACCCGCTTTCCACCGTCACCTACCCTACGCACGGCCTGGACGTGCACGCCGAGCTTACCTCTATAACCGGCACGGCTTCGGATATCGCCCCCGGACAGCTTAAAAAGGTCCAGGTCTCTTACCGCTGCATGGACAATCCTTACGCCAATAAGTATTGGGACGTCTCCGTCAGCAGTTGGAACTCCAACACCGAAATTTTCTACGACGCTGTCGTTACCGGCAACGCCTGGCAGGCCACCGGGGCCTCGACGCCCACCTGGTATACCGTGCAGGCCGGCGTGCAGTACCAGATCTTCGCCAAGGCCGTCGACATGGCCAATAACGAGGTCGTCAAACCGGGCGCGGCCGGCCCTAACCCCTCCTCCCTGATACAGTTCAGGCTGTTCCCGCCGCCGCCGGCCTCTTATCTTTCCACGCCGCCGGACACGTACCCGCATTATAAGAACGCCTCTCCGCTGACTATAATCGGTACGGCCGTTTACGCCACCACCGTGGCGCTGAGGATAACGGACTACGGCGGCGACCTTACCCAGGGCACCGGCAATGACGACAAGGTCTGGGACGGCCATCTCTGGGTTTCCACCAACTCGGCCTGGGCCCTGAACCCCGGCTACCTGGGCGTGGACAGCTTCCCGAATCCCGGCTGGCAGTGGAGCATCGGAACCAGTTCCTGGACCGCTAACCACAAGTACCGCGTGGTTTCAAGGGCCGAGCATACCAACGGCCTGGTAGAAAGCGCGGGCGCGGGCAGGGAATTCGTGATGGACCCGACGGCTCCCTTCGCGGTAATAACCAACCCCGACAAAGCTTACCGCGGTTCCCTGACGGCGCTGGCCGGGACGGTCTCGGACACGGGCGCCGGCGACGTGGTGTCGGCCTATTTCCGCGTGAAGCGCGAGCTCGAGGCGAAATACTGGAACTGGACGGCGTCCACTTTTACCATTTCCGGCGCGCCCGGCGACGACACCTACCTGCCGGCCACGCTGGTCTGGAACGGAACGCTGAAGACCGGCACCGTCGACTACACCACCTCGTATTTCCTGGCCGGGGCGGCCTTCGAGCCGGATCATTCCTACATAGTGGAACTGGTCGCCACCGACAAGGCCGGCAACCCGGGTTCCGCGATCCCATTCCAGTTCACTATAGACAGGAGCTCCCCGACCGCGGTCCTGAAGCTGCCGCGGGACCTGAACAACAGCGGTATACGCCAGATAAGCATGGCCTCGGGTACCGTCACGGACAATTACGGCAACGCCGAGGTTTACCTGGCCATGAGGCAGCTGGGCGTCTCGCCGAAGTGGTTCGACGGCACGAGTTTCGGGATCGGCGGCGTGAATCCGGTCTGGCTCTCCATGAAGACGCTTGGCGTGCTCTCCCCGGACGGAGCCGCCTGGTCCACCGCCCCTGTTACCCTGGACGGAGCCTTCACGGCCGAACCTTCCGGCCTGAGCTATCTCATACTCGCCAAGGCGCTCGATATCGCCGGCAACGAGCAGGACACTTTCCAGGCGGGCGTCTCCTCCGTCGTCATCCACATCGACAAATGGCCGCCGTACTCCTCCATCACTACGCCGCTGGACGACGGGAACGGCTTCAGCGGCAGGTACAAGTCCGCCAATATCGGCAAGACCGGCACGGGGAGCCTCTTTATCGGCACGTCAAACGACACTCATTATTCCGTGAATAATTCCACCGTGGCGCAGGTGGATATCAGGCTCTCCTATCTTTCCGGGAACGACACCTGGTACTGGCAGTCGCCGGGCTTCAGCTCCGGTACGGTGGCGCTCGCGAACTCCTGGAAAATAACGTCCATAAGCGCGAGCCCGCCGAATTATCCCTGGAGCTACGATCCCGATATAATCTGGAAAGCGGGGCTCGGGGACCTGGAGTATAAACTCGAGAGCCGGGCCACCGACGATTCCCAGCAGGCCCAGGACAGCGGGGGGGGCAACCAGGAAGACCCGCAGACGCGCGGCGTCAATGTCAGGTACTTCATAGTGGACGACACCCCGCCCTCCGTCCTTATCACCACCCCCGCGGTAAGCGCCGTGCGCACCCTGCCTGGTATAGGCGGTACGGCCGCGGCCGATATGGCCGGCTTCAGCAGGGTCGAGCTCAACATCTCTACCGGCGCCGGCGCCGCCCAGCGCTACTGGGACGGTTCCGCCTGGACCTCCGCCGCAAATACCTGGATAAACGTCGCCCCGCTCGGCGCGACTTCCTGGTATTACACCGTGCCCGCCTCCATGCTGCGCGACGACGCCGAATACACCACTGTGGCGCGCGCGCTGGATTATGCCGGCAATTACTCCTCGGTATACTCCACTAATACAGTGACGTATGACATTACCGGCCCGCTGGTCTCCCTGGATTTCCCGCTCAACGGCGCCACTTATTCCCAGATCTTAGTTTCAACCCCGCTGGCCGGGACAGGCACCAGCACCCAGTTCTCTCCCAATACCGGGGCCAGCACGGCCGCCGTGAAAATAACGGACATAGAAACCGCGCAGTGTTTTACCGGCGCCGGTTTCGCGGGATGCCCGGTCTGGCTGCCGGCGCGTGGGACGCCGGCAGCCTGGACTTATAACAGCCCTAATCTCGTCTTTATCAGCGACCACCGCTACAGGTACGAGGCGAAGACCACCGACCTGGCCGGCAATGATTCCACGGTGGCGAGCGTGGAAACCAGGTTCGACCTGGAAACGCCCACTTCCACAGTGCTCTCTCCCTCTGCCGAGTTCGTGAATACGTTCACCTCCGTTTCCGGCGAGGCGAACGACGAAAGGCTGGGTCCGAGGGCCTGGGAGGCGCGCCTGGGCACTTATACCGTGAAGGCCGGGATACGCCTGGTGGGAGGCAGCTGGTGGGGAGGTTCCGCTTTTGACCAGTCCGAGCCCGTATGGTTCGAGACTTCCGTGGATACGTCGCCGTATACGCTGGGGATGGCCACCGTCACTTGGACTTATAATTTCCCCGTCAACTTAAAGTCGGCCATAGCTACGAACAAGCGCCGGGACTATCGCGTGGTAACCTACGCCTACGACACGGCCCTCAACAGGGAATTCGGCCAGGCTTCCCCGTCGCCCCTGAACGCCGACATTCCGGCTCAGGCCGGCAGGATAGTGCAGTTCGATAATGAAGCGCCCGTGGCCGTGACTACCGCGCCGGCGAATCTCACGGCGCAGAACAGCGTGCCGTTCATTTACGGAGTGGTGACCGACACCGGGGTGATCTCCGGGGTGCAGGTGATGGTGAAAGCGCGCGGTTCCTGGAACGCCACCTGGAACGGGGGGACCAGCGGAACCAACGGCGACTGGGATAATGCCGGCACCAAATATACGCATTGGAGCACCGCTACTTATGCCAATGGCGCCTGGTTCCTGGCCATGCCACCGCTTTCACCCGTCAATAATTACAAGATCTCGGTCTGGGCGCGCGGCTATGACAAGGCCGGGAACTGGCAGGCCACTCCCAGCGGCGCCCAGATAGACGGGGACCTGAACGCGGATAATTCACCCGCCCTTTATTTTACGTACGACACTCTTTTGCCTGTGACCGGCGTAATAGCGCCCGACCGCTACGCCATCGCGGTGGGCACCGGCCTCGTAGCCGGAACGGCCTTCGAAGGCGGCATTGAGCCCAGCGGCGTAAGCGAGGTGCGCTTGCGCATGCGCCGCTCCGACAACGCCTACTGGCATTTCATAAATAACAACTGGACCGCGACCGTGAGCGATTATTTCCTCGCCGGTTTCAGCAGCCCCTGGTCTATGACCGTGCCTCCCGCCTCGCAGGACAACGGGTATGAATACAGCGTTTACAGCAATGCCATAGACCAGGCTAAGAACAATTCAAATCTGGCCTATTTCTCCACCTTCACTTTCCTGCTGGATACTACGCCGCCGGCTTCGAAAGTGACTTCTCCGGCCCATAACTCTTTCATCCAGGGGGGCGTGTCGGTGATAAGCGGTACGGCCGACGACTCTGTGGAAAACCTGCTCGGCTGGCCGGCCCCGCGCAACTATGAGTCGGGCATAGCGGCCGGCGGGGTGCAGGTAGCGCTGCAGCGCCTTACCGATAATAACTGGTGGGACGGCGTCAACTCCTTCACCCCGGGGCAGAAGTGGCATACGGCGTCCTTCTCCGGCGTTTCCTCCGGAACCTGGGTTTACGATATTACCGGGGCCATAACGAACAACACGACCTATTACGCCATAAGCAGGACCACCGACATAGTGGGCAATATGCAGGTGACGTATACCACCAACTATTTCGCCGGAGACGCCACGCCTCCGGATTCGAGAGCCATCGTGCCCGCTAACAATTCTTCGCTCTCCGCGATAAACCTTGTTTCCGGTACCGCCAGCGACCCCGCGCCCGGAGAACTGAAGAACTCCGGGGTGGTTAAAATAGCCTTGAAAAGGGTAAGCGCTCCGCAGGCCTGCTATGACAACGCCACAAATTCCTGGCCGTCCTGCCCCGCCGGGATCTACCCTCTCGACCGCCTCTGGTTCTCCACCGGTACTATTAGCGATCCGAAAGGCCAGCCCGGGACCTGGAGCTGGGACACCTCGGCGCTGAGCTGGTACAACGGCGGAACCTATGAACTGCAGACGCTGGCCCTGGACAAGGCCGGGAACGAGCGCACGCTCCCCGGCGCAAGCGCCTATGACATCACTTTTAATTTCGTGACGCCGGCAGCCGATACCAATATAACCACTCCGGCCAATGAAATGGGGAACTACCAGAGTTCGGCCCTCAACTCTCTTATAGGCATCGGCTCCAACCTGCGCTTCAACGCGCTTTCCCCCAACAGCATACAGATACACCTGAAACGTCTCAAAGAACCCGCCTCCTACTGGTACGAACCCGACGGCGGCTACTGGATGGACACGGATACCTATACCTATATCAATGTGCTCGGGGGAGCGGGGGGCTGGGCGATGGGTTTTACCGCGTCCAAGGCCTTCACGGTGGACAATGCCTCCTATACCTTCACCACTGTCGGCTTTAACTCCGGCAATGAGCAGGAGATACCGCCCACCAACCGCAGCGTCATAGTCGATAATACCAAGCCTTTGAGCGGCGTGAAGGTTCCTGGCCAGCTTTACGTGAACTCCATGACCTCAATAAAAGGCACGGCTTTCGACCCCGGCCGCTCCGAACTCCCTGATGCCAACCGGGAGGGTATGAACCGGGTGTTCGTTTATGTAAAGGACTTCCAGGGCCGGTACTGGAACGGCCTAACTTTCGACAGCCTCCTGTCCTCCAGCAGCATACTGGCGGCCTCTCCGGCGGACTGGAGCATCGGGGATTGGAGCACCGCCACGCTGGTGACTCCGAAGATGCTGGATGGAAACCGCTACACCGTTTATGTCAAGCCGGAAGATAAGGCCGGGAATTACGAGAACGATGAAACGAAAATGCCGTCCTACAGTGTGATCTACGATACCTCGCCCCCCAGTTCCGGTTTCACTTATCCCGCTCCGCTTGCGGTGCTGCGGCAACTGACGTCCATAACCGGCACGGCATTCGACCCGACCGGCGCCAACCCGCCCAACCTGAAGGCGGACCTGCAGCGCGTGGAACTGCAGATCTATAACGAGACCGGTGTGCCCGAATACTGGCATAACGGGGCCGGGGCTTTCTCCTCCGTGAGCTCCAGTTTCAACGTGGTCTCCGGGCTGGGCGTATGGAGCTATTCGCACGGCTCTCTGCCCGCCGCGATGGTGTCCGGCAGGCCGTATATAATCCAATCCCGCGCGGTGGACAGGGCCTCCAACGCCCAGCCCGGGTTCACCGCCGGCATCTCCTCCATAACCTTTATCTGGGACACCACGCCGCCGCAGACCTTCATGATACAGCCTGTCGACGGGGGGAACTATAAGCCGTCCGTGCTCAGCGGGATCAATCCTATAAACGGTACGGCCACCGACGCCGCCCTGCCTTTCGTCGGGGTTAAGGTGAGCACCCCGCTCATAAACCTGAGTTACCTGGAAGGGAACGACACCTATTATTGGACCGGCGCGGCTTTCAGTTCCTGGACCGTGACTTTCGACGGGGCCTGGAAAGAAGTCATAGGTACCACTACCTGGCGTTATCCGTTCGACGGCGTCACCGGCGGTTTCGGCAAATGGATCTCGGACAGGCCCTATACCCTGCGGGTGCGCGCTTTCGATCTTGCCGAACCCGGAGGCAACGAACAGAACCCGTGGACGCTGCTGCACTTCATCGTGGACGGTACGCCGCCGGTCTCGCGCGTCTCCACCCCCACGGACGGCAGCTTCATACAAGGGACCCTGCCGGTTATCTCAGGAACCTGCTACGGCGGCCTGTCGGGACTTGCGGCCGCCTCCGGTCTCAAGCTGAAGATCACCAATGTGGTGGGCGCTGACACCTGGTACTGGAGCGGCCATATCGCGCAGGGCTGGAGCTCCGGTACGGTGCTGGAACTGCCGGTGGATTATACTTCTTCCGCTTCCACCATAACCTGGAGCTATCCGCCGGCCACCTGGGACCCGCCCACTATCACCATCGACAACCATGTCTACACTATCTCCGTAGCCGGCCTGGACAAAGCCGGAAACGCGGAGACGCCGGCGCCCATAACCGTAACTTCCGACTTCAACTACCCGGTCATCACGGTTTCCACGCCCATGGGCGGGGTGAACGCTTTCTACGGCCCCGGCAGGACCACCGGCCAGCTGCTGGGCAGCTCGCTCGACAGCCCCGCCGGCATAGTTCCGCCTATCAGGGCCCAGATAGCGGATATCTCGCAGTCCGGGGATTTCACCACCATGCCGAAGTGGAACGGCTCGGCCTGGACGGTAGTAGCCTCCACCTGGCTTGGCGTCAACAGTCTCTCCCCCTGGTCCTACACGGAACCGGCCTGGCCGGACAACAAACGCTTCAGGATCGAGATGAAAGCCGCCGACTACGCCGCCAACCAGGTTCCGGACGGGACTTATGTGCGCGAATTCATCTACGATGTGAACAAGCCCTCCACCACCATAGCTGTACCGCTGGCCGCTTTCCACAACCTCGCGCAGATAACCGTTTCCTCCGGCTCGGCCGCGGACTGGGTGACTTACGCCGCCACCCAGGCCCTGAGCGGTATCGCCGTGGACGGGGTAGAGGTGCAGATAGCCGTGCAGTCTTCCGGAGACACTTACAACGGCACGGCTTTCACCCCCGGTTCGTTCTGGCGCAGGGCCGTGATCACGCCCACCGTCCAGAACTATGACGCGGTGCTGACCACGAACATAGTGTCGGGAGTCAGGTGGTCCTACCCGCGCGCGCCGGATACCTGGCCGCCGGCCGCGCCCCTGCTGGAAGGCAGCACCTACACGGTGAGGGCGCGCGCCACGGACCGCTCTTTCAACCAGGAAATTTACGTCGAGAGATCTTTCTGCTACGACAACTCCGCGCCCACCACCACTATCGTCATGCCGGGCAACCTCGCCTACACCGCGCTGCCGGTCATTTCCGGCACGGTGCTCGAGAGCTACAGCAACCTTAACCCCGTGGACGGCATCCAGCTGGTCATACAGCGCGTCGGCGGCGACTACTGGAACGGCTCGAGCTGGGACACTGTCTGGAACCCGGCGACGCACTGGCGCAACGCCACTTCTTTCGACGGCGGTTCCTGGAACCTGACGGACGCCAACCTGAACACCGAGTTCAACAGCCTGAAGGCTCCGCCGCCCGGTTCATCCTTCCAGTTCAGGCTTTACATACGGGCGAAGGACCTGGCCGGCAACCAGTCCCGGCCCGGGGTCCTGGCCCCGGCCGCTCCCGACGCCACCTTCGTTCTGGACCCCGTGCTGCCTACTTCCAAGGTCACTTTCCCGTCCAGCGGCGCTTACCTTAACGCCCCGATAACTTTCCTGTCCGGCACGGCCTCCGACTTCAGCAACGGCACGCCCTCGGACCTGGCCAGGGTGAGGGTGCGCTTCTCGCGCCTCGACTCAGCCGGTACGCGCTATTACTACAGCACGCTGAACAGCAAC
Organism: uncultured Elusimicrobiaceae bacterium; assembly: GCA_964622585.1. Taxonomy (GTDB): domain Bacteria; phylum Elusimicrobiota; class Elusimicrobia; order Elusimicrobiales; family UBA9959; genus UBA9959. Next base: position 31,338 of record CAZUQT010000001.1, on the reverse strand, counting down.
TGGGCCGGCGGCCCCAGCGACTGGCAGTTCGCGGACGTGGACGCCGCCCTTACCCCCTGGACCCGGACGCTGCCGGGCGTCACTTTCTACGGTACCGGCGGCGTAAATAACGCCGACGGCTACCGGTTCGAGATACAGTCCGAGGCCCGCGACGCCACGCAGCCCAACAACGGTGGTCCGAATACCGAGGTTCTTTACGCCACCTCGACTTTCCTGATGGACTTCAGCACTCCTACGGCTTTCATACAGCAGCCGGGCCACCTGACCTACCAGCAGACGCTCGGCGCCCTCAGCGGCACCGCCGCGGACCCGGTAGCGGGCGGCGGCATCCCGAGCGGCCTGAAGACCATTTGGGTGGAACTCGCGGATACCGACAGGAAGCCGCAGCAATACTGGAACTTCAACGCCGTGCCGCCCGTCTGGCAGACCGCGTACAGCTCCGGCGCCATAACGGCCGCCACCAACTGGTCCGTGGCGGCGTCTTCGCTGCCCAACAATACCGCGGACGCCAAATCCTGGTCCGTGGGCAGGTCCAGCGCGACCTTCGTGATCAAGGTCAAGGCGCAGGACAGGGCCGGCAACTATACCGATTTCAGCCTGAACCAGTCCACTTTCACCCTGGACCTGATGCTCCCGATCTCGAAGATCGTCTCTCCTCCGGCCGAGAACGGCTTCTACCTGGTGGTCAGCAGCGTCGTCGGAACGGCCTTCGACTTTACTTCCGGCATTTCCAGCGTGCAGGTGCGCATACAGCAGGACCCCTCGCAGGCCCCGGAGAACACCTGTACCGACACCAGCATCAACGGTTATTACTATAACGGCTCCAACTGGCAGCCGGGCGAGAGCTGGCAGGGAGCGAATACCTACGACGCGGGGACCAGCTCCTGGACCTACAACACCTCCGCCGTGGTCTTCAGGGCCTATTGCTACTACGTGATAAGGTCCAGCGCCTCGGATAATATGACCAACGGCGAGGCCTCGTGGGGCTCGCGCCGCTTCAGGTTCATGCCGCCGCCTTCTGCCACCCGCGTGAATCTGCCGGAGAACCTGAAGTACTACAAGTCGCTCACTACAGTGAGCGGCACGGCCAACGCGGACACCAAGCGCGTCGGGCTGGAGCTCAGGCGCCTGAGCGATAACTGGTACTGGGATTTCAACAGCGCCTGGCAGCTCTCGCTCTCGAGCGTGGCCATCACGCCTTTGCCCGACCATACCTGGAGCCAGAGCGCCTCGCTGCCCCAGTTCCTGAGCGGCTCTTCCTACACCTTCCGTTCCGTCGGTATCAGCTTTTCCGAAGTGTATGAGGGCGGCCCGGTGGTCAATACCGTTTACTTCGACACGGCCCCGCCCACGGCCCTGGTGCAGCTGCCGTCGGCCGCGCAGCTGTATTATAAGTCCATCCCGAAGCTTGGCGGCCTGGCCCAGGACCCTCCCGGCGTCTCCCCGCCCGCCTCCGGCATCGGCAAGGTCTGGGCGGAACTCTACGCCGTCAACGGCCCGGATATCTCGAAGTACTGGGACAACGCCACCAACTCCTTCACCGCCTCCTGGAACCAGGCGGGGAACCAGGGCAGCTATTACGTTGCGGTCTCCTCCTGGGAATACGCGGTCTCCTTCCCGACCGCCGCGTACACCAACGGCGCGCAATACCGCGTGCGCGCCAAATCCCTGGATAATACCTACAGCAACAGCACGCTGGTAGGCATCGAGTCCGAGTTCTCCGACGTCAACCTGGTCTTCAATTTCGACGTCACGGTTCCGACCGCCGTGGTCACTTCCGTGACGCCGGGGCAGAGGCGCTCCGGGGTCAGCGCGGCCAGCGGCACGCTCACCGAAGAGAACGTGCTGGCGAACAGCATCGGCTACCAGCCCGGTATGCAGATCCAGGGCGTGAAGGTCGGGATCAAGTACAATAATTTCAACCAGTACTGGGACCATGTCTCGGGCTGGCAGCCCGCCCCCGCGGTCTGGCCCGCCGCTTCCATATACCAGTCTTCCTGGTCCTACACCAATATGCCGGTCTGGGCGGACGACGGGTCCTACACTATCTGGGCCGAGGCCACCGATAAAGCCGGCAATGTCCAGACGAACTTCGCCGGCAACAGTTCCTCGGTGACTTTCACCGTGGACAAGGCCGCCCCGGCGCTCGCGGTGCTCGTCCCCGCCGCCAATTCAAAGATATCGTCCGTGGTCTCGCTCAGCGGCACCGCCGACGACCCGAATTGGCTGACCAATTCCGGCATAGCCGGCGCCTCCAATATACAGGCCCAGGTCTCCTACCTGTCCGGCGCGGACACTTACTATTTCGATAACGCCGCGGGCTTCTCCTCCTCCACGCTGAACGACACTAACTCCTGGTACAATGCCGGCGTGTGGACCCCCCAGGGCCCGTCCTCCGGAACCTGGATCTACCAGCCCGCCGGCCTGTCGGGCGCCATGGTTCCGGATAAAGTCTACCGGTTCAGGGCGCGCGCGCAGGACAATGCCGTGCCCGTGCCCAACCCGGCCTCGCTGCTGGCCAATGTGGTCACCAACGCCAATGTGATCTACGACGTCACAAAGCCCGTCTCCAGGATAACCTACCCGCGGGAAGGCCTGAAGATAAAGGCGAGCAACTGGGCGACGGTCACAGGCACCGCCGTGGACAATTTGGCAGGTATTTCGGCTCTGAGCCAGCTTGCGGTCAGCCTAGCCGAGGTCTCGCCCGCGGCCGCCCACTGGGACGGTCTTGCCGGTCCAGGGACTTTCACCGCCACTTCCGAGGTCTTCAGGCAGCTCGGCGAGCCCACCCTGGGCGCGGCTTATGCCGGCGGCAACTGGAGCTTCATCGGGCCCGCCCTGCGCGACGGTTATACATACCTCATGAAAGTGCGCGCTTCGGACGATGTTTCCCCGTCCAACATCGAAACGGCGATATCATCCGTAACTTTCACTTACGACACTACGCCTCCGGCCGCGGCCATCCTCTATCCCTACAGCCTGCCCGACCTGCGCGCTAATATAAAAGCCCTGACTTCGGTCAGCGGTACGGCCTACGAGCAGTTCGGCATCAGATCCGCCTCCGTCTCCGTGCAGGAAGCGGACACCCTGCTCTATTACGACTCGCTGTCCTCGACTTTCAATTCCGTGACGCAGAAGTGGCTGACCGCGGCCATCTCCGGCACAGGGCCCGCTTACACCTGGAGCGTGGCGGCGCCGCCTCCGCTTACGGACAATAAGAACTACAATATCCAGGTCACGGCCGACGATGTGGCCGGCAACCTCCTGACGCCGCCTTCCGCCACCGTGGTGCGTTACGATATCTCGAAGCCCCTCTCAAGCCCCACGCTGCCGCTCAACGGGGATTTCCTTAACGCCCTTGTTTCGGTGAGCGGGACCGCGCAGGACGTCAATTCCAACCCGTCGGGCATGGTGGGCGGCTCGGCCGCTACGCAGATAAAGATCCAGCGCCCCAACGGCGATTACTGGAGCGGTTCCACGTGGGGCCTGGAGACCTGGCTGCCGTCCTCGGCCGGCCTGAACTGGACCAAGAACACGGACCTGCCGCCTTCGGATAATAATACCGGCCTGCAGGACGGGCTGCTCTATACCGTCATGACGCGCGCCTACGACGTGGCCGGCAATACGCAGAGCGTCATCCTCGCCGGAAACTCCTTCACGTTCGACGTCTCCAGCCCTACGGCCTTCGTCTCTCTTCCCTTTAACAATACCAGGAAGATCACTCTGCCGCTGATCACCGGCACGGCGGCCGACGCTTTCAATACCAATTTCCCGCAGATACGCGCCTACGACATGACGCTGAATAAATTCTGGATGGAGGGCACCGGCAACTGCGGCGGTACCCTCCTCCCCGGCTGGGTGGGCAATGAGTGCCCCTCTTTCCCGAATATCTGGAACGTGGCTTTGGGCTCCTCGTCCGCCGGCGGAAGCTTTAACTGGAGCTACAATTCCTCCTCCCTGCCATGGCCCAACCGCGACGGCGCGCTGCGCGTGGAGGCGAAGGTCACGGACCGCGCCGGCAATTACTCGGTGGCCTCCTCCACCTTCAGCTTCGACGACGTCGCGCCCGTCTCGCTGGTGTCTTACCCGCCGATCAACGGCACGCTTTATTACTCCATGACGTCGATAAGCGGAACTTCTTACGACCTGACCTCTCCGATAAGCAACGTGAATATCCGCATGTGGTACCTGTCGGGCCCGACCACCTATTACTGGCAGCCCGTCGTTCCCCACTGGTCGGCTTCCGACACGGGCTGGTGGTCGATAGCGAGCGCCCCCGGCTCCAAGGCCACGCCCAACCCCTGGGCCTATAACGACGCCAGCTTCGACTTCAACAATCCAGGTGCCGCCACCTTCGCCTGGAAGGAAGGAACGCATGACGGCGGAAACGGCAAGACCTTCTATATAGTGACCAAGGCCAGGGACGGCACGACCAACGACGAGGTCTCCCTGACCACCCGCACTTTCGTGTTCGATAACGTGCCCCCGGTGTCCGCGCCCGTGATGCCCGGCATCGACACCTCCTATAACACCATGCCCCTCATCTGGGGCACCTCCATGGACGCGGTGACCACGGTGGCCAGCGCGAAGATCTCTATCAGGAGCGAGAACGAGCCCGGCGGCGCGAAGTACTTCGACGGCTCGGCTTTCGTTAATACGGCCGAGACCTGGCTGCCGATCCTGCCGCAGAACCTTTACCAGTCCTCGTGGACTTACTCGCCCACGCTGCTTACCTTCACTACGGGTTATCATTACGTTATCAAGTCTTCCGCCACCGATTCGATCGGCAATGTGCAGAACATCGTCGGGGCCTCCCGCTTCCTGTGGGATACCACCGAGCCGCAGTCGGCCGTGGTCACACCCGTCAATACGGCCGTGTACAATGACAACAAGGCGATCCTCGGCAATGCCTCTGATACCGGCTTTACCAACGGCATAAACGGAACCGGTTCCGGCGTCTATCCGGACCAGTCCTGGCACCGCGGCAAAGTGGAAACGCTGGTCTTCAGGGATACCGCGCCTTTCGTTCTCCCGGCCCTCGGGCCTATAAACTCCGGCGGCTACGACGACACCGGCTATTTCTGGAACGGTTCCACCTGGACGCCGTCCTCCGGGGTCCCCGTCTGGACGCCGGGTCAGTTCACCGATACCCTGGGCAACTGGCAGTATACGGGCCTGGTCTGCGATAACGACGCCGAGCGCGCCGCCCATACCTGCTGGGTCCGCGGCGAGCCTTATGTCTCATGGGTGCGCGTTACCGATAATGCCGGCAATACGGAGAGCATAGTCGACCAGGGGCCCAAGTTCTACATCGCGGCCCCGGCCCAGAGCTTCGAAGTTATAATGTGCCAGGATTCCGGCTGCAATACCGTTATAAACAGCGCCGTGGCCGGCTCCGACGTCTACCTGCGGGTGAGGGCCATGGACGGCCTGAACGGCTCCGGCCAGACCGCCGCCGCATACAACGGAACCGTCAATTATTACGTGGATGGCGTTCCAGGCGGCCCCGAGGTCATGGACAATAATTCTTCTCCGGATAATCTTACCGGCTTGCCGATGACCCACACTTTCGTGATCGGCGACTACGGTATCTATACCGCCCCGCTGCGCCTGCGCAAGGCCGCGGTCCGCACGCTGCGCACGGAAGACCGCGACAACCCCGGCATTTACGGCTCCAATAACGTGACCGTGTCCCCGACCACCGCGGACCGCGTACAGGTCATAGCCGACCTGGACAGCGCCGGCCAGCTGCCGGCCCCCGGCCGCACCGAGGCCGGCGTGGAAGGCAGCACCGGCACGCCGCGCACCAAGACCGCCGGAACCAGCGTGCCCTTCCTCCTGCAGGTCACGGACCAGTACTGGAACCTGGTGGTTTCCTCGTACGCCCATGTCTACGTGACGGATACCGACCCCAACAACAATAATGTTTCTTCCGATACTTATATTAACTTCACCGGTTCCACCACGGTTTCCAGGACCTTCGTTTCCGCCAACGACACCGGCTGGAACGTGCTGGCCTCGAGCCAGGGTCTTATCACCGGCAATATGCGCAACCCTTCCTCAAATGTGCCCGTGATCGCGAATCCCGCGGACCGCCTGCTCGCGCTGTTCCCGGGCGAAGACCGCGTCCAGGGCAAGTTCGACGCGCAGCCTTACGGCAAGTCGGGGACCATCGCCCCGCTGCTGGCCGGAACCACTTTCCAGACCAGGGTTTACGGCGTGGATGAATTCTATAATACCGACCTGACGGCCAACTTCAAGGTCTTCGCCTCCATTCCCACGGACCCGTACGATATCAACCCGTCGTCCTATACCCTTGCGGGCGGCAGCACCACCGTAAGCTTCAACCCCGTGGTGGCCGGAACGCAGACGATAAAGGTAGAGAGCCAGGCCCTGCTGCTGAGCGGCGGAACCTCGGTATATTTCACGCCCGAACCGGTGACGGTGTGGTGGAACCGCCCGGTCAAGCTGCACCTTGTCGTTCCTCCCGGCCAGGGCCTGCTGTCCGGCCTGCCTCCTTACGGCGCCAACCCCTCGCCCGGCGGCAAATCCGGCGCCCCGGCCGCGCTGACGGCCGGCGATACCGCGCAGATGACGGTTTATCTTGTGGACCAGTATTATAACGTTGTGAAAGGAACCACGCCCTTTATGGCCGTGTCCTCCAACACGCCCAATGTCCAGATAGATTTCCTCAATGACGCCAATATACAGCTGCGCGGGATGCACCCGACTCCCTACCAGCGCAGCCTGATCGACGGTACCACTAATTTCACCGTGATCCCGGTGACCCGCAACCAGTCGGCCGGCCTTTCCGTCCGGGTAAGCGGCTTCGGCGGTATCGGAACGCAGTTCAGCACCGATACGGTCAGCGGCATGATCGTCAACCCGGCTCCCGCCAAGAAATTGCTGCTGATGGTTCCCAACGAGACCGTGGCCGAGGGCATAGGCGAAGGCAAGACAGGCACGGCCGGCCCGCTGATAGCCGGTACCACCTACACTATAACCGTCAGGTCCGTGGACGTCTTCGGCAACCTCGCCAACGACGGGCGCAGCGTGAAGCTTCTTTCCAACGACATCTACGCCGTGATGCCGCCCGCCCAGCTGCTCGACAGCGGCGCCGCCGCTATAACGGGCTTCGTTCCCAGCGCCGCGACCTCGAACCTGGTGATAGACGCCATCGACTTCGATAATACGACGCCCAAGCTTGCCACCAGCACGGATTCCGGCATAACAGTGAACCCCGGGCCGGCTTCGCGCCTGATAGTTCTGCTGCCCACCCAGTATCTGGTGCCCGGCAAAGTCGTTCCTCCCTACGGCGTGGCCGGGGCCATTTCCACCCAGACGGCCAGCATTTATTTCAACGCCGAGGTTTACGCGGCCGATAACCGCTATAACAGGGTTCCCGACCCCGCCCTCGACAAGACCATCCGCGTGACCTCCAACGATCCGTTCAACCCCTCGCTCGGAGACTTCACTATGGTGGACGGCAGCGCCGCCGTGAGCAATATCTCACTGAGGACGGCCGGCGCGAGGACGATCACCGTCGCCGATTACAACCCGGTCAGCAATCCGCTCGGGACCACCGTGAGCGGCGGCCTCCTTCTCGACCCTTACGTGCCCACCAGGCTGCGGGCGATGATCCCCGGCGAGAACCGCGTCAGCGGGTCCGTCACTAACGGCCGTTCCGGCAGCGATATAGGCCAGCAGGCGGGCTTCCCCTTCACCGTTACCGTGGATATCACCGACTATGCCTGGAACCTTACGCCCGGCGCCACCCAGGAAGTCCGCCTTGTTTCCGTCAACGACCCCCAGGCGCTGATCGTGCCCGCCTCCCAGGTTATAACCGGCTCCGGGACTTTCACCGTGACGCCGATCAGAGCAGGCAATACCGTCTTCAGGGCCGAGGCCGTCTCCCCGGGCCCGCCGACCATGGCCGGCGCTTTCGACCTCGCCACTTCCATCCATGTGGTGCCCGGAGTTCCGCGCCGCCTGCTGCTGATAATGCCTTCGGTTTCGGGAGAGACTTTCAGCCAGGTCTCCGCTACCGGGCGCGGCGGCCAGCCTACCGTGAAGACGGCCGGAGAGGACTTCTCGGTGCAGGTGGGCGTAGTGGACGATTACTTCAATCTGGTTCCCGGTAAACCCGCGGATATAACCGTCAATACGCCCACGGACCCCTATGCTCTGCCCGTGGCCACCGCGTCCATAAATACCGCTTCGGGCTATTCCGACCTGATCCTGGTAAATATGCGCACCGCCGCCACTCATTACCTGACCGTCACCGCCGACTCCTCTTCGGGCCTGAACCCGGAGCCCCAGTCCTCGACCTTTACCGTGCGGCCCGCGAAACCCATGGGCCTGCAGCTCCTGATGCCGGGCGAGCAGGCCGACCCCGGCTCCGGCAATTACCCGGCCGGAGGTAAAAAGGCCCTGTCCCCGCCTAATACCCAGACGGCCGGAGCGGGCCTTAACGCCACCGTCAACCTTGTCGACCGCTATATGAACGTCTATAAAGACCTGTCGGTCGGGCCCACGGTCTATGTCGTGACCTCGGACATCTACGATATAGACTTCGACAGCGCGCCCCTGAACTACGGGACCCGGCAGATACCGCTCAATCTGGTCACCAAGACCAACCTGGCCTCGGCCAAGGTGTATCCGGTCGACGCTTCCGACAACTACGACTGTTCGGAAAACGCCGGCGGGGCCTGTCTCTCGGACGACGCGGCGGCCAAGGTCTCTTTCAAGGTCTACGCCTCCACCGCCGTGCGTCTCGAGGTCGTTCTTCCGGGCCAGTCCCTGGTGGAAGGCAAGTGCGTGATAAACCCTCCCTGCCGCAACACCTCCGCCTCCCTGGCATGGCCCGGGCGCAGCGGCCCTCCTTCCCAGCACACCATAGGCGGCGGCGCCCTGTTCGCCGGGGTTTACCTGACCGATATCTTCTTTAACAGGGCGACGGAAGCCACGGCCGCGGGGCAGGATACCAACCCGGTAGCCGTCATGCCGGAGGTGCGCGTTAAGCTGCCCGGCGACCCGCACGCCGGCGTTCCCGACGTCCAGACGCTTTCCAACGGCAGCGCGGTGTTCTCCATCGCCCCGCGCGTCTCCATCACGACCTACACCGTGCTGGCCGCGACCTCCGCGGCCTCCGCGGCTGGCACGGAACTTTACAGCTCCGGCATCTCCACGCTGACCGTCAATCCCGGCCCGGCGGTCAGCATGGGTTACGTGGTTACCTCCACCACCGTGGTGGCCGGCATACCTTTCTCGGCGGAGCTGACCGTGCACGACACCTACGGAAACATCTGTTCCACCGGCCCTAACGTTTACCTCGGCACCGTGACTTTCGTGGTCACCGACCAGGTAAAGAGCCTGCAGGACCCGAGCCTTACTCAGGCTACCACCGTCTACGCTTACTCCGATTACGGCGTAAAGAACCTCGTGAACTGGTTCGTCCTGCGCAAGGCCGGCCCGGATACGATAGGGGCGCATGACTCGTTCTTCACCACCATTAAAGTGGACCCGCCGCTGGCCATCGGCGTGATCCCCGGCCCGCCCATGATCTACCGCGTCACTCCGAACGCGGACGAAGAGGTTCCCGCCGGCAAGGCGGACAGCCGCGCCGTGCGCGAGCTGACCGGCCAGCTCGCCGACTCCTTCGACAACGACATCCCCTCGGCCGGGCTGCCGGCTTACGTGATGATGGGCCGGGTGTACGGCTCCACCGGCGCTCTCAAGTATTGGGACACGCAATGGAAGGATGTCGGCGTTTCGACCCTCATCTATACTTCTACTTCGGGCCAGGTGGGCATTTCTCCCAAGCTCGGTTACCAGGTTTCGAGCAAGTCGGGGGACTGGGCCCGCATCTGGATAGGTACCACCACGGTTCCCTCCAGCCAGGCCGCTTATGACAATTACGCCGCGGCCAGGCAGAACCTGAGCGGCGTGCTCACCACCACCGGCGGCGATCCCTCCAAGCTGGTCCTGGTTCCCAACGCCGGCGACGCGCAAATAAAGACCGAGGCCAATGTCGGCATAAACGAGATGGCCGGGACCGGCGCGCTGTTCACGGTGGAGCGCCGCGACGATTTCGACAATGTGACGAAGCAGGGCGAGACCGGGGTTTACCTGGGCCTCCCGGCCGACCAGGTGGCGGTGCATACCGGGCTGGGCCGGACCATGGCCACTTTCGGCAACGTTGGTGACTATGGTTTCCGCGACTTCGGCGACAATGAGTTCGTTTCCGCGGTGATCATCCCGATAAACAAGACCAGGGCTTCCTTCCGCTACAAAGACAGGACCTCCTCCTATTCAGGGGTGGACCCGGCGACCAACGACTTCGAGGACGGCAGGCCCGGCTACTGGCAGCTGGAGGCGCGCTCCGGCGCGATGCAGCCGGCCATCCACCAGCTGCGCCTTACCCCGCAGGCCATTTCCCAGGTGGCTTTCGGCAATGCGCCACGCTCCATGACGGCCGGGAAGCTGACCGACAGGTTCCTCGACCTGCAGATCTTCAAAGCCGAGCTGCGCGACATGTTCGACAATCCGTCGGTGGCCACCGCGCCGGTGACGGTGGTGCTTTCGACCTTTACGCGCCAGCCTTCGCTTATCAACGACTCTTTCTCCTTCTCCGTTTCGAGCAAGGTCTCCGGCGCTTTCCCGCCGGTGTTCTCGTCCACGATCACTACCCTGGATATACCGCTCAATGTTTACTCTGCCACTTTCTATTATCTTGACACTACGGCCTCCAGCGTCTACCCCTCCTCGGCGGCGCCGATAAAGCCCATCCTGAAGCTCGAGGTTCCCGAGATGACGGGCTGGGCCGCCTCCACGCAGTCGGTCACGATCACCCCCGACCTGACCTACCGCGTCAATGTCAGCTCCAGCGCCGGGCAGGTCCTGACCGCGGGCGTCACCTCGCAGTTCTTCCTGATGTCCATAGAGGACCATTATGGCAACCCCACCCCCGTGTCAGGCGGCCAGGAGGACGCTCTCAACGCCGGCGTCGCGTTCACGATGAATTCCAGCTCGCTCGGCGACGTGAAGTTCGCGGCTCCGAACGCCTCCGGCTTCGTCCCGAAGCCCGGCACCGCCACGATGGCGCTGGGCCAGGCTACCACCAGTTTCTACCTGATAGACACCCTGGTCTCCGCGCCTACGCACCAGATGACCATTACCACGGTGCTGTCGAAGGGCTGGCTGCCGGCAATTTCTTCGTATACCGTTACTCCGAACCTGCCGGACCATGTCGCTTTCGCCAGCCTGCCCCGCCGCCTGGTGGCCGGAACCACCGTGCAGTATTCGGATTACCTGCTGGGCATAACCACCCCGACCCCGGTTGGCGTGGTGCTTAAGGACCGCTATGAGAACAATACCACCACCTCTTCGGTGGTCAGGTTCAGGTTCTCGGCGGCGCGCACTACTACGTTTGGCGGCATAGACGCGTCTACGCCCACGCTGTCCACCAATCCCAGCTGGCACCTGCTTAAGACCAGCCCGTACGACCTTGACATGCCTGCGGGCAGCTCCTACGCCAGTATTTACGTCTGGGACACTATCGTAGGCTCGGCGGCGATCACCGTCAACTCGACCATTCTCTCCAACGCGCAGGTCCTGCCGGCGGTCACCCAGGAGCAGTTCATAACTCCCGGCAACGCGGCTTACCTGACGCTGCACCATCCTTACGTTCTCACCAACCCGCTGCGCGTGCGCTCGGCCGGCTACCTGAAGCTGCGCGCCCGCGACCAGTACGGGAATATAGCCTCCGGCGACAGCGTGAACGGGAAATATTACCTGGGCAAGGTCAATATGCGGACCAATACCAAGGGCTCTGCCGACCTGTGGGCTTATCCCGCCCCGAATACCACCGACTACACCTTTATCCAGGCGGACGCCGGCGAGCACCAGCTGCTGGTGCAGGATACCCTGGTGGAGACGCTGAAAGTGAGCGCGACCGATTACAACAATCCCCTGCTCTACGGCTATACCGGCGACTCGAGCCGCGGTATGCCCGTAGGTTCGAACGCGGACGTGGTCCTGTCCGGCCTGGTGATAACTCCGAGGGATTTCGCGCCCGAAGACCCCCTGCCGGTCTCCAAGACCTCGATAGGGATAAGCAAGTACGCGATCTACCAGGGCGACGGCGTCATCGCGGACGTGCCCTCCCCCGTGCCCATGCTGCGCCTCACGATGCAGGCCATGCCCGCGGGCGCGCCTTCGTCCTACATGCAGTCGGTGCAGGTCAAGAGCTCCGGCACGCTGGCTAATTCGGATATCATCGAGATCGGGATGTACGCCGACAATACGGCGGCCGGCCAGCAGGGCGTCTTCGACGGCGAAGCTGTATTGGGGGCCAAGCCCGTAGATATCTTCATGTCCAGCGGAACCTACGACGAAAGCCTGCGGGGCTGGAAATTCGAGGACCTCAGCGTCAAGGTCGGCACGGCCTCAATTGTTTCCAACACGGCGCGCAATTTCTTCTTCGCGGTGCGCATGTCCACGGTAGCGGCCACCCCGCGCAGCTTCGCGTTGGTGATGGACAACCCGGACTTCGTGGTGCTTAACTCCACGCTGGTCGGCGTGGCGTACAATAATTTCCCGATAATCACCGCGACCTCCCCGGTGCGCAACCAGCCCGCTACCATACGCATAGAGGGTTCGGATATAGGCGCCTGGTGGCAGGCCGGGGTCGACGCCGGCAAGAACGCCTACGTCGAGCAGGGCGTGGACCGCGCCGGGTTCCTGGCGATAAAGGCCTGGACGGATAACTTCGTCGGAACCATAAGGTCCTTCAGGATAATCAAGACCGGCACCGGCTCCGGTTCGGACCTGAAGAGCGTGCGGCTGTTCCTGGAAACGGATACCGACACCTCCACGTCCACCGTGCGCACTTTCGACAAGGCTATAGACAAGGAAGTTACGGACCCCGCCAACCCGCCCGTCTTCAACCCGGCCGACCCCGGGACCTTCGTCCTGCCGCTCTATAACCCCGGCGTGGACGGCCTGGTCTCCATAGCTACCCGCACGTATTACGTGGTCTACGAGTTCAAGCCGGACGCCATCCCTTCGCCGATGCCCCCGGACCCGGCCACCATGATAACCCACGGCGCGCGCCTCGAGAACTCGGCCGTAAGCCTCATGGATGGCGTGGTGGGCGCCTTCTCGCCCGTCGCTTCCTCCACGGTTCCGCTGTACGCCACCGCGGACATGGTCTACCTGGCGGACGTGAACAAGTCGGCGCCCAACGACTTCAGCAAGCCCTCTTTCGTGACCCAGAACGACAAGAACAAGGCCGTGGTCCGCCTCACGATGCAGATCAAGGACACCATCGGTTCCGCGGTCTGGAAGGGCCTCAAGCTGGACCGCTGGGTGACCGGCGCCGAGAACGGGAATACGCCCGCGTGGAACAAGGTCACCGACGTCAAGAAGATAAGCGTCTGGCACGATTCCAACAAGGACGGCCTGCTGGAGACCACTACCACGGTGAAAGATACCGAGGTCATTCTGATCGGTTCGCAGGACAGGAAGTTCCCGTACGACACCCTCAAGACCCCGCTGGTCTCCACCGATACGGTCATCCGCGTAGTGGATATCCAGAAGTTCTTCCCGTCCGACAGCCCCTTCCCGCGCGCGCCGGGCAGGCTGGTGATCAACGACGGCCAGGCGGACCCGGCTTTAAAGGAAGTCGTCTATTATAGCAGCGTGGACGTCCTGACCAACACTTTCGGCGGGATCACCCGCGCCGCGGAAGGGACCGCCAAAGTGCTCTGGTCCAGCGGCACCGTGATCTCCGGCCAGGCCATCCTGCCGCTGATAGGGGAGGGAGGCAACATGGACGGGCAGGTGATCTTCACCGAGCCCAAGGACTACTTCGTCACCTACGACATAGACCCGCTGGCCAATGTCTCCAATTTCTCCTATCTCGGCATGGCTGCGCGCTCTACCGACTACTTCCTCATCGACGCGCCCAAGTTCATGAGCCCCGCCAATATAGGCGTTTCCAGCCCGGGCAAGACTCTCTCGCTGATAGGCGGCGTGGCTGAATACGCCGACTCGGTCATGGTGAGGGCTACCGACACCATTACCGGGGACACGCTCCAGCAGAAAGCCGTCAACCAGCCGATATTGAGCTTTACTGTAGAAACCGACGTGGCCGACGCGGTCTGGCGCTGGCTGCTGGTTTACGCCACCGGCACGGTCATCAAGGACGCCACCGCCGCCAACGACGTAGCGGCCGTAAAGGTCTGGTACGACAAGGACAATAACGGCTTCCTGGGCGCCAACGACACGCTGGTCGGTTCCGGGACTTTCGGCAACACTATCTTCGGCCCGCTGGCGGCCAGGGTGGACCTCTCCACGCAGCGCGTGATCACGCCGGACGAGGCCACCGCCCGCGCGCTCTCGCGGCGCTATTTCCTGACCTACGACATGAAGGACTCCGCCCTGCCCAACGACGCTTTCGGCAACTCGCGCTTCATCGGCGCCTATCTCAAGCCGGAATCCTTCGCTCAGAACAGCCCGGGCGCGGACGACCCGGCCAAGAACTCCATCTCCCTGCCGAACTACTTCTCGCAGGCGGCTTCCAACCTGACCTTCACCTCCAAGGTCCGCGAGATCATCTCGGCGCCCAGCACCATTACGGTGCTGACCGAGCAGATCTTCGCTCCTAACGGGGGGGCGTCGGCGCCCGCCATACGCCTGGCGGCGGATGTGAACACCACGGGGGCCAGCGACGCCGCCTGGGCGGTGGTCTCTACCGCGGGCCTGCCCACGTCCGGCTACCTCACGGCGGACAACGAGATAATAAAATACGACGGTATTGTCGGAACCTCGCTGTGGATGGTTACCCGGGGCGCCTTCAGCACGCCGATCGTCACCCACAGCTCCGGAACCGCGCTGGGTATCATGGTCTCGCAGGGTACCGATAACTATCCTTTCCTGAAGATGTCGCTGACGACCTCCGGCTACGGCGTGCGCTGGAAGGGCTTCAAGCTGGTCCGCAGGCAGCCGGCCGGCATCAACGGCTACGACTCCGACGTGGCCAACATAAGGGTCTGGAAGGATAACGGCAACGGGGTGTTCGACCGCGACGCCGCTACCGGCATGAACACCGCGGACACGGTGATAGGCACCGGGCGCTTCGGGGTGAACGACCCCGTGGGCAAGGCCACCGTCTACGTGGTGGACCCCGCCCTGAACAAGCAGGACTACGTGGTCGTAAGCGCCACGCCCACCGTGGTCTTCATCTCGATGGACATCGACAAGACCGCACGGTTCTCCCACGCCCAGCTGCAGCCGCAGAACGACGTGCTGGGAGTGCAGATCCCGTTCGAGACAAACTTTATCTTCGGCCCCGACAACTCCGGCCACAACGCGAGCTTCCTGAAGCCCGTGGAGAGCCCGGTCGCGGTCCTGATGCCCACGCTCAACAATATCTCGCTCACTCCCGAGGATATCTCGCCGGTGACGGTGGTGCAGAACGACAAGAGCGTCGGCCTGCTGGCCATGCGCATGGTCACCGACAAGACTTCTGCCCGCATCGAGGCGATAAAGCTTGACCGCCGCGGGACCAGCAGCGACTCCGACATAGACCTGATAAAGGTCTGGCAGGACTCCAACGACAACTGCATCCTGGATCCCGTGGATATCGCCAGCACCACGACCGGGATGTACCCGAACCTGATGAGCTACGGCAACGAGGCCTACTCCTCCGGCACGGTCAATATCGTGCTGAAGAACGCTATCGTGGTCACCACCGTGCCGTCCTGCGCTTTCATAAGCTACGATATGTCCCAGTTCGCGAAGGTGGGCTCCGGCGCGGGCCTCACTATCAATTCCGCCGCGGACTTCACTATCGGCATCCCCAATACGCTCGCGCTCTCGACCTGGCCCATAAATACCATGCCGATAACGGTGCAGGAGATCCCTTCCTTCGTGACCATGGGCGTCTACGATATGGCGGCCGAGCTGGTGCAGACGGGCGGCGTGGGCCAGGCCCAGGTCAGGGTCCCGGTAGTCCGCCTAAATCTCGCCACCGAGGCCGGTAACGCGCGCTGGAGCGCCATAAAAGTCCAGCGCACCGGCGCCTCCAACGATCCCAACGCGCCGTTCGCCAGGAATACCGACGTCAAGTTCGTCTCGATCTACCAGGACTCCAACCAGAACGACCTGCTGGACGTGAACGACGTGAACGTTTCGGAGGCCAAGACCACGCTGTACGCGCCCTTCACCTCCACCGACACGGTTCCGTTCCACCTGGTGCTGGATTCCGTCGCCGGCTTCCCGTCCGCCGGCCGCATCTATATCAGCGAAGCCGAGCTCGCCACCTATAACAGCACCGGCACTACGCCTTCCGGCAAGCCGTACCTGAACGTCATGTCCAGAGGCGAGAAGCTCGGCGACCTTACTACGCCCAAGGTCAACCATCCCGCCCAGGCCGTGGTTCGGAAAGTCGATCTCTACGACCAGGACAACGTCCTTAACACCCAGATCCAGATCAACCTTTCCCAAGTGCAGACTTTGAGCCCGCTGCCGCAGACCTATTTCGCCGTGTACGACATAGGCGAGCAGGCCGTGAAGGCGAACAAGGTCGGCCTTATGGTGCGCGACAGGTCCTGGCTGACGGTCAATATCCCGCATGATATCTCTCCCAGTATCTATATGGGCGTGACCAAGATTCTGAACAAGGGAACCTACCTGGACGTTTACCCGTTCAGTTCCAGCCTTGTGCCTATACGGGCTATAACCCTTTCCGCCTCCGGCATGAACGTTTCGCCCAATTCGGTGGAGAAGAACACGAAGAACGTGCCGATGATGACCTACACCCTGGCCACGCTGAGCGACTATCTCGCCATAGGCCAGATCAGGTTCACGCAGGCCGGCTCCATCAACAGCCTCACGCCCGGCTACGGCGACGGAGACCTGTCCACCGTTTCCCTCTGGAAGGACGACGGCGACGGGGCCTTTAACCCGATAATGGATTACCGCCTGGGCTACGTGGTGAATTCCGCCACCAATTCGTTCAAGAACGGCATCACGGTCAGCATAATGGACGGCAATCTGCCTTACCTGATAGTCTCGAGCGGCGCGGTCGTCCTGCACCTGACCTGCGATATCAGCTCGGCCACCGACCTTTCCGGCGCCGACACGCTGGGCCACCTCGCCAGCCTGTCGCTTAACTCCTTCGTCGACTTCCGCGGGCTGAGCGGCCAGCCGCTCGCCGCCGGGCAGTATGCGGGCGACAGCTACCCGATGACGTCCAACCGGGTTCTGATCTCGCCGGCCATCATTCCCCTCACCCCGGTCTACAGGCCTATCATGCTGGCCTCCAACGGCTACCCCGTCTACGCGCAGCTTAGCGTCTCCAGCAGCGTGTTGCTGGGCGCCAATAATATGCCCCTGGCGGATCCCGCCTACTGGATCTACAACTCGCCCCCTGCCGGCTGCAAGGCCGGCGAGCCGCTGCTCGATATAAACGGGGACGGGAAGCCGGATAACTTCGATTATTACGGCACCGGCAGGTGCACTAATATCAGCCTCAATAATACCGGCCTGCCCTCCTTCGATATCGACGGCGACGGGATCCTGGATTATGAGAGCAATATGGACTATGTGCCGGACCGCATAATGGACGACGGCACCGGCAAGCCTCTCTACTTCCTGGGCGATAACGTCAGGAACGCCAGGGTGCTGCTGGCCGTTTCCGACCTCGGTTCCGTGCCCTCCGCCTGGTCCGCCAAGACCACGGAGCTGTCGGCTATGTGGAACCCCGCCTCCGGCCCCGTAGCTTCGTACGAGGTTTCGCTCGGCGGCAACTACAACGAACCCACCAATATTAAAAATTCCTGGCAGCCCGCCGGGACGGGGCCCGTGCTGGCCGGCAAAGTGACCAATGTCGCGCTGTCGCCCGGCCACTTCACCAAGCTGCTTACCCGCATAGAGGTTAACTCCTCCTCGTTCACCGTGCAGTCCGCCGACGGGTTCGCCGCCGAGGGTATCGTTTACGTCGGCAACGAGATCATGCTGGTGAACAAGCTGGACAATGTTTCGTTCAAGATAGTCCAGCGCGGCATACAGGGCTCTTTCCGGGGTCCGCATACCTCCTGGGGAGAGACGGTTTCCGACCGCGGCTACCTCGTCTCCGTGCGCGGTATAATGGCGGACGGCCGCTATATCCCCAGCGAGAACGGCGTGCCGATAATGATCTACCGCATCGACGTCACTAATCCCACGAGTCCCGGCGCGCCCGAGCCGCAGGTGGCCAGAGGCCAGGCTTCGGGTCAGGCGTATACCCTCAAGTGGGCCGCCTCGGAGGACCCTGAGTCCAATGTGATGTCCTACGAGATACAGGAGCGCGAGGGCATCAGCCCCGTCTGGAGGACGGTAGCGGCCCTGCCAGGTTTCAAGACCGGCGGCGCTATAAACAATATCTATACGGTCGGCGACGCCACCGTGCCCGGGGAAACGCCCAGGCCGCTGGGCACTTACTATACCTACAGGGTGCGCAGCTGGAACTTCGCCGGCCAGCATTCCGAGTGGTCCACCGTTTCCACCCCGGCCGGGACCACTATAGGCAAGGAGCTGCTTACCAAGGTTTCAAGCTATCCAAACCCGGTTGACCTGCGCAAGGGCGGCGTTGAAGGCAGGGTCGATATAACTTACTCCTTAAATGACAATGCCGAAGTGACGATGACGATCTATGACCTGCTTGGCTACGTGGTGCGCGAATTCAGGTTCTCCAGCGGCTCGGACGGCGGCAAACTGGGCCCGAACCACGTGCTCTGGAACGGCCAGAACGGCCTGGGCGGCACGGTCTCCAAGGGCCGCTATATAGTGCGCGTGAAGGCCTCCAGCCCCAAAGGCAGCAAGGTGATCATGAGGAAGATAGGTGTGATACACTAAGGTTCGCGGGGCCTGGCAAGGGTATGGGTCCGTCGCTCACGGCGTCGGCCACACCGTGGCCGCGCTCCTCTCTCGGGCTCGGCGCTTACGCAAGCCTCGCCCTCCGAGAGGTCGCTCCGAACCCATACCCTTGCCACCCGCTCCACTCAATTTATGCGTCAGCCCGCCTTCTGTCCAATGAGCCTCTGGGCGGAGACCGTGGGGACGGGGTCAGAAAAAGCCCCTCGGAGGCCGAGGCTTGCGTAGCGCCGAGGCCGAGAGCGGCAGGTGCGAGCACGGTGTGCGAGACACCGGTTTTGATGACCCCGTCCCCACGGTAGGCCGCCCAAGCAAGCTATAAAGCTCTAAATAAGCGTCAGCGCTTTATCCAAGCGCTTCAGGGATTCCTCTTTTCCGATATACTCTATCATCCTGAAGAGGGTGGGGCCTTCGGCGCGGCCGGAGAGGGCTACGCGGACGGGGTGGAAGACCTGGCCGGCTTTGAGAGTATTGGCCTTGGCGAAAGCGCGGGTGGCGGCTTCGATGGCGGCTTCCTTGAACTCGGGCAGGGCGGCGTAAGCCTCTTTTATCCCGTTAAGTATTTTCGGGACTTCAGGGGCCTTAAGGGTCTTTTCAACCGCCTCCGGGTTGTAAACCGGGTCTTTGAAGAAGAACTCTATCTTGGCGGGAAGGTCGGCAAGGAGTTTGCATTTCTCCTGCTCAAGAGCCACGATGTCGATAAGCGGAACTTTGCCGGTAGAAGTGTCCAGGCCGGACTCCTTTATGAACGGCATGGCGAGCGCCATGAAATCCTCTTTCGGGATCAGGCGTATATATTCGCCGTTCATCCAGTCCAGTTTCACCGGGTCGAAGATCGCGGGGCTTTTCTGGCAGCCTTTCAGGTCGAACTTCTCTTCCAGCTCTCCTTTCTTGAAGATCTGCTGGCTTTCCGCGTTCGACCAGCCCAGCAGGGCCAGGTAGTTCTTCATGGTCTCCGACAGGTAACCCTGCTTATGGTACTCGCCCACGCTGGTAGCGCCGTGCCGCTTGGAGAGGCGCGTGCCGTCTGGGCCGAGGATCATCGAAAGGTGGGCGAACTCCGGCAGCTTCCAGCCCAGGGCATTATAAAGGCAGATCTGCAGCGGGGTATTGGAGATATGGTCGTCGCCGCGGATCACATGGGAG
The DNA here is from genome assembly GCA_964622585.1 of uncultured Elusimicrobiaceae bacterium. Classification (GTDB taxonomy): domain Bacteria; phylum Elusimicrobiota; class Elusimicrobia; order Elusimicrobiales; family UBA9959; genus UBA9959. The sequence goes on along the minus strand of CAZUQT010000001.1, from coordinate 11,274 downwards.
ATCTCCATCAAATGGTCGTCCACCACGCAGGCGAAGTTGTAGGTCGGGTAGCCGGAAGTTTTCAGCATCACGAAATCGGTGAGGAGCTTGTTCTCGAACTTAACGTCCTTGTGGATCAGGTCGTGCCAGCCGGTGAAGCCGGTGTCGGGCATGCGGAAGCGCACCACCGACTTGCGGCCCTGGGCTTCGAATTCTTTTTTCTGTTCTTCGGTAAGGTTCCTGCAGCGCCCCCCGTAAGTGAGCGGACGCTTTTCCAGCGCCGCTTTCTTGCGCACCTCGTCGAGCTCCTCCGGCGTGCAGTAGCAGCGGTAGGCCTTCCCTTCCGCGATCAGCTGGTCGGCGTATTTGCGGTAGATTCCCTGCGACTCGCGCACGCTCTGCACGTAGGGCCCGTAGGCGCCCTTCTCCGTGCCGTCGGCCATGACGCCCTCGTCCCAGGCCAGGTCCAGCCAGCGCATGCTCTCGTATATTGACTTTACGGATTCCGCGGTCGAGCGGTCCTCGTCGGTATCCTCTATGCGCAGGATAAAGGTTCCGCCGACTTTCTTGGCGAAAAGGTAGTTAAACAGCGCGGTGCGGGCGCCGCCGATGTGGAGGTGGCCGGTGGGGGAGGGAGCGAATCTGACGCGGTTCATATGTTTCCTTTATTTCCGATGCTTGACTTACTTTTGGCTTTCTTCCAGAAGCTCTTTAGCGTGTTTGAGCCCCAGTTCCGAGGATTGTTTCTTCCCGCCCAGCATCCTGGCGATCTCGCGCTCGCGGGCGGAGGGGTCGAGGCGGTTCACGGCGGCGGCGGAAACGCCGTTCTTGACGGCTTTCTCGACGAAGAAATGCGCCCCGCCGAAAGCCGCCACCTGCGGCAGATGCGTGATGCAGAAGATCTGTTTATCGGCCGCCAGCCGGGCGAGTTTTTCCCCCACCAGGCGGCCGGTGACCGCGCCTACTCCGGCGTCCACCTCGTCGAAGACCTGGGCGCCTATGCGGTCCGCTCGGGAAAGAGCGGTCTTAAGAGCGAGCATAATGCGCGCCATCTCACCGCCGGAAGCCGTATAGCGCAGCGGCCGCAGCGGGTAGCCGGGATTGGCGGTGAAAAGATATTCCACGGAGTCGCCGCCGGAAGAGGCGATGGCCGCCTCGTCGTAGGCGGTGTCAACGGAAAAGCGGACTTCCTTGAAACCGAGGCCCTGGGCCTCTTTAAGTATCTCGGCCGAAAGTTTTTTGGCGGCAGCGAGGCGCTTTTCATGCAGGGCCAGCGCGGCCTTTTCAAGCTTGCCGCGGGCCGCGGCCAGTTTTTTCTCCAGCTCGGAGCGGTCCAGCGTCAGATCGTCGAGGCTGTTCACCTTCGCGCGCAGCTCGGCGGCTTTGGCCAGCACCGCGGGGATGTCGGCGCCGTATTTCTTTTTAAGGGTCTTGAACTTTTCAAGTCGGGAAAGGCAGCGGTCCACCTCGGAAGGATTGGAATGCACGCCTTTCCCGTAGGAGCGCAGCTCGCCGGAAAGGTCGCGCAGCTCCAGCGCCGCCGAAGCCAGCCTCGCGGTCAGGTGCTCCGCTGAAGGGTCGATAGCCGACAGCGCCTTTATTTTCTCCGCTGCCTTTTCGGCATTCCCCGCGGCGTCGTCGACAAAAGCGTGCGTTTCACCTGAAAGGGTAAAAAGTTTCTCGGAATTCTTAAGGCGCGGCCAGAGGGCTTCCAATTCCTCCTCCTCGCCTTCTTTTAAATTCGCCGATTCTATCTCGTTCAGCTGGAAGCGGTACAGGTCAAGCAGGCGGGCGCGCTCGTCCTCCGACATCGAAACGGTGTTGAGGCTCTCCTCAAGCGAATGGGCCGCCTGCCAGGCTTCTAAGACCGATTTGACCTCTTTCTCCAGCTTGCCGTAGCGGTCAAGCAGGTCCCTCTGCGTTTCCGGCTTCAGCAGGCTCTGGTGCTCGTTCTGGCCGTGGAAATCCACGAGGAAGCCGCCCAGCTCCGAAAGTTGCGCAAGCGTGGCCGGCGAACCGTTTATAGCCGCCTTGGTGCGGCCTTTAGCGTCGGCCTGGCGGCGTATGACCACGGCGCCGGACTTCACGCCCCAGCGCTCTGCCAGAGCCGGGGGCAGATTTTCTACGAGGAACGCCCCCTCCACTTCAGCGGAAACGGCGCCGGGCCTCAGGATATCGGACCCCGAGCGCTCTCCGAGCAGGAAGCCGAGCGCGGAAATTATTATGGATTTGCCGGCCCCGGTCTCGCCCGTGAAAATATTAAGTCCCGGCGCCGGCTCCAGCTCCAGGGCTTCTATCACCGCGAAATTCTTTATGGAAAGTTTCTTCAGCATGCTTACCGCCTATCTCTCCCCCCAGCTCAGCTTGCGGCGGAGGATATCGAAATAGGAAAAGCCGTCGGGCGCAAGCATCTCGAAACTGCGCCGGTGTCTCAGGACCCTGACTATATCTCCGGGCTCAAGGATAAAGTTTTCCTGCCCGTCGATGGAGAGGGACATAAGCTGCGGCCCGGAGCGGCCTCCGACCACGGTGACCTCCAGCTCTTCCTTCGCGGAAAGCACTATGGGGCGGTGGGTCAGGGTGTGCGGGCAGATCGGGGAAAGGAGAAAAACCTCCAGGTCCGGCAACACGATCGGCCCGGAGGCGGCAAGGCTGTAGGCCGTAGAGCCGCTCGGGGTGGAAATGATAAGCCCGTCGCCGAAATACTCCGACAGGAACTGGCGGCCGTAGGAGGCCCGCAGCGTAAAGGCGCGCGCCTCGGGGCTGCGTATCACAGCGTCGTTCAGCGCGGGAAGAGGGCCGAAAACTGTTGTGCGCCCGCGGCTCACGCTTACGGAAAGCAGGCTGCGCTTGATCTTGCTGAACCCGCCGGCCAGGAAAAGGCCGGCGCTTTTCATGAATTCTTTCTGCTCCATGCCGCTTAGGAAGCCCAGGCCGCCGGCGTTTATGCCCAGCACCGGGATGCCGCGCTTTATCACGTGGCGGGCGGCGTAAAGCACCGTACCGTCGCCGCCGACGGTAACCGCAGCGTCCGCGTTCCTGATATCGCAGCAGGCGTCGTTAACGCAGACCCTCTGAACCTTGACCCCCGCGCCGCGCAGTTTGCGCTCGACGGCGGAAGCGTAGCCCACCGCTTTGCTGCTTTTGGAGTTGTAAAAAAGGATTATGCTCTTTATGCGTTTCATAAGTCGGTCTGCCCGCCGCTATCTGGCCGCCGGATCCTTCTGCTCGATCTTGGCCCAGGTGTCCTTCAGGGTGACCGTGCGGTTGAACACCGGCGCGCCGGGCTTTGAATCCTTCGGGTCGGCGAAGAAATAGCCGAGCCGCTCGAACTGCCAGCGCGTGCCGGGCGCGGCCGCTGCGAGGGAGGGCTCCAGGCAGGCGCCGGAGACCGCCTCGAGGGAGTTCGGGTTCATATTCTCCTTGTAATCGTGCCCCTCTTCCACGTCGTCGGGGTTGCGCTTGGTGAAAAGCGCGTCGTAAAGGCGCACCGGGGCGCGGAAGGCGTGCCGCGCGGACACCCAGTGAATAGTGCCTTTTATCTTTCGGCCGTCGGGCGCGTCGCCGCCTTTGGTGGCGGGGTCATAGGTGCAGCGCACCTCGGTGACATTGCCGGCGGCGTCTTTCTCGACGCTTTCGCATTTGACTATATAGGCGGCGCGCAGGCGGACTTCCTGTCCGGGGGTCATGCGGAAGAACTTCTTCGGCGGAACTTCCTTGAAATCGTCCTGCTCGATATAGAGCTCGCGGGAGAACGGGACCTTGCGGGTCCCGGCCGACGGGTCGTCGGGGTTATTATTGCAGGTCATTTCCTCGGTCTGGCCTTCGGGGTAATTCGTGAGGACGACCTTGACCGGCTTGAGCACGGCCATAGCGCGGGGCGCGGATCTATTGAGCTCGTTGCGCAGCGCGTTCTCGAGTACCCAGATATCGGAGATCCCGGGCACCTTGGAGATGCCGGCGTCGTCGCAGAAGGCGCGCAGGGCGGCGGCGGTATAGCCGCGGCGGCGCAGGCCGCAGACGGTGGGCATGCGCGGGTCGTCCCAGCCCTCTACATGCTTGTCCCTGACGAGCTCCAGCAGTTTGCGCTTGCTGGTCACCATATTGCTGATAGTGCGCCGCGCGAACTCGATCTGCTGCGGGTGGTAGATCCCGAGCTGGTCGATGAACCAGTCGTAGAGCGGCCGGTGGTCGGCGAATTCCAGGGTGCAGATGGAATGGGTGATCTTCTCGATGGAGTCCTCCAGGCCGTGAGCCCAGTCGTACATGGGGTAGATGCACCACTTATTGCCCTGGCGGTGGTGCTCGGCGTGCAAAATGCGGTACATCACGGGGTCGCGCATGTTAAGATTTGGATGCGCCATGTCGATCTTCGCGCGCAGGGTGCGCGAGCCGTCGGGAAATTCCCCGCGCTTCATGCGCTCGAACAGGTCCAGGTTCTCGGCGACGCTGCGGTTGCGGAAAGGGCTGTCCTTGCCGGCCTCGCCGGGGATGCCGCGGGTCTTGCGGACTTCCTCCGCGTTCAGGTCGCAGACGAAGGCCTTGCCTTTCTTGACTAGCTCTACGGCCCAGTCGTACATCTGCTGGAAATAGTCAGAGGCGAAGAACAGGCGGTCCTCGAAATCGCCGCCGAGCCACTTCACGTCCTCGATGATGGAATCGACGTATTCCTGCTCCTCCTTGGAGGGGTTGGTGTCGTCGAAGCGGAGGTTGAATTTGCCCTTGTAATGGGCCGCCAGGCCGGAGTTGAGGATGATGGAGGTGGCGTGGCCGATATGGAGGTAGCCGTTGGGCTCCGGCGGAAAGCGGGTATGGACGCGGCCGCCGAACTTGCCCGAGGCCAGGTCGGCGTCTATTATTTCGCGAATAAAATTAGATTTAGGTTCCGGAGTTTCCATCTAAAAATTATAACAATTATAAGCGTTCGAGGTGTACACTCGGCCAACGGCGTGTCATAGGGGCATGAGCGCAAAACACACGCGTCGACACGAGTAAGCAATGGGCGGCTGGGCGGCCTACCATGCGGGCAGGAACGCAAAACCGGCGTCGCGCACACCGTGCGCGCGCCTGCTGCCCTCGGGCTCGGCGCTTACGCAAGCCTCGCCCTCCGGGGAGCTTTTGCTAACCCTGCCCGCATGGTCTCCGCCCAGGTTACTCATTTATCGAAAAACGTGCTGACGAATATAGTTGAGCGGAGGGGCGGCAAGGGTATGGGTTCGGAGCGACCTCTCGGGATGGAGCAAAGCGATAGTGGCAGCGAACATCGCTTACAACCCTTTTCACCATTATTTTGGGTGCTGTCGCTGCGGCCTGTCAGCAGAAGTCGACATATAGCGGTTCCAATTCAGCCCACCTGTAGATATCAGCCACCCCTGATTTGCAGATGCCCATTCCCGCCGCAACGCAAGCAGCTCATAAAATTCCCTGCTATCCATGTATTGCTTGTCCATGTATTTTATCGTTGAGACCAATATCGGCTCACCCGTAGGGCTCCCGGTCCATTTCATTAACGCGTCAATTTGAGCCAAGACTTCTTTCGCTCTATACGGATAATCCTCGTCACACAGCGAACAATCAAGACTCTCGTGCCGGCCAAATACCTCAGGACGCATCCACATTACCTTACGGAACTCTCCCGCCACCACGTAAAACGGCGTATTGTTATAAAGCTTTTCTTCCGCTTTGTCGTATTGCTTTTCTAAAGCGGCCTGCAATTGACGATCAGCACCAATATCTATGTATTCCGGAATTTTGGTCGGGCCGATCCTGTCCAGCGCTTCTCTTGCTCTTTCTGTTACCCCGGCACTTTTTCCTTTAAGGAGCTGACTAATTTCAGGAATGGCCGGCGCAGCCTCCGGACCTATATAACCAAGTGCTACCAGAGCTTTTTGGCGGACAGCGATACTTTTGTCTCGTAAAGACGACATCAGTTCCGGGAGAGAGTCTTTAGCACCAGGTCCCATATAGCCAAGAGCTTCCAGAATAACAATTTTCCGCTCGCCGCCAGACGAACCGAGTTCTTTACCCATAGCAACCGCTGCCTTAGGCCCCAACCGTCTTAACACCTCCACACAGCTTGCCCGAATTCTTTGAACCGAAGAGAAAAGTCCATCCACTAAGGCTGAGAGTTCAGAAGACGAACTGGGACCGATCTTGACAATAGCTTCAATAACCTGCGTGGCCAGCTCATCGTCCCCGTTAAATTCCGCCACTAAATCCGGGATTGCGTTTATCGCCGGAGGCCCTATCCTCCCCAGCGCGGCAATTGCGGCTGACTTTACCTGTCTATTGCTATTATTACGTCTCTCGCTCGAAGCAGGAACAATGCTATATACGTCATTGAGCATATTACTATGGGGTTCAATGGTGCTCGGAGCCCCCCCCTGCTCATCGGCAATCAACAGAATTAACGCCGGCACGATGTCATCACTAACGGCACCAATGTTACCCAGGGCTCTAACCATGGATATTCTAACTTCAAGATCTTTATGCGCCAAGGCTTTAATCAATTGAGGGACAACTCGCACAGCGGATCTATCGACTATGTCGGCTATCGCGCTTGCAGCGGCACGTCTAATGGAGACTGACGGACTTTCAAGAAAGCGAAGCAGTTTTGATAAAGCATCTTTGGCTGCAGGGCCGGATTTAGCTATTGCAACGATTGCCTCGTTTTGCACAGTCTCTGAAGGGTCGGAAAGATACCTTTCGAGCAAAGGAATCTTTCTCCCTGCAGGCATATTAATATCTCCTATCGCATTCAGAGCTAAACTGCGGGTAGATAAATTTCTTAAGGGGTCGTCTGCTATGGTAGTAAGTTCCGGAAGGGCATCTTCCCCTATAGTGCCTAGGGCCTTGATGATTATCCCCTCTCTGTCTGGAACTATTTTAAGCGCCTGTCTTAAAGCCGGGATTGATTCTTTTCCGAGGGCCGCTAATGCTTCGCTTGCTCTGTATGCATATGCCTGTTCTGCCCCTGTCAGCAGTTTGCTTAACTCCGGGATAAACTGCTCAGCATCCTTTCTATTCCTGAGCTCTGAAAGCGCAGATTGCCACTTAAAAAAACTTCTGTCTTTCAGACTTTGCATAACACTATCAATTTCTTTCCCAGAAACTTTGGCATCAAGGCTATTAAGCGAACAAAAGAAACAAAGCAAGATTGCCAGAATATATTTTGGGTGCTTAGAAGAGTCAGTCATAATTTTTAAAAATTGTTATTTCTCGAAAGGAAATTGGGGTCATCTATTCCCCCCGCTTGCCAGCCCCCCGACTTCGCATCCTGTTAGATACAGTTGAATTGTGTCGCTTCGCTCTACCCGCGGTTAGTTCAGTGCCTGAAATGTCTTATACCGGCGAAGAGCATCGCGGCGTTCTTGGAGTCGCAGAGTTTTATGCAGTCTTCGTCGTCCTGCCAGCCGCCGGGCTGGATGACGGCGCTGACGCCGCCGGCCAGCGCGGCCTGCAGCGTTTTGAGAGGGAGCGCCGCGTCGGCGGCCATTACCAGCGGGCCGGAGCCGGGCAGGATGGAGCGCTTGTCGCGCATTTTCCAGAGGGCGCTCCTGACCGCGTCGTAACTGGAGCTTTCCGAAGCGCTGACGGCCAGGACATTGTGCCCCTCGGCGAGCACGGCGGCGTAGGTCTTGGCGTATTTGACGGTTTTCCAGGCCAGAAGCAGCGCCCGCAGCTCGGCGTCGGAGGGCTTGCGCCTGGTGACGCAGGCGGGCTCCGAGGAAAAAAGCCTGTTGTCCTTGGACTCTATCAGCACTCCGCCGGAAACGGAGTGCAGCTCCACCTCGTAAGGGGAAAGCACGGGGGCGGAAAGCGACAGCACCCGCAGGCCTTCCTTGGCGCGCAGTATTTTAAGCGCCTCGGGGCTGTATTCCGGGGCGATCACGCTTTCGATAAAAGTTCCGGCCAGAACCGCGGCCGTCTCGCTCTCTACCTGCCGGTTGAAAGCGGCGGTTCCGCCGACCGCCCCCGCAGGGTCGCTCTTTAAGGCGCAGCGCAGGGACTCCGCCTGCGTGCCGGCGGCGCAGACTCCGGTCGGCCTGTCGTGCTTTGAAATAGCGCAGACCGGCTCTTCGAATTCGAGAGCGAGCTCGAAGGCGGTATCCAGGTCGAGGTAGTGATTGAGGTTTAGCCCGGCCCCGGCCAGGGTCTTCGCGGCGTTGAGGCCGCGCGGGCGGGCGCCGCTGAGGGCGTAGAAAGCGGCTCTCTGGTGACGGTTCTCCCCGTACTCCAGGTCCGAGACTTTTTTCAGGCTCAGCACCACTTCGTCGCCCAGCAGGTTTCCGGTCTCGGAAAGGTACTGCGCCACGGTGGCGTCGTAAGCGGCCAGGTGCTGCCAGGCCCTGGCGGCCAGCTGCTTCTTCACTTCCGGCTCGAGGCCGCCGGCCTCTTTAAGGGCGAGGAGCAAAGGCGCGTAATCCGCCGGGCTGGACGCCGTAATAACATTCTCGAAATCGCGGGCGGCGGCGCGCAGCACGGCGGAGTTGGCCTGGTCAAGATAGCTGGAGAGCTCCCCGATGGCGAACTCCTCCTGGCCGACTATGCTGGCTATGGGGTAAAGGTTGGCGGCCACTACGTAAAAGCCCGGCAGCTCCACTCCGTTCTCGGAAACGGCGGGGAAACGCCCCGACATAGCCTTAAGCACGGCGTAAGGCACCGGCGGGGAATACCGGACTTCCTCCGCCTCGATGCCGGCCTCGGCCAGAAGTTTATAGGTGGAACCGGAAGCGTAGATCCCGAAGCCGAGCGCTTCCAGGCCGAGGGCGAATTCCTCCAGCCCTGTCTTGTCGTAAACGCTCAGGTACGCTGTTTTATCCATAGGTCCGTTTTACTCGGGCGCGGTTAAATCCTTCAGGTAGGCCTTAAGGCCGCGCGAAGCCGAGGGAGAGTTGTCCTTGGAGGCCTCCAGTTTAGCAAGCGCGTCCTTGATCGTCTTAAGCGCCCCGGCTTTATTCTTCTGGGCCAGTTCTATCCTGGCTTTCAGGATCACGGCGCTGGAATGGATGTCCCCGTAGGAAAGATCGACCGCGAGGCAGGCTTCTTTTAGGGCCTCGGGGTAATTCTTCAGCTGCAGCAGCGCACTTGCGTACGAACGGTGGAAAGCGTACTCGCCCGGGAATTTTTCCACGAGCCCGCCGTAAACCGCGGCCGCGTCCTTGTAGAGCTTAGCGCCCATAAGGCAGCGGGCCTGCGACATGCGCAAGCCCTTGGCGAGCTCGGGCTTCTCCGCTTTATCCGCCTGCTCACCGTAAGCCCCGGCCGCGCGGATATAAAGTCCGTTCGACAGGTCCGCGAGCCCGGCTTCGTCCATATCCGTGGCCGCCTGGTAAAGAACATCCGTGGGAGCATAACCCTCTTCCAGCGCGTCCTTTGAATTATTCAGGCGCTCTATGAGCGCGTCCAGGCCGGATACGTAAGGCTTCGCGGCCTCCGGGTTGAGTTTATGGAGGGCCGCTATCCAGTCCAGGACCGCGCCCTCCGCCGGCAAGCCGTCATGCCCGTCGAAGCGGTCTATAAAGCCCATGTAAAGCGGCAGCATTTTTACCGTCTCGGTCGATTCGGCCCCTGAGATCTGCGCCTGCGCGTCCAGGTAAGCGGCGGACCGGGTATTTATGCCGGCCAGCGCTTTTCGCGCCTCCGCCCATTTCTCCGCGGCCATATAATTTTTAGCGATGCGCAGCCTGCCCGCCTCGTCCAGCCCGGCGGCGGCCTTGGCTTTTTCAATAGGCTGGTCTTTCCAGCGCACTTGTTCCCCGACCCATGAATTGAAAGCCGAGAGATTACAGCTCCCGCTCCAGCGCCCTATCTCGTTCAGTTCGGCGTCGGCTATGAGGTAGGTCGGATAACCGCCGGGCTTGAAGAGGGAGCGCCATTCGCGCACCTCCGGCCTGTCCACGTCGAGGCTGATGCGCACCATCTCCCGCGTGGCCTCGAGGAAGGCCGGGTGCGTCAGAACGGTATCTTCCATCACCCTGCACGGCGGACACCACCTGCCGAAAAAATCGATAAAAAGCAGTTTATGTTCTTTTTTAGCCTGCTCGAGCGCGGCCGCGGGGTCGTTCAGCAGGAAGCCGTCGAGCCCGGTATCCTTAGCCGTTTTCGAGGTTTTAGCGGCTGGCTGTTTAGCTTCGCCCTTCACCAGCACGGTAAAATCCTCGAACATGCAGGCCGTCCCGCCATCGTCGCAGATCTTCAGGCTGACTATCTGCTCACCGGCGGCGGCGAATTTGCACTTCAGCGAAGGCTTAGTGATCTCGAAAGCTTCCGAATCGCCGCATTCCTGCGGGGCTTCCAGGTTAAAGTGATAGCCGGCTTTCGTCCTGAACTTGACCACTTCGTTCAGGCTGGCCGCCTTGGGCGGGGCAGCGGTCAAAAGGGAGGTTTCCACCGCCGGCGCGGCTTTAAGAGGACATTGAGCCGAAATAGCCAGGGCGGCCGCTAAAATTTTATAGTCCATTTTTCTGCTCCCGGGGCGCTGACGTCCCCTTAACTGGAAATAAGCCGTATGAATTCCTCTTCGGAAAGCACGGGCACGCCTAATTTTTTCGCTTTATCGTATTTGGAGCCCGGGGCCTCGCCCACGACCACGTAGGAAGTCTTGGACGAGACGCTCGATGTTTCCTTCCCCCCCTGCTCCAGCACTTTCGCCTGCGCCTCGTCGCGCGTCATGGTCTTCAGCTCCCCCGTAAAAACGAAAGTCTTCCCGGCGAGCGCTCCGCCGGTATTTTTGCGCTCCGGCTCGTCGAGGCGCAGTCCCAGTTCGCCCAGTTCAGCGACCATCTTCCGGGTGGCCCCGGATTTGAAAAATTCGGTGACGGCCTCGGCTATTACGGGCCCGACGTCGCTGACGCGGGCCAATTCCTCCAGGCCGGAGCCCATGAAGGCCTTCATGGTTTTAAAATGCTGCGCCAGCACGCGCGCGTTCTTTTCTCCGATATGGCGTATGCCGAGGGCGTAGATAAGGCGGGAGAGCGGCTGTTCTTTGCTCTTGTTTATCTGCGCCAGGAGGTTATCGGCTTTTTTATCCTTAAAAAGCTCCAGCCCCAGCAGGTCCTCTTTTCTGAGGCGGTAGATATCCGGAAAGCCCTTCACCAGGCCCTTGTCCACAAGCTGCTCCGTAGAAGAAACGCCGAAGCCCTCGATGTTCATCGCGTCGCGGGAGGCGAAGTGCAGGAGGGAGCGCTTGAACTGGACGGGGCACGACGGGTTGACGCAGCGCAGGGCGACTTCCTCCTCGTCTTTAAAAAGCTCGGAGGCGCAGGAGGGACAGGCTTTGGGCGGAACTATTTC